>CALBNP010000183.1 GCA_937896505.1 uncultured Bacteroidales bacterium | reverse complement strand
GTAGCCTTCCTTGTCCATGATGTACATGAAAGCGCCGAGGTCGAGGTCGCCCGTGCGGCTGCCCATCACGAGGCCTTCGACAGGAGTGAAGCCCATCGAGGTTTCAACCGACTTGCCGTTTTCGACGGCAGCGATGGAAGCGCCCGAACCGAGGTGGCAGGTGACAATCTTGCTGGTCTTCCAGTCCTTGCCAACGAAGGCAGCGGCTCTTTCGGCCACATACTTATGGCTGGTGCCGTGGAAGCCGTAGCGGCGCACACGATACTTCTCGTAGTATTCGTAAGGCACTGCATAAAGATAAGCCTCAGGTGGCATGGTGGCGTGGAACGAAGTGTCGAACACGGCAGCCATCGGGATGCCTGGGAGCACTTCTTCCATGGCGTGGATGCCTTGCAAGCTGCCAGGGTTGTGCAGAGGAGCGAGGTCGCAGAGACTTTCGATGCCTTCGATGACCTTCTGGTCGATGCGCACGCTTTGCGGGAAGAGTTCGCCGCCATGAGCCACGCGGTGACCGACAGCGTCGATTTCCTTCAGATCCTTGATGACGCCCATCTTCGGGTCAACCAATGCCTTAAGCACTAATTTGATACCTTCGGTGTGGTTCGGGATAGGAAGTTGTTGGTAGTGCTTCTCGCCATTGTACTTGTGCGTGAACTCACCCATCTCGAGACCGATGCGTTCAAGCAAGCCTTTGGCCAAAAGGTGCGATGTGTTGGCGTTTTCCATGTCAAGCAACTGATACTTGATGGAAGAACTGCCACAATTTAGAACCAAAATTTTCATATAAAACTGTTTTTTGAGTATTGTTATTCGTTATTTCGCCTTCGGCGTGGTCAAGTAAATACGGAGTAAATCTTCTTTAGTCATCCTCTCCCAAATGTTCATCTCAAAACAAATTTGAAAAATTTACTCTTAATTTACTCTTTAATTTCCTCCGAATTTACTGTTTTCCCGCCGCGGAGCGGAGAAATTTACTTCTTCTGGGCGATAGCTTGGTTAGCGGTGATGGCAACAAGTTTATAGACATCGTCGATTGAGCAGCCTCGGCTCAAGTCGTTGCAAGGCTTAGCGAGACCTTGGAGCACAGGACCCACGGCTTCGGCACCAGCCAAACGCTGCACGAGCTTATAGGCGATGTTGCCGACTTCGAGGCGTGGGAACACCAAGGTGTTGGCCTTACCGGCAACAGGGCTGTTCGGAGCCTTGCTCGAACCCACTGATGGAACGATAGCGGCATCGGCTTGGAGTTCGCCATCGAGGACGAGGTCAGGACGCATCTCTTGTGCCTTGCGTGTGGCTTCGATGATCTTATCCACATCTTCGTGCTTGGCTGAGCCTTTGGTGGAGAAGCTCAAGATGGCGGTGACAGGGTCGATCTTGGCGATGTTCTTGGCAGTGTCGGCAGTGCAGACTGCGATTTCAGCCAATTGGTCGGCTGTCGGAACTGGAGTAACAGCGCAGTCGGCGAAGACGAGCTTGCCATCGGTGCCATACTTGCAGCCTTCAGGCAGGAACATGATGAAAGCGCCGCTCACGCAAGTCACACCAGGAACGGTCTTGATGATCTGCAGTGCAGGACGGAGCATGTCGCCAGTGGTGCTGCGGGCGCCACTCACGAGACCGTCGGCCTTGCCAGCCTTGACGAGCAGGATGCCGAGATACATGAAGTTCTCGGCCAGAGCTTCGGCTTGTTCCATGGTCATGCCTTTAGCCTTACGGAGTTCGTAAAGCAATTCGGCATACTGTTGCTTGTCGGGGTTGTTCTTTGGGTCGATGATTTGGGCCTTATCGATATTCTTGAGTCCAAATTCGGCTGTCATCTCCTTAATTTTCTGGGCAGGTCCGATGAGGGTGATGTCGGCAACACCATCAGCGAGAAGCTGGTCGGCTGCTTTCAAAGTACGAGGCTCGTCGCCTTCGGGGAGCACAATGCGCTGCTTGTTGGCTTTGGCATTGGCAATGATTTCTTGCATTAAATCCATGATACAAATGATTTATTATTGATGTTTGTTGAATTTTTCTCGTTAAACGCGTGCAAAATTAGTTTATTTTTGCCTTACGGACAACTAAATTCTCGATTTCCTCAATTCTGCATTTGCTTTTGTCACGAAAAATGAAATTTGTTTACTTTTGCAGCTTCAAACATGAGGTAAATCCATGCCTGACACAACATACATAGCTCAAGTCCAAACCCCAACCGACTCGCTCGGCTGCACTCATTTTGTCAGTTCGGGTTTCGGAGGCACATTGACCCCCAGTTTGCGCATGTTGCAAGATGTGATTCAAGGTTGGAACCTCATCATCATGGCATTGGTATTGCTTCTTATCGTGCTCAACAAACAACTTTACCCTCGCCAATTCAGGCAAACGCTCACCATTCCACAGGGCACGTCACACACCAACCAGTTGCTTCGTGAATGGTCGCCAACGGGCAGTTTCCTTGGCATCTCGTTCATCTTTGCCTATGTTTTGGTCATGGCTTTGTTTGTGCAGAAAGCCTGTGTCATCATGTCGCGCGACGTTGCTCGTTTCAATAGCTTTGGCTCATATTGCACCATCACGGCATGCATGGCTGGCTGGGTTTTACTCCGCTATGCAATACTCTATTTCATGAACTGGCTTTTCGCAACACGCGATGCCGTCGAACGTCAAACCGCCGTACAGCTTTCGCTGTCAACATTATGTCTCATCGCCATGCTGCCCATCCTTCTCCTGCTACTCTATAATCCATATTCTGCCTTCGTTTGGATCGGCATAAGCATCATCGGCCTTTTCGTGCTCGTCAGGACCATCGAAGATTTTATCGAAACAAGAGTTGCCACAAAGATATCATCGTTTTACATTTTTTTGTATTTTTGCGCCCTTGAAATCGTACCCGTTTTGACCGTAGTGGAAGCAGGCACTCGCTATTTCAGCAAAGGTTCTGTCTTCTAATAAGTTAAGATGGTTTATCGATGAGAAAATAGGAATTTAGACGCGCTAAAAAAAGGAAGTAGAACGAATGAAGATCAAGTCTATTTTGGTGTCTCAACCCCAGCCTGCCGATATTTCGAAGACGCCATACGGAGACATGGCAAAGAAATATGGTGTCACCTTCACTTTTGAAAAATTCATCAAACTCGATGATGTATCAGCCACAGAACTGCGCCAAGAACACATTAAACTGCCCGAGTATTCGGCCATCATTCTTACAAGCCGCAATGCAGTGGACCATTTCTTCAGGGTCGCGAAGGAAATGCGCTATGCCATTCCCGAGACTCTCAAATACTTCTGCATTAACGAATCGACGGCGTTGTATCTGCAACGTTACGTGCAATATCGCAAACGCAAGGTGTTTTATGGCAACCAAACCCTTGGCGACTTGATTGACATCATGAAGAAGCACAAGGATGAAAGATACCTTTATTGCTGCTCCGACATCAGTTCTGACAGCACCATCGACCTCCTGAACGCTGCCAAACTCGATTTCACCAAGGCTGTGATGTTCCGCACCGTTTCAGCTGACCTAAAAGAGACCATCAAGATTGAAAACTATGACATGCTGGTGTTCTTCAGCCCTGCAGGAATCCAATCACTCAAAGACAACTTCCCAGAGTTCAAGCAAAACGAAGTCGCCATCGGCGGTTTCGGTGACGCTACCTGCCAAGCCATCACCGATGCTGGCCTCGAACTCAACTTGCGCGCTCCCACTGCGACAGCCCATTCGATGACCATGGCCATTGAGGAATACCTCGCTGCCGACGCTAAGAAAAACAAGAAGAAGTAAGCCTGCTTCACAATAGTTATTATGGTAACGAAAGAGGATTTCCCGAAATACGAGCGCATCTGCAAAGACAACGAAATCAACACGTTATTCAATGAAGGCGAAGGCATTTCGGTATATCCTTACCGAGTCATATTCCTATATAAACCCAATGTCAACGACCGAGTCACTTGCCGGTTGTTACTTTCAGTTTCAAAAAAACGCTTTCACCATGCCTTCAAGCGTAACCGCGTAAAACGCCTCATCCGCGAATCGTGGAGAAAAAACAAGGCCAAGCTTTACGAGACTTGCGAGCGCGACAATATTTCGGTCGATGTTGCGTTGGTTTATACGGCTACCGTCATCCATTCGTACGATGAGATGATGAACAAGACAAGAAAAGCCATCCACGAAATCGTCAAGCACCATGAAACCCATCAAACAATGGCCCACTGAGTTCTTGATATTCCTCATCAGGGTCTATCAGGTCACCTTATCACCTTTAGTCGGAAAGAGCTGCCGCTATACGCCGACATGCTCCAACTATGGCATCCAAGCGTTGCAGAAATACGGAGCGATAAAAGGAACTTGGCTCACCATCAAACGTGTGCTCTCATGCAACCCGTGGGGCGGGAGTGGGTATGATCCGGTTCCGTAGGGAGTAGTGAGTGAAGAGTGGAAAGTGGAAAGTGGAGAGGTTGGGGGAATTGAGAATTAAGAATTGAGAATTGAGAATTGAGAATTAAGAATTGAGAATTAAGAATTGAGAATTGAGAATTGAGAATTAAGAATTAAGAATTGAGAAATGAGAATTATGAGCGGTGAATGCTGAGCGGAGCCGAAACAAGCCATTGAGAATTGAGAATTAGAAATTTGAATTACGAATATAAAGCAAAGCAAAATACTATGAAACAGAGAATTATCGGTTTGGTGCTGCTTGCCTTCTTGTCGGTGGCGGCAATGGCCCAAGAGAAACAGAATAATTTCGAAATCGCGAAAAGCCTCGACATCTATAACAGCATCCTTCGCGAGCTGAATCTGAATTATGTCGATGAAATCAATCCGGGCGAGCTCAACGAAGCAGCCATCAATGCCATGCTCCAGGGCCTCGACCCCTACACCGTTTTCATCCCCGAATCGAACATCGAAGATGCACGTTTCATGACCACGGGCGAATATGGCGGCATCGGAGCGCTCATCCAATTCGATGGCGAATACACACGCATCTCCGACCCTTACGAAGGCTGGCCCGCCCAGAAAGCAGGAATCACTGCCGGCGACGTCATCCTTGAAGTGAACGGCGTGGATTGCCACAAAAAGACGACCGCACAGGTGAGCGAGCTACTGAAAGGCCAGCCCGGCACCGAAGTGACACTGAAACTCAAACGCTATGGAAGCGACAAGCCTGTCGTCAAGACCTTGAAACGCGAGAAAGTGAAAATCGACGACATCCCTTATTATACCGTTTTCGACAATGGCGTGGCCTATCTCTCGCTAAGCGGCTTCACCCGCGATGCTGGCGCCAACGTGAAAGCCAAACTCCTCGAGATGAAGAAAGACCACGAACTGAAAGGCTTCATCCTCGACTTGCGTGGCAATGGCGGCGGACTGTTGAACGAAGCCGTTGACATCGTCAACTTGTTCATTGCCAAAGGCAAACCCGTGGTTTCGATGAAAGGCAAGACGGCTGCATCATGCCACCAATACAGCACCAACAACCCATCAGTCGATGAAGAGATTCCTCTGGCCATTCTGGTTGATGGCAGCAGCGCATCGGCAAGCGAGATTGTGGCCGGCTCAATACAAGACTACGACCGCGGCGTCATCATCGGCACACGTACTTTCGGTAAAGGACTGGTACAAAACATCTTGCCATTGAGCTACAACACGCAGATGAAAGTCACCGTAGCAAAATACTACATTCCAAGTGGACGCTGCATCCAGGAAATCGACTACTCGCACAAGAAGGATTCTACCATGGTGAAGACCGACACTTTGGGCAAGCCTTTCACCACGATGGCCGGACGCACCGTCTATGAAGGCCACGGCATCACGCCCGACGTGAAAGTGGAACGTGATCCCTACGCCACCGTGACCGCTTATCTCTATGGAAAAAACATGATTTTCGACTACGCCAACAAGTATTACAATGAACATCCGACCATCGCTCCCGCAAAGGAATTCAAGATTGACGAAGCTACCTATCAGGACTTTATGGAATTTGTCAAGTCGCACGATTTCAGCTACACTACGGGGTGCGAAATGGAGATAAAGAAGCTGAAGGAAGCCATGGAAATTGAAGGTTGCGACAAGCGAGTAGCCGACATCGTCGAATCATTAGAAAAAGCCTTGGAAGCCGAAAAAGCCAACGACCTGCAAAACAACCGTGACGATATTGAGGAACTGCTTCGTTCGGAGATTGTCGGACGCTATTATTACCAGAAAGGACGCATCGAGGCAACGCTGCAAAACGACCCCGACCTCGACCGCGCCTTCGAGATTCTGCTCAACACCAACGGCAAAGACGAATACCACACCCTTCTGAGTAAGTGATGACCATACAGACGCCAATAAGTCAACTGATTAGGCAAGGATATTTCCTTGGCTTGGTCATGTTGGCGGCTTCGCTCACGCTGTCGCCTTTCGTGATGAGCGTGGCGCAGTTCTGGCTCATCGGCATCTGGATTATCGATGCTATCGTCAACAAGGATTTCAGGGAAAAATGCAGCCGTTTCTGGCACAACAAAGCGGCAGTCCTTCTCGTAGCGTTCTATCTCCTTCATGTGATTGGATTGACTTATACCTCTGATTTCCAATATGCAATGAAGGACTTGCGCGTCAAGTTGCCCTTGCTTCTCCTGCCCTTCCTTTTCTCATCGACCGACCCGCTCGACCGCAAGCATTTCGACTTGCTGATGAACATCTACGTGCTATCCGTTTTCGCGGCCACTTGGTTCAGCTTTGCGGCCTATCTGAAACACGATTACAGCGATATCCGCGAAATCTCACATTTCATCAGCCACATCCGCTTCTGCCTACACATCGTCTTCTGCATGGCGATAACAGCCTATTATCTTTTCACCCGACCTGCAAAATGGTGGAACAAGGCGATGCAAATCGCTATCATTCTTTGGTTTGCCTACCAGATTTACATCTTCGAGTCGTTGTCGGGTTATGTTGTCTTGGCAGCCGTAGTGATAGTGAGCATCTTGCATGCTTTCCTGCATTGGAAGAAAGGCATCGGTTGGCGCATTGCCGTGATTTCGATTGCCATACTCGTAGTGGCGGCAACTTCCATTACTTTATACAAGACCTTAAAACCCATGATGGAAGTCGAAGAGGTGGATTTCAATGCGTTAGACAAGACAACCGCCCAAGGTAACGCTTATTGGCACGACACCATCTGCAACCCTATCGAAGACGGGCATTATGTCGGGCTGTATTATTGCCGAAAAGAGCTGGAAGAGACTTGGCCGCAACGCAGCAGCCTGGCTTTTGATGGCCAGACCACCAATGGCGAGAACCTTGAAGCCACCTTGACGCGTTATCTCACCTCGAAAGGCCTGCGCAAAGATGCCGAAGGCGTCATGGCACTGACTGACACCGACATACAGAACATCGAGCAAGGCATCGCCAACTACAACAACTGGTCTCATCCTGGTTTCAGGGCACGGCTGTCGTCAACGCTGTTCGAATACAATCTCTACAAGCGCTACAACAACCCCAATGGCGGCTCGCTCTCGCAACGCATCGAATACACGCGGACATCGCTCCACATCATCAAGAAGCACCCATGGTTTGGGGTAGGCACTGGCGACGTGCCAACAGCCTTTGCCCAAGCCTACGACGAAATACAATCACCACTGAATCAGGAATATCGCTATCGGGCACACAACCAATATCTGGCCATCACCATAGCCTTCGGCTTGGTCGGATTGGCGTTGTTCTTGGTCAGCTTGTTCTTCCCTTACCTCTCATCCAAGAAAAACCGACATTATCTTTACACCATCTTTTTGTGCATCATGGTCTTGTCGATGTTTCCGGAAGACACGCTCGAGACCCAAGCCGGTGCCTCGCTGTTTGCCTTCTTCAACACGTTGCTTTTGTTCACCTATCCAAGAGAATGACATTAGCAAGACTTAGTGTCTGTTTTGATTTTTCAAAAAAAAGCCTATGTCATACCGACGAAGGAGAGTATCTATAGGCTTTTTTGAGTGAAACAAACAACAATGTCATTTCGACCGTAGGGAAGAAATCTATTGTTATTTGTTTCACCTAAATCAAAACAGACTCTTAGTTTCTTGAACTGCGGATTCCGCGGGTTATGTTACTTAGCTTCGCCCCCACACGCGCCTCGGGTCATTGCGAGGACGAAGCCATCCAGACTAACAGTCATTGCGAGGCACGAAGCAATCTAGGCGGAAAGTTTGCGACAATAGCTAAAAGTGGAAAATCGACAAGACGTGGAACGTCATTGTGAGGAGGCACGGCGAAGCAATCTAGACAGCAAGTAATCTAAAATCAAAAAGTTTCAGTTTGTCAGAAGCTGTTTTCCAGGTTCGCTTCACTTCGTTCGCGACGACGCGAAGCGGCAGTCCGTTTAAGGGCAGGGGTTCCGCTGCGCTTCACCGCCTGCTAAAGTTCTGTCGTCCCTACGGGACTTTGCGAAGCCCTGTAAGGGCGGCAGAGGTTTAGCAGTGCACGTGAAACCGTTCTAACAGTATATGTACAACCACTTATGAAATGTTTATAATCTTAGTTTTGCTATTTTCCTATATACCAATCATAATCAATAGGATTATCAGACCAAAAATCTCCATGTTCGATATAAGGTTTTAATTGCCGTATTCCGAAAATTCCTGGCAAAAATGGTATGATGCCTTCTTTTTCAATCAGCACATAGAATGGTTCTTCAATTTCGCGGTCATGCAAAACAAGCACATTTCCAATACGTTCATATGAACCTTCCAATAAGGGAATATCATAAACCAAATACCTAAAAACCCCATCTTCAGAAAATGACAAATCGAAGAAATGATTAATATTGGAATACACATATAAATCAGGAGAAAATGTATTTGTTTTATCTTGACATTGATACTCTTTGCATACTTCCTTTATCTTTTCCACATCAAGCTCTGTTATATAACTACCAAATTCCGATGCAGACAACCAAGTTAATGAAGAATCATGTAAGCCACAATATACATTACAAAACTTCAAATTCGTTTCAGAAACAATCTGCATTTTCATTTTATATCCTAAAATGCTATCATGTAAAACCAAGTATCCCGAATCGTTGACATAACTACCAATTGAAATTCTCTCAAGATACACTACATCTCCACCACTCAAATCAAAATCTAACGAATATGTACCATCATGCAAATGTAACTTTACCATTTCATTGTCACTTATGGTATAGTAACCATTTTGACAAAACAAAGGCAAATCATTACATGACATAATGCCAAATACATTCCTACAGCCTGAAAGACAAGAAAGTGATACAAAAATCAATAATATTAACTTATTCATGATGAATGAAATGATGAGCGTTAATAGATCAAGGATAAAGGTATCTTGAGAACTTATACGTATTAGGGACTTTCCAACCTGCATCATATTCGGGAATGGTCCATTCCTTTGTCAAATTATACATTTTATAATGGTTGTATATAGCTTTTGTGTAATCTTGAGCAGCCCATTCACTTGGACCTGTTTGACTAACTGGTAACCCTTTATAAATGTGATAAGCATGTGTAAGTTCATGGCCAAGAGTGGCGTGAAAATGGCCTTTATTATATTCATCAAATAAATATCCATCAACTACACCTGGTGATATATGTATTTCACTATGTTTAAAAGTAGAAGTCTTTATTGTGCAAGCATAGGCCTCACCACCGGATTGTTTTCCATAGAAACCTTGCTCGTTTATAAAGTAATCCTTAAGCTTTTCTATGGCAACTGGATCAGTACTTTCCACTTTTGTTGTTAATAAATCTACATTGACGTCTCCAACTTTGAAATTCAACAACTTTTCAGCACCTTCATTCAACGCATTTTCATAGTCTTCAATATGGTTATTATAGTATTTTTGTTCAAATTTAGAAGTGATTTCCCCGGTGCTCGTGAACTCAAAACACGCTCCTTTTCCAGTCCAGAAATTTCCACCATGTTTGTATGCCGTATATCCACCAGTTAGACCACCAATGACGCCTCCACACAAGGCTCCCAAACCGCCCGATTTCAGTCCAGTAAGAAGACCTTCACCAAAAGAAGCACCTGTACACCATGCTCCAACCGAAGCACTTGCGAAACTTCCAGCAAAGCCTGCCGAAGCACCAATGATACTACCACTTCCAGCTCCAATCCCTTCTCCTACCAAACCGACTACCGCACCACCAACGGCACCGCCAGCAGCGCCACCAATGGCTCCCGTCAAGGCACCCATGGAGGCTGCATTCACAAAATCCACACCAGTGTTCAGGCAGCCATTGGCATCAGCCACCGCCAGATTGACAATGGCACCAATGAAGGCTCCCGCAATGATGGATGTGATTATGCATTCCCCGCTCGGATCCGTATATTTCAGCGGATTGTTCAGGCAATAGGCATACCGATTGAAGTTCTGCGAGTTGTCGGGGCTTTGCACGTAGTTGTCAACCGAAAGGAACGACGACATCACGGGGTCGTACATGCGGCTTTCATTAACTTTTCTCTTGAAAGAAAAGTTACAAAAGTTCAAGGACGGGCTAATGGGCCTCCACACATGGCGGGCGCTGCTCCCTATCCCGTCCATGCCCAACGCGCCCAGCCCGGTCGAGGTTTGGCATTCCCAGTGGGGAACGATGCTAATGGCAATATCGTATGTGTAGCTCTCTGGCATGGGTCGTATGTGTTGCGTTTCTGGCCGCTAAATTAGCGAAAAGTTTGGAATGGGCAAGGTGGAAAAGATTTTTCGGGGCGGCAGCTGCCGCCCCGAAAACATAGCGTTCATTCTTTTTGTCTCTCCTTTTCGTATTTCAGCAGAAGATTTTCAGGAACTCCCAAATCCTTCTTCTTTGCAAGATATTGCTCAAAAGACATTGGACCATAGACATCGGATGTGTTTTGATTTATTATCCAAAAATCGTGAATGGGGCTTTCTAATAACATTTCCCATACTTCATTATAATTATTAGGTTCTTTTGGCCTGCCCCAATAAAACGATGTGCTGTCGAATGATAAGGGAACGTCTTGATAATGGCCAAAAATGCTATCCACTGGCTTGCGGTCTGCAAGAATAAAAACACTATCACGCACATTTTCAGTAATGTGTCCACTGATTATAGTGCCATAGCCGGCACCTGGTTCTGCAATAAACCAAGTATATACTGTGTCATCATTTGGATGAAAATGGAAATAACGCCCTTTGCATTGATGTTGCACATTCGGATTTCCTGATTTCAACCATCCTATAGTATCTCCGTGGAAAAGGCATATCGCTTCAAATCCTTCATCAGCCTGTTCCTGCCCAATTTCACAGTATGGGCCTAAACAACCATTCAATACTACAAAAATGGAAATCATTATTGTAAATAAAAGTACTCTTTTCATGGCCTCTATGGTTTGATGTAAACAGTATTTTCAAAATGAATCCAAAAAGAACCACCAAATGCTGTAGACGGGCCAAATAAAGGAGTGGTACCTATAAAAAACGGAATAGGGATATTATCTATCACAGGTCCATGCAAATATCCTGCTATAGCTGTTGCAACATTTCTTCCTGTCATACCTTGTTCCCATTCAATATTAAAATCATACTGGTCAGGTTTTATTGTAAATCGGTTATCTCCTACAGGTATAAGACTGATTTTTCCAAGAGCCAAAGCTGATTGGGATGTTTTACTATGATCAAATAAATTAACATGTGCAGTTCCGTCAGATTCATATTTCAAATCCTCCTGTGAAATAAAATCCAAATCCAAAGTTGAAGCATCGAATGTAAGTGGTTTGCCACGTCCAAACTGATAGTGCGAATAAGCTTTTAAAAGTATATTTTTCGCATCAAGAGCTTTTCCCTTCTCCGGCGGGTCATCCGGTGAACCTCCTTCCACCACCAAATGCATGGCATGGTTCAGTCCGGCGCAGATGAGGCCGTTGCACAGGCCGTCCCAGAAGTCGCCGCCGGCTATCTTGGAAGCTGCACCTCCAGAAAGGCCGCCTGCGGCTACCATGATTCTCTTTGTCCATGCTTCGGACACTTGCGCCGCCTCGCAGATGCCTACCGTTAAGCTGCTTATGGCCGAACTTACCGCGCCGGAGGCGAAGCCAGTCAGGAAGTCGCCGCCACGGGCACAAGTGGAAATGCCGCCCAAGGTGCCATGGGCCACAACCTGGAAGCCGGCCTGACAAACCTTGCCAGCAGCGGCCCCAATGGCTTCTGCAGCCTGTCCTATGCCGTAAGAGAATGCGCCTTGTAAGGCACCCGTAATGGCCGCACGGCCCACGCCCTTGAATGGCGCCTGCTCGTGGATGACATTGCTCGTCATCTGGAAGGCCACATTTACAGCTGCACCTATGGCCATGGCCGTCAGTACACAGAACTCGCCATCGGGGTCGGTGTATTTCAGCGGATTGTTCAAACAATAGGCATAGCGGTTGAAGTTCTGCGAGTTGTCTGGACTTTGCACGTAGTTGTCAACCGAGAGGAAGGATGACATCACAGGGTCGTACATGCGGGTTTCATTAACTTTTCTCTTGAAAGAAAAGTTACAAAAGTTCAAGGACGGGCTAATGGGCCTCCACACATGGCGGGCGCTGCTCCCTATCCCGTCCATGCCCAACGCGCCCACCCCGGTCGAGGTTTGGCATTCCCATCCTTGGAGGTCGAGATGAATGGTTCCGTATGTGAAGCCTGTTACCATGCTTTTCATGATTTTACGCTGCAAAGTTATAACGCCAAAATCCAAAAGTCAAGAGGAAAGTGAAAAATAGGCAATAATATACTTTTAGGCCCAAATAGAGATTCCCGTCTGGCGACGGGAATGGATGCCGTGGATTAATAGAACAAGCGGCGGCGACCTATTATAGAGCTTAGTGTGGACATCACACGCCGCCGCCCTTATGATAACTCCCACGATTTCCATTGACTACGTCGAATCTTCGATTTCCCGACGCTTGCGGCGGGAACCTCAAACTGCTAATTCTGCTTGATTTACACCATTATCGATGTATGGTAAACCACTATAGGTCAAATTGTATATTATTGCCGAAAAATATGTCTTGCACAGGTCATGTTTTTTCGGAATCGGTGAGTCAAAGCACTCAGAACTGACCTGTTTACCCACGCTCGTGCCTCCAAAGGACTTGTGACTGTCAGGTTTTGCCCAAATCGATGGGTCGAAGGACTTGGAACTGACGTGTCAACCCATGGCCGTGGGTCGGAAGGACTTGGAACTGTCAGGTTTTCCATGCATCATGCGTCAAAATGGGTTGCGACTGTCAGTTTCTGCCCAAAATCGGTGGGTTTGATGAGTTGAAACTGTCAGTTTCTGTCATGCTCGTGGGGTAAAAGGACTTGGAACTGTCAGGTTTTGGCATGCTCAAGGGTTTTGGCACTTGGAACTGTCAGGTTTCCCACGAGCGTCGTGGGTCGAGACACTTGGAACTGTCAGATTTCCCACAAAAATCACAGAATTAATGGATTAATCGTCACATTTTCGTGGTTTGGCACAAGGTTTGAGCAACGGGTTTCATCTATCAACCTCCTTATGAACTGTAATTTCAGACACGGAATGATGGCAAGCCTCAGCTGCCCGACGGATTGGGAAACCTCCGGCCGCAACGCTTGTGCCCACATGGCAACACCGCCGTGCCCTAACCCATCCTGCGAACCTAAAAAATTAAGACATGGACACAAGCACCGACTGCGGAAGATATAATCCCGGAACATATCATCAAATCAATAACGACATAAGCCGCCCTTCGGCCATGTACTCCGAGGGCGAGCGGCTCTTAATGTATTCCTGCACGTCGCTGTCTGCCGATGCACTGAAGCATCGGGGCAGCGGCGTTTTCTTTTCTCGTCCCGCCATCCAGCGGGATTGTACGTCAGTTGGGTTAGCCTACCCTGACAAAAAGGCCTCTGTGCGAAAGTCACACAGAGTATAGTGTTTCACAAATAAAATCTTTAGAACATGAAGAGATTTTACAATTCATTGTCGCTGGCTCTGAAAAGCGACACCTTCTATGACGGCGTTGAGCGTGTTTGCACCTGCCTGAAGGGAGCCAAGACCAAGGATGCCTTCGTGGCAAGCGAAACCAACAAGTTGGACTCGCAAAAACAGCAACTGTCAGAGACCTTGCATTACAAGGCTGCCGTAGATGACATCTCTGCCGAGACTTTGGCCTTGCGCCGCACAGGTTCGGCGCTACGCCATCAGATCAGTTGGTGGATGAAGTTCGGCAACTCCGAGGAGCAAGCCTGTGCCTCGCGCCTGAAGGACATCGCCGACGAGTACGGGCCTTTCAACCGCCTCACGGTACGCGACTGCCGTACGGCAGCAGAACTGCTGCTGCGCGACTTCGGCACCGGGCAGGCCATGGCCGACATCGCTGCCCTCGAAGGCGTGGGGGATTTGGCCGACCAGCTGGAGACTTCGTTGGCGACCTTGCGCGAAAAGCAGGCGCTAGTCGATGGCATCGCCGCAGCCACTGTCAAGCCCGAATCGCTGCACGAGCTGAAACGTGGCATCGCCGACACGTTGAACGGCATCATGGAGTATCTCGTCGGCATGGTGAAGGTGGAACCTGAGGCATTCGGCACCTTGCTGGAGAAGCTAGTCACCATTCTCGACAATGCCAACATGCGTAAGCGCAAGGCCGCACATCAGCTGACTGTGGTGCATGATGGCATTGCTGCAGAAGTCCCTGCCTAAGCTGGGCATTTTTCTCTCATTATTCGTTTCTGCCCAAAGACTTGAGTAAAGGAATTATCCTTTTGGGTATTGAAACGACTAACGGGGCATCTTCGGGTGCCCCGATTTTTTTGTCAATATATGAATCGCGGAAGGGCAACTGAAAATAGAAACTATTTACCTGATGGCACAAAAAGCATTTGCAACTTTCCTCTCGCTGCCCCAAATGGATTCCATTGACGAAAACACAAAAAACACTCTTGTGGGATGGACTCTTTCAGAGCCTTCATGCCACCAAGCCAACCCAAAGTCTCAAGCTGGGCTTGG
>CALBNP010000182.1 GCA_937896505.1 uncultured Bacteroidales bacterium | reverse complement strand
TTCCTTTTAAAAATCAAAAAAAGTAAACCATGGCAAAAGAGTCAATGAAAGCGCGTGAGCGCAAAAGAGCAGAACTGGTAGCTAAGTACGCCGAAAAACGCGCAGCCCTCAAGGCCGCTGGCGACTACGAAGCCCTTCAGAAGCTTCCCAAGAACGCTTCTCCTGTCCGCCTCCACAACCGTTGCAAGCTCAGCGGTCGTCCAAAAGGCTATATGAGACAATTCGGTATCTCACGTATTGATTTCCGTGAAATGGCACTCAAAGGCTTGATCCCAGGTGTTAAGAAAGCTAGTTGGTAAACATTTAAGATAGAATAACGATGAATACAGATCCAATAGCAGATTATTTGACCCGCATACGCAATGCAAATGCTGCAAAGCATAGAATCGTCGAAATCCCATCTTCGAACCTCAAGAAGGCTATGACCAAGATCCTCTTCGAGAAAGGTTATATCTTGAACTACAAGTTTGAAGAAGGCGAAAAGAAATCACAGAATGTCATCAAGATCGCTCTGAAATATCATCCTGTGACCAAGTTGCCTGCAATCACCACCATCGACCGCGTTTCGCGTCCTGGTCTGAGAAGATATGCAGACAGTGAAAACCTCCCAAGAGTGATGAACGGTCTCGGTATCGCCATCATCTCCACCTCACAGGGTGTGATGACCGACAAGGAAGCCCGCAAGCTCCACATCGGTGGCGAAGTGTTATGTTATGTCAGCTAATTAAAGGAATAGGAGATAAGAATAATGTCAAGAATTGGTAAAATGCCTATCGCCATTCCTGCTGGCGTCACAGTTAACATCGATAACGATAACCAAGTTATCACTGTAAAAGGTAAATTAGGTGAACTCTCACAGAAGTTCTATGACCACGTTAACCTCGAAATTGAAGGCGACCACATCCATGTCAAGCCAAACGAGGCAGTTGCCGAAGCTGGTTCGAAGCATGGCCTGTATCGCGCTTTGATCGCCAACATGGTCAAGGGCGTCAGTGAAGGTTTCGAAATTGTTCAGGAATTTGTCGGCGTCGGCTACAAGGCTGAAGCTAAAGGTCAAATCCTTGAAATGGCTCTCGGATTCTCTCACAGCGTATTCTTCGAAATGCCTGCAGAGATTAAGATTGAAACCATCAACGAAAGAGGTAAGAATCCTATTTTGAAGATGCGTTCGTACGACAAACAACTTCTTGGTCAGGTGGCAGCAAAGATCCGCTCGATGCGTAAGCCTGAACCTTATAAGGGTAAGGGTATCAAGTTCGAAGGCGAAGTCCTGAGACGTAAGGCTGGCAAGGCCGCCGGTAAATAATCATTAATACCTCAGTAAGAAAATGGCAAAAACTAAAGAAGAAAGAAGACAGATTATCAAGAAGAGCATCAGAAAGAAGATTTCTGGTACTGCTGCTCGCCCTCGCATGTCTGTTTTCAGAAGCAACAAACAAATCTATGTGCAGCTGATCGACGACCAAGTCGGTAAGACATTGGCTGCTGCCAGTTCGCGCGAGAACGGCATTGAAAACGAAAAGATTACGAAGATCGAACAAGCTGCCAAGGTTGGCGCTCTCATCGCCGAAAAGGCTAAGGCTGCCGGCATCGATGCCGTCGTGTTCGACCGTAACGGTTATTTGTATCATGGTAGAGTGAAGTCGCTGGCCGATGCAGCTCGTAATGGAGGACTTAAATTCTAAATTGTTATGGCAGAAGTTAATGTTAAAAGAGTAAAGTCTAGCGAGATTGAATTCAAAGAACGCCTCGTTAGCATCAACCGCGTCACGAAGGTGACGAAAGGTGGTCGTACTTTCACTTTCGCAGCGCTTGTTGTCGTAGGCAATGAGAATGGCGTTGTCGGTTACGGTCTCGGTAAGGCCAAGGAAGCTACCACCGCTATTCAGAAGGGCGTCGAAGATGCCAAGAAGAATCTGGTTAAGATTCCTGTACTGAACGGTACTTTGCCTCACGAACAGTATGGTAAATATAGCGGTGCCTACGTTTACATCCAACCAGCTACCGATGGTACTGGCGTTATCGCTGGCGGTGCTATGCGTGCCGTTCTCGAAAGTGTTGGCGTGAAGAACGTTATGGCTAAGTCAAAGGGTTCTTCCAATCCTCACTCGGTCGTGAAGGCTACTTTTGATGCTCTTACCAGAATGCGCGATGCTTACACCGTCGCCGAACTGAGAGGTGTGGATTTGGATACTGTGTTTAACGGATAATACTTTTGAAAGATGAAAAAAGTTAGAATCACCCAAATCAGAAGTGGTATCGGAAGACCACAAGATCAGAAGGACACGTTGAAGTCACTCGGTTTGAGAAAGATGCACCAGTCAGCTGAAGTTGACATGGACAATCCTTGCTTAGCCGGCATGGTTAATAAGGTCGCTCACCTTCTTAAGATCGAAGAAATTTAATTGTTGAACTTATCAAATCTACATTACTATGGATTTAAGTAATCTCAAACCAGCAGAAGGTTCTTCAAAGAACAAGACAAGAAAAGGTCGTGGCCAAGGCTCTGGCAAAGGCGGCACATCAACACGTGGTCACAAGGGCGCTCAGGCTCGTAGTGGCGCTAAGCGTAAGATTGGCTTCCAAGGCGGTCAGATGCCTCTGCAGCGCTTGGTTCCTAAGTTCGGTTTCACCAACTTGAATCGCGTTGAGTATTGCCCAGTTAACCTCTCAACTTTGCAGAAACTTGCTGATAAGGGCATTGAGGCCATCACGCCTGAAGTGCTCGTTGAAAACGGTGTCGCCCAAAAGAAAGAACTCGTCAAGATTCTTGCTTATGGCGAATTGACTGCAAAATTAGAAGTTAAAGCTCACGCTTTTTCCGCTAAGGCTAAGGAAATGATTGAAGCCCTTGGTGGAACTTGCGAAAAATACTAATCGCGATGGGTAGATTAATAGAAACTATAAGGAACATCTTCAAGATCGAAGAGCTTCGCAAACGTATTCTCTTTACGTTGCTCATCATCTTGATTTATCGCTTTGGTTCGTTCGTCGTCATCCCTGGCGTCGATCCGAACAAACTGTCTGCGTTGCAGAACAGCAGTAACCAAGGCCTCCTCGGATTGCTTAACATGTTCTCCGGTGGTGCTTTCGGTAATGCTTCTATCTTCGCATTGGGCATCATGCCTTACATCACGGCGTCCATCATCATCCAACTGCTCGGCATGGCAGTCCCGTACTTCCAACGCTTGCAGCGTGAAGGTGAGAGCGGCCGCAAGAAGATGAATCAGATCATGCGTTTCTTGACCGTCGGTATTGTCATCGTGCAAGCTCCCGGTTACATCAAGAACGTCCTGACTCAACTTCCAAACGAAGCCGTAACGCCTTTCGATCCTTATGTGTCTACTCCAGGTTTCTTCTTCTGGTTCTCATCTGTCATTCTTCTTATCGCCGGCACCTTGTTCATCATGTGGCTCGGTGAAAAGATTACCGACAAGGGTATTGGCAATGGTATCTCACTGATCATCATGATTGGTATCATTGCCCGTCTGCCCGGTGCTTTCGTAGGTGAATGCGCTGCCCGTTTCGCACAAGGTGGCACAGGCCTTCTGGTTCTCATCGTCGAACTGATTGTCCTGTTCTTTGTGATGGTCGGCACAATCGCTCTCGTGCAAGGCACCAGAAAGATTCCGGTACAGTATGCCAAACGCGTTGTCGGCAACCGCCAATATGGTGGTGTCCGTCAATACATCCCGCTCAAAGTGAATGCTGCTGGCGTTATGCCAATCATCTTCGCCCAAGCTATCATGTTCCTGCCTATCACCATTGCCGGTTTCAGACAGACAGAAAGCTTGACTGGATTTGCAGCTGCTTTCACCAATATCAATGGTTTCTGGTATAATTTCGTGTTCTTCATCTTGATTATCCTCTTCACCTATTTCTATACTGCTGTTACCATTAACTGCAACCAGATGGCTGAAGACATCAAGAAGAACGGCGGCTTCATCCCTGGTGTCAAGCCTGGTAAGAAAACCGCTGAGTATCTCGACAATATCATGTCAAGAATCACATTGCCTGGTTCAATTTTCCTCGCTATCGTGGCTATCATGCCTGCCCTCGTCTCCCTGATGGGTGTCAGCTCGGCATTCGCCCACTTCTATGGCGGTACCTCGTTGTTGATTCTTGTCGGTGTCGTTCTTGATACATTGCAACAAATCGAAAGCCACCTGCTGATGCACCATTATGATGGTCTCACCAAATCAGGTCGCATTAAAGGTCGCGTTGGCAGGATGTAATAATCAGTTCAGGAAGTCCGCGGTTGTGCGAAAAATGGCATAATCGCGGATTTCCCAAGAACTTTGTTGCGGAGAACAAATTTATTTGTATCTTTGCCGCCCGAAATTAAGAGGTGGATATTAGAAATAAATTATAGGGAAGTAACTGAAAGACTTTCGTTTAGTTCAAAACAAATTCAAATTAAAGAGAATAAGGTATGGTAAAACAAATGTCAATAGAACAAGAAGGCACTGTGGTCGAAGCATTGGGCAATGCCATGTTTCGCGTTGAGCTTGAGAATGGCTTGGTGATTATCGCCACCATTTCTGGCAAGATGCGCATGCATTACATTCGTATTTTGCCTGGTGATAAGGTCAAACTCGAGATGTCTCCTTATGATTTGACAAAAGGCCGTATCACGTTCAGATACAAGAGTTAACAGGAACAAACTAATAAAAATAGATATGAAAGTTCAAGCATCTGTAAAGAAAAGATCTGCTGATTGCATCATCGTGAAGCGTAAGGGCAGAGTGTACGTTATTAACAAGAAGAACCCTAAAGAGAATCAGCGTCAGGGTTAATCTCGGTAGAACAATTAATTTAAGTAATAGAATATGGCAAGAATCGCTGGTGTAGATATCCCGAGCAACAAAGCCGGAGAAATCTCTTTAACCTACATTTTCGGTATTGGAAGATCCCTGTCGAAGGAAATTTTGGCAAAGGCTGGTGTTGAACCCTCAAAGAAGGTTCAGGATTGGACCGATGAAGAGCAGAACACTGTTCGTAACATTATTGCTGAACAATACAAGACCGAAGGTGAACTTCGCGGTGAAGTTCAGATGAACATTAAGCGTTTGATGGATATCGGTTGCTACAGAGGTGTCCGTCATCGTGCAGGTCTGCCAGTGCGCGGACAAAGCACCAAGAACAACGCACGTACCCGTAAGGGCCGCAAGAAGACTGTTGCAAACAAGAAGAAAGCTACTAAGTAATCGTTAGGTAGTTGGATCATATTTAATTACAAAATCACAAATTACAAAATGGCAAAGACCAATAAAGTAACTAAGAAACGTGTTGTTAAGATTGAAGCTACGGGCATGGCTTTCGTGAAGGCTTCTTTCAATAACATTATCATTTCTTTGACTAACAATGAAGGACAAGTCATCTCTTGGGCATCAGCCGGCAAGATGGGTTTCAAGGGTTCGAAGAAGAACACCCCATACGCTGCACAAATGGCCGCTGAAGAATGCGCCAAGACTGCCTATGACTTGGGATTACGTAAAGTTAAAGTTTATGTAAAGGGACCTGGTGCAGGACGTGAATCTGCAATCCGTGCTATCCACTCAATGGGCGTTGAAGTGACCGAAATCATCGACGTCACCCCATTGCCACACAACGGTTGCCGTCCTCCAAAACGTAGAAGAGTATAATAGTTGAACAATTAAAAAATTTGAATTATGGCTAGATATACAGGTCCTAAAACGAAAATAGCTCGTAAGTTCGGTGAACCTATCTTTGGTTCAGACAAGTACTTCGAAAAGAGAAACTATCCTCCTGGGATGCACGGCGCTGCTGCAAGAAGAAAGAAAGTATCTGAATATGGCACCCAGCTGAAGGAAAAGCAAAAGGCTAAATATACATACGGCGTTCTGGAAAAGCAATTCCGCAAGACCTTCGAATTGGCAAGACGTAAGGAAGGCGTCACAGGTTTGATCCTGATGCAGCTTATGGAATCACGTCTCGACAACCTCGTTTACCGTCTCGGTATCGCTCCAACCCGTGCAGCTGCACGTCAGCTCGTTAGCCACCGCCACATCACCGTCAATGGTGAAATCCTGGGCATCCCTTCATACCTCGCAAAGGTTGGTGATGTCATTGGCGTGCGTGAAAAATCTAAGAGCTTGGAAGTCATTACCAATTCAGTTGAAGGCCGTTCAACAAGCAGTCATGCTTGGCTTGAATGGGATGCTGCCAAGATGTGTGGTAAGTTCTTGAATTATCCTACCCGTGAGGAAATTCCTGAAAATATCAACGAACAGCTCATCGTCGAATTGTATTCTAAGTAATTGTTGATTTTTAACCTGGTAAATAAAGAAAATATGGCAATATTAGCGTTTCAAAAACCTGATGAGGTTATCATGGTTGAAAGCACCGATACCAAAGGTGTTTTTGAATTCAGACCTCTGGAACCAGGTTTCGGTATAACCATTGGAAATGCGCTGAGGAGAATACTGCTGTCTTCACTCGAAGGCTTCGCTATCACCTCTATCCGCATCGACGGTGTAAGTCATGAGTTCGCCTCCATTGATGGCGTTATCGAAGACGTTGCCGACATGGTCTTGAACTTCAAGCAAGTCCGTTTCAAGCAACTCGTCGCTGGCGAAAACCACGAAAAGATTAACGTCACCATCAGCGGTCAGGAACAGTTTGTCGCTGGCGACATCAACAAGTTCCTCGCCAACTTCCAGGTGCTCAATCCTGAACTCGTCATCTGCAATCTCGACCCGTCAGTGAAACTGAATGTCGAAATCACGATAGGCAAGGGCAGAGGTTATGTTCCTGCTGACGAAAACAAGACTTTAGGCGCTGCTGTCGATACTATCGCTATCGACTCCATTTTCACACCTATCCGTAACGTGAGCTTCAGAGTGGAAAACTGGCGTGTTGAACAAAAGACTGACTACGAAAAGCTCGTCATCGAAATCGACACCGATGGTTCCATCCACCCGAAAGAAGCTTTGAAAGAAGCTGCAAAGATTCTCATCTTCCACTTCATGCTGTTCTCCGACGAAAAGATTACCCTCGTCCCGGACGAAAAGACAGTCTCTGAAGAATTCGATGAAACTTCTCTGCATACGCGTCAGCTGCTGAAGACCAAGCTCGTCGACATGGACCTCTCAGTCCGTGCACTGAACTGCCTGAAGGCTGCTGAAGTTGAAACGCTTGGTGAACTTGTCGCCTTCAACAAGGCCGACCTCCTCAAATTCCGCAATTTCGGTAAGAAATCGCTCACGGAACTTGAAGAACTGGTCCGCAGCCGTGGCCTCGAGTTCGGTATGAATGTCAGCAAATATAAATTAGATAAGGAATAAGAAAGATGAGACACAATAAGAAAATCAATCACTTGGGAAGAAAAAGCGCTCACCGCAAGGCTATGCTTTCAAACATGGCTTCATCGCTGATTCTTAACAAACGTATCATAACCACTACAGCTAAGGCTAAGGCTTTGAGAATGTATGTCGAACCTCTGATCACCCGTTCAAAGGAAGACAACACTGCTAACCGCCGTCTTGTTTTTGCTTACTTGCAAAACAAATTTGCTGTCACCGAATTGTTCCGCGAAGTCAGCACTAAGGTTGCTAACCGCCCTGGTGGTTACACCAGAATCATCCGCATGCCTTTCAACCGTGAAGGTGATGCCGCTGAAATGTGCATGATGGAACTTGTCGACTACAACGATGTCTACACTGGCACCGAAAAGAAGGCTGCCAAGGCTAAGACAACCCGTCGTAGCAGCAAGAAGGCCGCTCCAAAGGCTGAGGAAACTCCTGCCGTTGAAGCTACACCAGCAGAAGAAGTTAAGGAATAATATCCTTTATTTCATCATAACATTGAAAAAGGACGATCCGTTTGGGTCGTCCTTTTTTGTTTGTCTCGAAACAAACCGTCACTTTTGCGAAATCGGGGTGCCTTATTTCCTTCGTAACGCCTAAAAATGACCCCTATATCATAATGTGTGGAAAAAACGTCCACAAACGAAAAATAGCACTGAACCGACTAAGGGTAGAACCGAGTTCGTTAGTCTATAAAGAGTATTGTATGCATACACATATTTAATTTTAATGACGTCAAATCATAAACATTTGAGGCATTCTTCATTTATGGCATCCGTACGTAGAGACGTTGCGCACAACGTTTCCACCTCGTGCCATTATTTTGGATTGACACATGCAGCGCAAGCTGCAGTTTCAATAATAAGTACTTATTTAATTTTTTAATCAACCTAATTTTAACAAATTCAAAATCACTATGAAAAAAGGAATTTTTTCTCTGATGATGGCGCTCTTGCTGAGCTTCGCAGGTTTGGCTAATGCGCAGGATGTTGTCGAGATTGGAACAGGAACCACCACTTCGAGTGTTGGCCCTTACAATTCCATTTGGGGTTACACGTTTTCGGAAACCCTTTATCCGGCAGCAGAAATTGGAACGGCTGGAACGATTACGCGTATTGCGTATAACGTAACCAGTTCGCAGTTTGTCCACAATGATGTGGTGTTTTACATGAAGAACGTTTCCCGCACTGATTTTGCCAGTGCCTATGACGTGGAAACGGTAACCCCTGAAGACATCGTCTACCAAGGCAGTTACGACATTCCGGCATCGTCAGGCTGGGTTGTCATCGACTTGGACACTCCTTTCGAGTACGATGGCTACAGCACGCTGATGGTAGGCTGCGATAAAAACAACAGCGGTTATACAGTGAGCAACTTCTGCTACACTGATGTTCCGAATTGCCGTATCGCTTACTTTAGCGATGACCTTAATCCGGATCCGTACAATTTGGGTTCGTTTGGCGGCTGGGCAG
>CALBNP010000181.1 GCA_937896505.1 uncultured Bacteroidales bacterium | reverse complement strand
CTATTTCCTTGTCGGTAAAAGCTTCTTCGATTTGTGGAAATAACACATCCTTTTGCTTGTGGATAGAACCACAATCATACACGACCGAGAACACACATTTCTTTTTCTCATCATAAAACTGTTCTGTGAAAAACGCACCTTCACCTACTGGATGAAGCACTCTATGAACATACAACATGATTTCAAATGCTTAAGAATGAGAGTGTTTTTAAAACATTATTTCATTCCATTTTTATTCTGATTCTCCGGCAAACCTACTTTTCCAGTAGGAAGTTCCTCAATCGTGTTATTAGTCACCGATTTTGGCATAGTCTCAACCCCAGCCAATCTCACTTCTGATTCCTGAGTTACCGATGTTTTAGAAAAAACAGTTGGATTTTGTGAAATAATGTTATCTAAAAGTGTTTTGCTGATTTTGATGCCTTTGGTTTTAAGTGCCTCTAATAGTTCACTTTCCAAGCAATGTCCTCCTTTTCCCTGAAGGATGTCAACCATGATTTTAATTAATTCTTCTTTTGTCATAATTTTAATAATTTGTTATTTTATTGATTTGTCATTTGCTTTGCTTTCTCCTTTAATAATCTTGAACAAGACGGACCGAATATCCAAAGTATCTATAAAACCCAGATGTGTAGATATATTTACCGCTACTATTACTATTTGTTATTCCAAACCTCAAATAATTAGCCTGACTTCCATATCCAGCACTGCTTGAGCAATACGTTCCATATGTATCCACACCCATAATGCTCGTAGACGACCTTGAACCCGCTGCTGGCAGAAAGATAGCACCAGACGATTCCATCAACAACCATTGAGATTGACTATATGTATTTGATGTCCAATTATTTGCATCACACACAAATGTCAAACCTTGTGGCAAAGTCCAAGTATCTGGCAATAGGATTAAACCATGGACTCCATTTACAGTAGCCTGAGACCTTTTTAGTAGAGCACTATTTCTAAATTCGATTAAATACCTAAGTTCAGAGACTGTCAGAGTTCGCCATTCATGACTTTGATTACCACCATTAGTGATAGGATTATAAACACCCCAATCAGCATTTTCATAATTACCGGTTAAGCTATTGTTATAACTTCCACCTACATAATAATCGGAATGGTCTTCACTAGTTGCCCATGGATAGTAGCAGACAGCACCACTATCCCATCCACTAGTGCCAAAACCAAACAAATCTATCCATCCACTATAAGATGATGAAATATTGGAGTTGGCTTCGCCAATCATATCCCATTGATGTTCAGCAAACTTCCATGTGTTTGTAGAAGCCTGATATTGCAGGTTGCCTTTCGAGAACCACACTTGGTCGCCGTTGGCGTTTATGGTAAACAGGCCGTTAATGGCACCTGTTGGAGCTTGTGGTGAATTTATTGTGGTAAACGTAACTTGGCTACCATAACTTGTGCCAGCACTGTTAGTGGCGTAAGCTCTTACATAATAGGTAGTGTTGGCAGTTAAGCCTGTCATGGAACTTGTGAAACTTCCAGTTCCTGTGCCGTTGGTGGTGTGGCTACCGCTTGTGGTCGGGTTGTGCGAGGTACTCCAGCACACGCCACGGGCTGTTACCGTGGCATTTCCATCACTTGTAACATTGCCACCACCATTAGCAGTAGTTTGTGTAATGTTGGTAATATTTGCTGTTGTCACTGTAGGTAAGGAAACATTTTGAGAAGTCGTAAACGGCACTTCGCTGCCGTATGCTGTTCCTGCACTATTGGTGGCATAAGCTCGTACATAATAGGTAGTGTTGGCAGTTAAGCCTGTCATGGAACTTGTGAAACTTCCAGTTCCTGTGCCGTTGGTGGTGTGGCTACCGCTTGTGGTCGGGTTGTGCGAGGTACTCCAGCACACGCCACGGGCTGTTACCGTGGCATTTCCATCACTTGTAACATTGCCACCACCATTAGCAGTAGTTTGTGTAATGTTGGTAATATTTGCTGTTGTCACTGTAGGTAAGGAAACATTTTGAGAAGTCGTAAACGGCACTTCGCTGCCGTATGCTGTTCCTGCACTATTGGTGGCATAAGCTCGTACATAATAGGTCGTGTTGGCTGTGAGGCCTGTCATCTGCACCGTGTAAGATCCTGTTCCTGTCCCGCTAGCAGCGTGAGAGCCGCTTGTGGTCGGGTTGTGAGAAGTTCCCCAACAGATGCCTCGCTGGGTAACGGAAGCGCCGCCATCGTTGGTGACATTGCCGCCGCCTTGGGCGGTAGTCTGTGTGATGTTCGTAACGGCACTCGTCGTTACCGTAGGCGAAGATATGTTTTGGCTTGTGGTGAAACTCACTTCGTTGCCATAGCTTGTGCCTTGGCTGTTCGTGGCATAAGCCCGCACATAATAAGTGGTGTTAGCCATGAGGCCAGTCATGTTGGCCGTGAATGAACCTGTACCCGAACCGCTGTTGGCATGGCTTCCGTTTGCTGTCGGGTTATGCGAGGTGCTCCAGCAGATGCCTCGCTGGGTAACAGCGGCTCCGCCATCGCTTGTCACATTACCGCCGCCTTGGGCAGTCATTTGGGTGATATTGGTCACTTGGCTTGTCGTAACCGTTGGCATGTTGGCCGTAGTGCTGAAGGTCTTTTGTTCGCCGTATGAAGTTCCAGCGCTGTTTGTGGCGTAGGCACGCACATAGTAGGTCGTTCCTGCCGCAAGCCCTGTCATGTTGGCTGTGAAACTTCCCGTACCATTTCCGCTTGCCTGATGGCTGCCTGAAATGGTTGGATTTTGCGAAGTGCTCCAGCAGATACCTCTTTCCGTGACGGTTGCGCCGCCATCGTTGGTTACGTTTCCGCTACCAGTTGCTGAAGTCTGGGTAATGTTGGTGATGCTGCCAGTCGTCACCGTAGGCTTAGATGCAGTGGTGGTGAATTGCTTTTCTTCACCATAGGTAGTGCCTTGGGTGTTCTTTGCGTAAGCACGGACGTAGTAAGTCGTACCAGATGCAAGGTTTGTCATGTTTGCCGTAAAACTACCTGCTCCGCTGCCGCTGGCTTGGTGGTTGCTGGTGATAGTCGGGTTATGAGAGGTACTCCAGCAGATGCCCCTTTCAGTTACTGCACTGCCACCTTGTTCGGTCACGGTTCCACTGCCTTTGGCAGAATTGGCTGTAATATCTGTCACTTCACCAGTAGTAACTACTGGAAGACCTTCTAAGGCGGTGAAGCTGACTTCGGCTCCGTATGAAATGCCTTGGGCATTCTTTGCGTATGCTCTTACATAATAGACGGCATTGGGAGTCAGGCCTGTAAGGTTGCAAGTGAAGCTGCCCATGCCGCTTCCGCTTGTGGAATGGGTTCCATTTGCAGTAGGGTCATGAGTGGTTGCCCAGCAAACGCCTCTTTCTGTCACCGTGCTTGCACCTTGGTTAGTTACCTCACCACTGCACTTGGCTGTTGTTGCGGTAATTTCGGTGATGCTGCCAGTATTGACTGTCGGCAAGCCTTCGGTAGTAGTAAAGGTTTTGTCTTCACCATAATTGGTGCCGACACTGTTTGTGGCGAAGGCACGCACATGATAGGTCTTGTTGGGTTGCAGGTTGGTAAGGGTAGCTTCGAAACTGCCTGTTGTGCCTCCAACGGTTTCCGACTGGTTGAGTAATGTCGGGTTGGCAGTTAGACCATAGCAGAACCCACGGGCGGTAATTTCCGATCCTCCGTCGCCGCTTACATTGCCTGTGCATTTGGCTGAAGAAGCCGTTATTTCGGTGATTTCGATAGTGCTCACCGATGGCATCTGTAGGGAGACATTGGTGGTAAAGGTCAAGACCTCACCAAAGCCGAGGCCTGAACTGTTCTTGGCGTATGCACGCACATGGTAAGTGGTATTGGGCGATAAGTTTACGAGGTTGCAGGCGAAGATGCCTGTTCCGCTTCCGGCTGCCATGGTTTGGTCTTGCATAGTGGGTTCTTCGTGAGTGCTCCAGCACACGCCGCGTTCCGTCACCTCGCTGCCGCCATTGTCTGTAACTTCACCCAAAATGCGGGCAGAAACGGAGTCAATGTCGCTGACACGCGTTGTCACCACCGTAGGCGACAATGCCGTGGTGGTAAACTCAAGTTCTGAACCATAGCCCGTTCCCTGGCTGTTGGTTGCGTAAGCCCGCACATAATACTTCGTGTTAAGGGCCAATCCTGTCAAATGGCTGGCATATTGTCCTAAGCCACAACTATCAACGGTGTGAGCACTACCAAGGGTAGGCTCTGGGTTAGTGCTCCAGCACACGCCCCTTGCAGTGATTTCAGCACCGCCATCATCGTTTACCGTTCCTCCGCAAATGGCATCATCGGCTCCTACATAACTCACAGTGGAAGTGCTCACCATTGGCAATGAAATTCCAATTGTGGTAAAGGTTCGTGTCTCGGTGATGTAATCCTTATCGACACCGTAATCCACTTCATACCTGTACTTGTATTCCGTGCTGCTGGTTAGATCTGTCAACAATACGGAGAAATTCTTTTCGCTCAGTTCGGCGATAAAAGTGTGAGCATCGGTAAAATCGTCCCGTTTGCCGACGGTCACTTTCAATTGGTCAACTACTCCGCCATAATCGAAAACTCCGTTGATGGTGGCGGTTGTCGAGCCTGGGGTTACATACTCTCTGACAATCTCAAATTGACTGATATTCACTTCTGGTGCTTTCTTGCAGGTGGTGAAGAAAAGTGTGGAAATGATAAGTACTATGGTTAAGAATAACTGTTTCATCTTATGTCACAAAAGGTTATATGTTTATCGTATAATGTTTGTATTCACTTTCAAAAGGCAAATCCAACACCAAGTTTGCCTTCAAGAGTTTTGAAGTTTGTGGAGACGGCTTCCAAAGAGAGGACAAAACCACCTAAATGGGCTTGAAAACCGGCTGACAAATCCAGACCTTGGGTGCTATATTCTGTATTGCGATACCATTTCTGATCGACGGTTTGCCAACAGAGGTTGCTCACGCCATAACCTATGCCCACACGAGCATAGACGGAACCTGAGAGACGGATTATGCCACCACCCATAACTGAAAGACGGTCACTAGCGGTTTTACCATTATACATTGGAAGATAACCGCCTTCAAGATAACCTTGTGAGTCGCATGTGTTTGAAGTTTGCATCCCGACGAAACTGGCGTTGGTCATCGCACTGACGAACCATCCGAAACGCTTCACTTGTCCCACGCTTACCCCAAACGACAACTGAGGCAAGGCCGAATAAGCTCCGTTGACGGTGAAAAAAGTCTTTTTGCTGATTTGATTCTTTTGCTGGCTTTGAGGTTCAACAGGTGCAGAAACTACTGGCTTTGCCTCTATCACCTCTGGCTTTTCCTCCAATTGAGGAACGACTATGGTTTTCACACCGGTTATGGTTAAGACGTAGGTCGTTTTCGACTCCAAGACATTCACGCCATAATCGTCAAAATTCACTTCCAATGGGAGATAACCTTCCAATTTCACTTTCACCCTCTTGCTGCCAGTGGCCATGTAAACCAGATATTCCGAAGTCTTGTATTCGGTTTTTCCGACAACATTGCCCTCAAACTGTGCGCCTTGTGCGGCTAACTGCACTTTTATCAAGGCACAAGCGATGTTGTTGTTGTCAAGTCTTGGATTTGTACTTGCCGAAAGGTCGTTGGTCTTTGGGGCAAATGACTTGACTTCGAGTTCTTGGGCATTGCAGAAGAAAACAAAGTTTAAAAAAAACGTAAAGAGAATTATTCGTTTCATTTTCATTAAATTAAAATCATTGTAAACTTGAACAAACTAAAATTATTGCTATTTCAACGCCAATCTAAGGCCAATGAATCCAGGTATGGAATCAGGGCCAAAACCTGATCGGCGTGATACTCTACAGAATCGGGACTGATAGTTGCAACTGCCACCACGAAACACACGTTCAGTGCCGGAAGATGGACCTTTGGGATTGCTTTGCAGGGAATTACTATAATCGCCTTTCCAATCGCTGCACCATTCCCACACATTGCCAAGCATGTCGTACAATCCCAATTCATTGGATGCCTTTTGCCCAACCTGATGGGCTTTCTTATTGCTGTTATCGGCATACCATGCTATGCTTCCCAAGTTGTTGCTGCCACTATATTTATAACCTTTGCTTTTTTGCCCGCCTCTGGCTGCATATTCCCATTCCGCTTCAGTTGGCAAGCAAAACTTTTTTCCTTTGAGTTGTTTGGCAAGTAAAGTGTTCAATCTGTTTATGAAGGTCATACATTCGTTCCAAGTCACCTTATAAACAGGATAATCATTTCCTCGTCCCGATTCAGGCTGCCATCCTCCATTATTTGACACTTCACTACCCATGACGGCACGCCAGAGGGCTTGAGTCACTTCATGGGAACACAAATAGAAATCGTCCACGGTCACCTTATGGCGTGGGCTTTCATCATCACGCGCTTCTGCATCACTTAAACTGGCTCCCATGGTAAAAGAGCCTCCTTTCACATACATCATTTTAAAAGTGACCCCTGAAACCGTAAATTCAAGCGGTTGAACATCATCGTAATGTTCTTCCGGTTTCGGCTCCGATTGTATCTGAACCACATTTCTCATTGGCTCCTTCGTAATGGTCAGCATATAGGTCATCTTTGACTCTAAAGCGTTGATGGCATAATCGGCAAAAGCAACATCTAAAGGCAAATAATCTTCAAGTTTCAACGTGAGCCTTTTGCTTCCTTTTGCCATATACACCCAATATTCCGAAGTCCTATAGTCAACATTACCTACTACATTACCTTCAAACAACACACCCTTTGCTGCAATCCGGACTTTGACCAAAGCACAGGGCGTACCGTTGTTGTCGTTTCTTGGATTAGTGCTGGCCGACAAATCCTTTGTGTTCTCAACAAACGACTTTACGGTGAGTTCCTGAGCTGAGATTTGCATCACCAATAAAAAATAGAAAAGAATTATGAATAATTGTTTCATAAAACAGTGATTGTAAATTGCTATTCTGTCGGTTCAAGCACCCAAAGACAATCTGTCGTCTTATGCAACTTTTTTATTGCTATAACTAACGAAACGACAAACGGAGGCCAAGGTCGTAGTTGCGGAAGCCGGGAGTGATGCCGATGCGGTACGACACACGGCAGTACCCCGCGTCGCCGCCCCAGCCGCCGCCACGGCCCACGCGGTGCGAGCCCGATGTAGAGCCTGTAGGGTTTGTCTGCGCACCGCTGCCGTAGCTGCCGTACCAGTCACTGCACCATTCCCACACATTGCCGCTCATGTCGTAGAGGCCAAGCTCGTTGGGCGTCTTCGTGCCTACGGGCCTTGTCCCGCTATGGTTTGTCGTGCTTGTGTACCAGGCCACGTTGTCCAAGTTGTTGCTGCCGCTGTACTTGTAGCCCTTGCTCTTCTTGCCGCCCCGAGCCGCATACTCCCACTGCGCCTCGGTAGGCAAGGCGAACCGCTTGCCGCCAAGCTGACCGGCCAATAGCTGGTTCAGCTTATTGATGAAGGTCTGGCAGTCGTCCCATGAAACATCATACATTGGGTAATTGTCTCCGACACCGTATGTATTCCATCCGTTCTCATTAGCAATTTGGGTCACGCTCTTTCCCATCACCGCCTGCCAAAGGGCCTGCGTCACCTCGGTCTCGCCCATGTAGTAGTTGCTCAGCATCACGCTATGCGTGGGTTTCTCATAGTCATACGCATCGTTGCCCTGCTCGGCGGTGGCCCCCATGGTGAAGGTGCCGCCCTCTACGGGGAGCATCTTAAAGGTTACGCCGTTTACAGTGAAGGTAAGCGGGCCAAACTTTTCTTTCATGCTTATTGTGCAGGCTGTGTTGTCGGGCGATACGGTAAAACTGCTTGTGTAGTCGGCGTAGCCTTCGGCGGTGGCGATAATATGGTGGGTGCCGTATGAAAGTTCCACATTGCGTTGCTTCGAGCTGCCGAACTTCCCGTAAGACTGCCCGTCAATGCTAAACGATGCCGATGAGACATTGGTGGTTATTAACACCAACACAGTGCTGCTCAAAGTGGCGTTCACTGTCTTGGTATCGCCTTTGGCTATCGTCACCGTTTCGGTGTAATCAGCATAATTGGCTTTGCTTATTTTCACTTCGTGCTTGCCAATAAGCAGTTCTGAAACAAACATAGGTGTTTCGCCAACCTTTTTGCCATCAATATAAAGTTCAGCGTAATCAGGAATAGTTTCTACAATCAACGAACCGCAGATAGGTTTTGGAGCATCCAAGCTGATGGTCTTACCTTTCATTTGGTTGGTGATTTCAAGGTATTTGGTTGAGGTCTCGTGATTTGTTTTTTTGCACTCTACTTTATAGCTGCCAAATTCAAGATTTCCAGTCCAATTTCCGATGCCTTTTTTCTCATCGTTGACCCAAATTTCGGCATCGTCATCCACCTTCAATGTGATGTTAGAGAAATTGGCAACAAGTGAAGGAGTTACGGTTGATGTCTGATTGTCACTTACCGTTATGATTGCACTGTACGAGTTATAAAGTTCCTTGGCAATCAGCACTTCATATTGACCGCTTTTGAGTGCTTCACTCTTGACAGGAACTTTTCCGATATAGTTGTTGTCAATATAGACAGATGCTCCAAGGAGTTCGCCCGAACCTTTTACCTCAATCCAACCAAAGTTAGGCTTCAAACTGATTTCGACTTCTTTCTTATTAGCAGGATCGTCAACGGATATTTTCCCTGAAGCCGAATGATAGTCTTTCGACTGAATCAAATAGGAATATTCCCCAAATGGCACAAGCATTCTTGCCACGCCATTATTATTGGGCCAAATAGTCTCGTTGACTTTAACGACGGCATCAGCGGGGGATACCTTGAACACCAAATATTGAGATGTGACTTTCGGGGTTTGAGGCCCGACTTCTGGAATGGAAATCCTAAGTCCGTATGTCGTTTTCGACTCCAAGACATTTACACCATAATCGGCGAAATTCACTTCCAAAGGCAGATAGCCTTCCAGCTTCACTTTCACTCTTTTGCTTCCGCTTGCCATATACACCATGTATTCCGAGGTCTTATATTCGACATTGCCGACCACATTGCCTTCAAACTGTGCGCCTTGTGCAGCCAGTTGGACTTTTATCAAGGCACAGGCAATGTTGTTGTTGTCGCCTCTCGGATTCGTGCTTGCCGAAAGGTCGTTGGTCTTTGGGGCAAATGACTTGACTTCGAGTTCTTGGGCGGAAACCTGTATCGCCGACAAGAGAATGAAAAACAAAAGCAGTCGTTTCATAAGAAAATTTTTACAGATAGTTAAATGTCAAAATCGCTCAAACTGAAAATTTCGTCTTTTGGGATTTTCTTAACGCCAGTGCCGTCGTAATCGTAAGCATCGGGCTGCCATGTGCGGACATGAATCTGAGGATGTTCTTCGTCTCTGAAATCCCATAACAGGAACAGGTATCCGTCGTCGTGATATCCACCGGCAGTCCATCCTTGATGCAATGTTACACCGTAGAAATCCACATTGACAGGATGACGCATCACTTCAATCTCGTCAAAATTCACCTTGATCATCTTGTTCGATTTGAAGATTCTCGTAAGATTGGCCAGATAGGATTTCTTGTCATGCTTCCGATACTCAATCTTATCGGGCAACTTGATTCCATCAACGGGCTTGCGCTGGATTATCTTGCCGGTAATAATGAGTGCGTCGTCGCTAAACACTGCATCAAGGAAATCCAAGTCCTTTTGGTTATAAGCGGTTCTGAATTGTTCCACATAGTCGAGAATAAGCTGGCGGCGGCGAAGGTCAGTCAGTTCCTTGTTATCACGCACAACGTTCATGTAGAGGTTCATGCTGATGGAAAGATAGAACGAAACGAGTTCACCTTTCTTGTCGAAACTGACGACAGCCTCTTGATAGTCCTCGTCTTCCTCAATGTCGGAAGGATCTAAGGGTTTTAGAATCAATGGAATGTTTCTAACCTGATAACCTGTTGCAGTAGTGATGCAATGTTCCACAATCTCGGAATCCAGACTGATAAATGGCGAATTGTCCCACAAAGAAGCCAAAGCACCTTGAACCGAAGATGGAATGCCCAAAGCGGAATATTTCATTTCCCTTTGGTCTTCGTAGGCTGCATTAGCCTCAGTCAGAATGGCAGAGATGGTCTGTTCCATTTTTGCCTTGACTTTTGCATCGTCAACACCATCACTGATGCGAACCGTCACTTTTTCCTCTGCATTGATGCTGAACGAAAACAGCAGCGCCAATGCGATAAAATACAATCGTTTCATATTCATTCTATTCATTTTGCTTCTTTAATTCTAATCCAGATGGCACCACATCCTTTGTAATTGGTAATTTCATCGACAGCGCCTGACGAAAGGTTTGTTGGATTGCCGTCAACGACTTTCATGCAGGCAGCAATTTTGCCGTCCCTATTATGGACAAAAACATACACCATTCCCAATTTGGGAAGATTCGAGTATTTTCCGACTTCCACAATGCTTTCGTCCTCTCTTCCTCGGTTGATGTAGTCGTTAAGTCCAACAAAGGTTTTGATATTCAGCATTTCCTGTTCCATGGCGTTTGGTGTGTATGATGGTTTGCTGACAATAGGAACAGCTATGTTTTGCACGACATTACTTTCAGCGACACTATCAACTTCCGTTTTAGCTGGCACAACTGCGGCAGGTGTAGCATCAATAGTCTGCGACGGCTGCTGATTTTCCGTTTTGCTATTTTGGGCTTCTCCGTAACTCACAACCATGAGTTTCTCTTCTCCGAAATATGGCAGGATGTCATTTTTCTTCACGAATGCAAAAACACGATAGAGCTTTCCTCTTCTGGTCATGATTTGCGAGAGCCTTTCCTTTGATTTCGCCACATAACCTGCTATGTCGCTGGTGTTGTTCTCTTTAAGCCATTGCTCGATTTCAAGGACGAGCAAGTCTTTGGCGTTTTCCGTCGCTTCGTCTTCGCTAGCAATCGAAGTGCCAGTAGCATACAAATAATTCAAGTCACTTTTGATGGCGTTGATTTCCTGCTGTTCGTTTTGTGAAAACAAGACAGAAGACACCATCAATAGGCACAAAAACAAAACACTTCTTCTCATCATATCTTTTTCTTAGGTTTATCTACATATTGTTGATATAAGTTCTTGACATTCTGCGTGGGAATGTAGGCGTTGAGAACAGCTTTGATTACAGCTTTCCTGTTCGTAATGAAATCATCTGGAATAATCACCGACATCATGTGGTTAAAGCCTAAATCCTGGCTTTGGGCAATCAACAGGCATTTCAGTCCGTCTTCCCTTTCCTCTTCCACCGCAAAGAATGTTTTCAGTTTCATTGCCTGACAATAGCCAAGCCAGTTCCGCAAAGGAACCATGTACCGTAATTTGTTGAATCCGTATGTGTTTTGCTCGATATACAAGTTGTAATCCGCAATGCTGTCAACGAAGCCTTGAAACAAGTTTGCCGCAGAGTGCCATTTATCTGATTCCGAATATATAGGGACCGTATCTCCAAACTTGGAAATGGAATAATAGGTTGCCGTATTCAGACTTTCCACATAATAGTTTGATACGGGATCGCTCATTAAGACGCTGTCACTTTGCAACTTGATTTCATCATTTGACAAGCGCTGAACCATGTATGGATATTTCTCCAAAAGCAACGTCTTGAAATCCAGTTCTATCTCGGCTTTTGGTTTGCCAAACAGCAATTCAAATTGCATAGGGAAAGCCAAATCGAGAACTATGTTGCCAAGAGTATCCGTCCAAATGGTTTCGTAATACTTATCTTCAGTTGTCCTGACCGAAAAAGGCATTTCTTTTGTGATCTTACGGGCAGATGACGCAGAACCCGCCAGAAAAAGCACTTTGTCGTCGCGCAGTTTCTGATTGACCGGCTCGCCACGTCTTTGCAAACTGTCAATCTCATAAAGGTATCGTTCCAGAAAGTCGTAAACAGCAGATGGACATTCCGTTTTTACTTCTGGAGCAAACAAAACAAACCGTTGTGCCTGACACATCATAACCAATGGGAACAGGCACAACAATGTTGCAATGATTTGTCGGAACTGTAACCTACACATTTACAGACAGCATGTTATGGTTACTTTGAATCGTAACTGTTTTCCTGACCGACACCGAAATTGAGCGAACCAAGCAGATTGCCTTCCGAGTCGTAATGCTTGCCATAAACGACGAAGCCGTTGAAGAATTCGCCGACAACATAATCACCTTCCTTTGCCACACGGCCTTTAATGTCGTTCTTGTTGATTTGGCGTGAAGTCGTATAAGTCAAGCGGCCTTGACCATGAGGATAACCGTTTTTGGTCTCACCCTTGTAGGTGCCGTAACTCAGGTTAAGCGAACCTTTATTATTTGACTGAGCTGGTTTCACCGTATTCTCAACTGTGGTCGTAGTGATCTTCTCGCTGATTGTCGTTGTGTTGTTCTGCACAATGGTATCATGTACAATGATGGTGTCGGAAGTGATGTTTGTCACAATGCTATCCTCTACAGAAACGATTGGTCCAGCAACTGTAGTGTCAGACACTTCGTTTTGAGAATCTGCACCAGCAGGGGCATCACTACCGGAAAATGCGATGATGCAACCAATAATAGCACCTATTAATATTAAGGCTGCAAGGATATACAGCCAAGTTTTTTTCTTGGGTTTTGGAGGTGGGCACTCGCGCAGTTCTTTCCCGCAATTCTGGCAGACAAAGTCCTTGCGTAAAGGAATTTGCTGCACGGTCTTGTTTTTGCACATTTCACATTCATCATTGAGACAGATTCCGTAATTGAACCGTTCTCTTTCTGTGCGTTTTGTTTTTTTAGTCATATTATTATGCTTATCAGGTTGTTAGAATTCGAATCACTTTGGCATTGGTGGCATTCCGCCAGAAACAGGTGGTACAGGCGGCATACCGCAGCTTGGCTGAGGAACAAAGAGACCCTGCAATTCTGGCATTTGGCCAGCAGGAATCCATTCAGTCATGCCTTGCTGCCATACCATTGTCTGGGTTGTCAGTTGGCCTGTAGGGACAAATGACTTGAGAGTCAAGTAATCGTATGGGCCGTATGATTGACCGCCTATTGCCAAATACAGTTGCAATTGTGGTACTGCCGGAGGAACGGGAGCACCAGTTGGCGGCATGGGCGGCATACTTGTGGCAGATGGCTGTGTTGCACCTGCTGCGATAGCTGCGGCATTCTCAACCACAAAAAGACTCGGCAAATTCTTTCCGTCCCCTTCACTATGAAGCAGGATGGCATTGCTCGCATCCGTATTTACGTTACCGGTATTCAGGAATTGCTCATACTTTTCCTTGTATGTCGTCATCCAGGTCATGCAACGCATTGGGAAGCAATAAGCCACGGTAATGATGGACAGTTCGTCCTTACGCGGACTTCTCTTGTTCACGACAAGTGTAGTTTGAGATGTACCATGACCAAACGATTCACGGAAAGCTTTCTCCAGTTTTTCGGCAAACACCTTGAGACTTTCATTGTCATCTGGAGATGGAATCGATACGAGAATGGTCTTCTTGTTAATGCTTGCGGGATTGGTCGGACTCAGGTTGCCTTCATTGTTGCGCACATGTAATTGCATCTGGTCGTTGTTGAGTTTCAGATACACACCACTTTGGTTCACAATTTCGAGAGCGAAACGCTTGATGTCTTCTTCCGTGACCAGTTTTTGCTGTAATTGCGTGAGGATATTCAGTCCTAAGACTTTCTTGTCGGAATCAGCCTTCTCATCGTGTTTTGTCTTGACAATTTCAGCCAGTTTGATGTCGAAGGCCTTTGTGATGTCATCAATGGAGAGGACATTAGCCAAATTACCGAAAGTGGTGAAATCAGTCTGAGGCAAGATGGTCTCGCGAAGTTGACGGGCTATGTTAGGCATGTCTATCTTGTCGATACGCAAATCAGCTTCGAAATCGCTCATGCAATCTTCCTCGCTCACCTCAATGATAGCTCCCTTCATATCTTCAAGTCCCTTGTTCACCTTCTTTTGGGCGGCTACGAGTCGTTCAGTCTCAGCCAAGGTATCATTGATTTTCTGGCCGAAAGCGCTGATGTCAGCATCAAGTTTGCCAAAATCAACGAACAGTCTTGCAGCCAGTTTCTTGGCGAACTGCCATGCTTCCTGCATGGTCTTGCAAGTGAAGTAATCCGTGAGGATTTCCTGATGTTCGGTAAATGAGTTTGTTGTTCCGCTAAACACTTTCTTGGAAAGGAAGCCTTTAGATGCCCAGTCAGCAACATTGTCAAGACGGTCTTGGTCGATAATCTCGAATTCTTCATTTTCCTTGGCAATTCTGTCTTCAATCTTCTTCCTGATTTCACCGATTTTTTCAAGCAGCAGTTTCGACACTTTTTGCAATTCGATGATAGAAATGTCGCCAATCTTCCACTTCGCAAACAATTCATGTTCAATGGTACGGCGGATTTCCTTTGAAATGTCAGGAATGGCACGTTCTTTCCCATGATAGAATTCCTTGACACCAACGCCACGGAAACCTTTTTCAAAGAAGTCAGATAGGATGTCTTGCAACTTGTTTAACGGATTTTCATCTGCTCTCGCTTCGTCGGCATAACCAATAGCCTTGTCGTTCCAGTAATCTGAGAACTTAGGATAATCCTTGTCGCTTGGCAGCACCTTAACCTCGTATGTCAAATGGCGGTCATCAATCATCCACTTGGTGAGGTTGGAATCGTTGAAGTATTCCTGGCGATAGTCCTTGTTTGCTTCCTCATTGATAAAGCCGAGGTTCTCGCGCCAGTTGTTGTACTTGAATTGATAAAGCACGCTTTCGCCGATTGTGTAGGTAATGTGTTTCAGCACACGAAGCTCAGGATACATGACACGCTTGATGCCAAAGGAGTTAATCTTCTTTGTTCGTGCCACTGGAATCTGTCCATCAGGTCCCGCGTTCTTTGTCTCGTCATATTCAAGGGCAAAATCATCCATATTCTCAAAGGAATAAGCTCTGATGATGTCGCCATTCACTTCATCAAGAGAATTGATCAGGAAAACACGGGCATAGACATAATCGCTTACAATCTTTGGTAATTCTTCTAACGAATTGACCGTCAACCCGTTCTCATTGACGTTGCTATATAGCGTCAAACCATCGGCTATGCCTTTGACTTTGTCGGAGAATAGCCTGATTTCGTTTCCCGCCCCAGTCACATCGTGAGGACAGAAGCGGCCCGCCTGCAAAGCATTAAGCTCGTTAAGTGCAGCATAACCATTCTGATAATATCGGCCTTGATCCATGTTGGCCTTTGGAAGGTTCATTTCAGGAATCATGGCATAAACACTAATTATTGCTTCGGGGAACGTCTTCCTGGTCTGGACAATGGCATCGACAATGGCACCAGAACCAGTTCCGCCACATAGACCTACGAAAATGTGGATATTGGTCTTCTCTGCATTATGAGAGACCGCATCGCACTTGCCGTAAGCGTCTTTCAGGGCGTTGATATAGGCCACTGCGTTTGCGGCAAAAAGAAGTCTGCCAGCGCGGCGTTTCTGCCCGGCTGCTTGACCAAGAGAACCTATAGCCGTCTTGACAGCCGAAACATTATTCACGATGCCTTTGACGGATGGATAATTGTCGATATTGTCCAAAATCTTAATCACATCCACATCCTTGATGTAAAGGAATTCGTTTTTCGTAAACGAAGCATCAAGACCCATGACACGGAAATCAGGACGTCCGATGCCCATCATTTCGTCTGTAGAGTCCACATAAAGTAATGCCACAGGTTGCTTATCTCGTTCTGTTGCGTCTGGAAATTCCTCAAACATTCTCATCTTGAATGCTTTCAGTATTTTACCTCCAGTTCCTCCAAGTCCCACAAGAATGTGGTTCGTATTGCAATAACTAGTTGCCATAATTCTATTGTTTTATGTTAATATCTTCTTCTATAAGTTCCACGGTCTTGATCCCTTCTTGACGGAATTCTTTCCCTATCGGAATCGCTCCTGTATGTCCTTCTCTTTCTCACGTCCATCGTGCAGCAAATGCCAACACCGGCGGCTATGATGAACAATACCGACCACAACACTCTACGGAAAATGAACCATCCGATTTCATGGGTGTCTGCTTCGATAAATCTGCTCAATACTGGGGAAACATAGCCGACAATGTCTTCTATGACTGATGCGTCGTTTGACACTTGACACGCGCCAATCAACCTGCTCATCTGATAACTCAAAGGGACAAGCAAGAGAACGGCTATGATATACGAAATGACATTGAATTTCTTGTTGCTACAAATTGCTGCTATAGACAACATCAGCAATGCGACAACGACGATTGCTATTAAGATGCCAAATTCCAAATTGGCCATCGTGTCGATATAATCTCCCATTTTATTCCTGAATTATTTGTTTTTGAAAAGAATCCATGAATCCTTCCGCGAAAGAGAAAAACTCATCTGACAAAACTTGTAATTCATCAGAAAAATCCTGAACGGCATAGGAGGTGACAGTTCCTGCTATTTCGCCTTTGACCTTGTCAATTTCCATTTGCTCTTCGTATGTGAATTGCATTTCATCAAGTCGTTGGCAGATTTCATCATATTTGTCGAAAGCGTTTTCCCAGTCTTTTTCCGAGTAGTTGCTACCGTTGTTCTCCAATTCAGTGCGTAGGACCAGCAAATCAAACACTGCATTCTCTTTTGATTTATTGTCGCACGAAATCAACATGATACACAAAAACAAAACCATGCCCAAAAGAAACCTGTTACTCTTGGACTGCCAATCTCCTTTGCTTTTGAATGAAGCGCCTTGCTGCATTATCTTGCAAGTTAATCAGTGCCTACAGCTTCCTCGGAATCGGCATTTCACAATCAAAAAGAAGGCTAGGAAACTTATTAACACCTATTTTTGACATGTAGGCTCTGGAACAACCTTGGTAATAAAAATAGTACACGTTCACCTAGCCTGTATGTAGTCAAAAAATGAATACAATTAGGCTGGCAGATTCGTGACCAATATCTCATTACCGAAATTTTCCAGATTTACATGTCGAGATACAAGCACTAATTGCCTTCTAAATCCGAGATTTCTCCCTCAGATTCAGCCGCAAAAATAATGAATGTTTTGAAACGCAAACATCATAATGGAGAAAAAGTGAATATTATCTTAGATTTTGTTTTGTACCATTCTCCAGTCTTACCTCTACCCTAATCCTATTATGGCGCTATGCCCTGCCTATGACATATTTAGCATATATATACCACATATTTACCTTTTATTTAGCATTA
>CALBNP010000180.1 GCA_937896505.1 uncultured Bacteroidales bacterium | reverse complement strand
CCGTGATGAAAACCACATCCACCTCGTCCCAGCCGCGCAGGTCGGTCTCTTTTTTCGTTATCGGCAACCAGTCTAATAGGTTCATCGTTTGATATTTTATGCAAAGGTAGGAATAATTTGTGAATGGACATATTGTTAGGACATTGATAAAATCTCCATTTCTCGCATAGGAAAGATTTATTTCCAAACCAAGTTTTTTATCTCGAAAATAATTCCGACTTTTGCACCCTCAAAAAAATGCGTTAAAAAGTTTGTAAATAATTATAAATCAACGATATGAATAAAGTTTTAAGCGAAGTTGGCCACGCTTTGGCCAGCAGGAAGTTCTGGATTGAACTTATCATTATGACCCTCGGCATGCTTCTTACTGCAGCAGCCGTCTATTATTTTCTTGTCCCAAGCAAGCTGATTGTGGGAACCATCTCGGGTCTCTCCATCGTGCTGTGTGGCATTTTCGAGAACATGGGCATCCATCTCAGTCTTTCCGTAGTCATCATGGTCATCAATGCCATCTTGCTGATTTTGGCTTACTTCCTCATTGGCAAGGAATTTGGCTTGAAGACGGTTTATTCCGCCATGATTCTTGGTCCTTTGACCGACTTCTGGGATGCAGTCTTGCCTTGGCAGACTTTCGCGACTCCAAACCCCATTACCGGAGCCGAATCGGTCATGGGTGACCCTTGGTTCGACCTCTGCTGCTTCGTGCTGATGCTCAGCGCAGCCCAAGCCCTGATGTTCTCCATCAATGCATCTACAGGCGGCCTCGACATCTTGGCCAAAATCGTCAACAAATACATGCATTTCGACATTGGCAAGTCGGTCTCCATTGCAGGTGCCATCATCTGTCTTTCGGCTTTCGCCATCAACCCATTCCGCATGGTCGTCATCGGTCTTATCGGTACTTGGATTAACGGCCTTGTGGTCGATTACTTCACCGCAAGCCTCAACAACCGCAAACGCGTCTGCGTCGTCACGAAAGACTACGACCGCGTGCGCCGTTACATCATCGACGACCTGAAGCGTGGTTGTACGCTCTACGAAGTGATTGGCGGTTACACCAACGAAAAGTCCATCGAACTGGAAGCCCTTTTGACCAAAGACGAGTTCTCGTCGCTGATGGAATTCCTTAACGAGAACGAAATCAACGCTTTCACAACCGCCGGTAATGTGAGCGAAGTATATGGTCTTTGGGCAAAAGACAGGAAGAAATCGAAAAAACATGCCGAGTCACGATAAGTGTCTTAGGTTTTTTAAGTTGAAAATCACGGTCGGGAAGCTGGCCGTGATTTTTTTTATTCCCTAAAACCATGATGATACAAATGCTTTTCCTATTTTTGTGCCAAACAAATTCAAAATCATCATGGAAAAGTTATTAGACAAATTCTTGAGATATGTCTCCGTTGAGACGACCTCAGACGAAAACTCTGAAACACAGCCAAGTAGCGAAAAGCAATTCGACTTGCTGCGCATGTTACGCGACGAACTGCAATCCATGGGCATCAAGGCTGAACTTGACGAATACGGCTATGTGATGGCTACCATCCCTTCCAATGTGGATGTCGAAATTCCGGCCATCGGATTCATCGCCCATGTGGATACATCACCTGATGCTTCGGGAACCAATATTAAGCCGCAAATCGTTGAAAACTATGACGGTGGCGACATCGTCTTGAATACCGAAAAGAACATCGTCTTGCGCGTTTCGGAATTTCCTGAGATGCAGCAGTATAAAGGCCAAACGATGATTACCACCGATGGCACGACTTTGCTCGGTGCCGACGACAAGGCTGGCGTGGCCGAAATCATGTATGCCGCACAATATATGATGGAACACCCCGACTTCAAGCATGGCGAAATCAAGATTGGCTTCACGCCCGACGAGGAAATCGGCCGCGGCGTGGCGAAATTCGATGTCAAGAGATTTGGCGCCAAGTATGCCTACACGATGGACGGCGGCGAAATCGGCGAACTGGAATACGAAAACTTCAATGCCGCCGCTGCCAAGATTCATGTGCAAGGTAGCAACATCCACCCCGGCTATGGCAAGGACAAGATGGTTAACTCGATGCTGATTGCCATGGAACTCAACGCCATGTTGCCCGTCGAGCAGCGCCCGCGTTACACGCAAGGCTACGAAGGTTTCTTCCACTTGACCGAAATCAATGGAACGGTTGAAGAAACCACGATGTCGTACATTATCCGCGACCACGACAGGGCAAAGTTTGAAGAGAAGAAAGCCCTCATCACTTCGGTTGCCGAATTCCTTAACAAGAAATATGGCGATGTCGTGAAACTCGAGCTGAAGCATCAGTATTACAATATGCGTCAGGAAGTTGAGCCTCATTTCTTCATCGTTGAGCGTGCCATCAAGGCTATCGAAATGGCTGGCGTGAAGCCGAAAGTGCAACCCATCCGCGGTGGCACCGATGGCGCTAACCTTTCGTTCATGGGTTTGCCTTGCCCGAACATTTTTGCTGGCGGCCACAATTTCCACGGCAAGCTGGAATATGTTCCGCTTGAAAGCATGATGAAAGCCTCAGAAGTGATTCTGAATATCATCACTTTATTCCAGGCTGAGGCATAAAATAGGCCAATTCGTTGAATAAATCGGTTTGTGAGCGTACCTTGCGAACCGATTTGTTTATTTTTGCAGTCCAAGTTTTTTGAGATGAACAAGCAGTTGTATAAACGTATTCTGTGGATTTACGGCATCGGGATGCTGATGCTGTCGGTGCTTCGTCTTGTCTTTTTGGGCGTTCATCATGTCCCAGAAATGGCAGTGGGAGAGGTGCTTAGGTCGCTTGGTCTTGGCCTGATTGTGGATTCGTCGGTGATGTCGTGTTTTATGCTCGGCTCCTATCTGCTTGGATTGCTTGGCTCTTGTCTTGGCGAGAAAACGGGTAAAATCGTGCTTTCGGTTGGCCTGACGCTTTCGCTGCTAGTTGTCAGCGTTGTGAATGCGAGCGACATCGTTTATTATGGTGTTTATGGTACGCGTCTGAGTTACAATGTGTTGGCGTTGTTTTTCGAGAATACGGCTACCAATTTCAAGATGCTTTGGGAAGACTATCCGCTGCCTTGGTTTGTTCTCGGTGCGTTGGCTTTGGTCGCGGCACTTTATTGGATGTTGAACCGCATTTTCCGGAAGGTTGAAATGAAACCCAAACGTGGATTTACTACGTTGGCTATTGTTTTGACATTCAGCGTATTGTCGTTCTTGTATCTTAGTCAGCCTTTTTGGCGTATCACTACTTTTTCAACGACTACGATGCTGAATCATGCCGCAAGCAATGGCGTTTATACTTTGGCAAAGTCGTCAAGCATTTTTGGCAAGACACACCGCGATATGTATTCATACGACGAGGAAGAGGTTCTCGCCAATATGGAGCAGCATGTCTCGGCGCTTTGTTCCGACGAGGAGACCCGTATCGAATCGATGGCACCGACGTTGCGGAAAATCGCTGCACCTGACACGCTTGCGGTGCCAAAGAATGTCGTCATTGTCATCTCCGAAAGTTTCAGCGCAACGCCTTCTGGTGTGCTCGGACAGATGGAGCGTTCCTATTCTCCGTGTTTTGATACGCTATGCAAAGAAGGTGTATTGTTCACGAATTGTTATAGTTGCGGTCCGCGCACACAACATGGCATCGTCTCGGTGCTGGCGGGTTTTCCTTCCGTGTTGGGTAGTTCGCTCATCCGCCGGCGCGATGTGAATGCCTTCTTTACCATTGCCGATGCTTTGGATGATATGGGTTACGAAACCAATTTCATTCATGGTGGCGATGTGGATTACGACGACATGAGCGATTTCTTGCGCTTGGGTGGTTTCCATCATATCTATGGGATTGATGAGTTCACCGATTGGCGATTCAAGAACATGTGGGGCGTGTGCGACGACGACATGTTTGATTTCGCTTTCGAAAAGATTAAATCGGAACAGAAACCGCATCTTTCGGTCTTGCTTACGATGAGCAACCATGAGCCTTACGACATTCCTGAGTTTTTTGCGGAAGCGCATCCCGAAGTGCTTGACATGGAAGGCCCCAAGGCTTCCTATTATTATGCCGACTTCGCCTTTGCCGCTTTTGTCGAAAAGATGAAGACTTTGCCTGATTATGAAAACACGTTGATTGTCAGGATTGCCGACCATGGCGAAGTGTATTCGGAAGAAGATAGAGGTTTCCGTTTGTTCCATATTCCTGCCTTGATGCTCAACGGCAAGGAAGGCAGTGGTCGGTTCGACAAGGTGTGCTCGCAAATCGATTTCTTGCCTACGATTTTGGCAGAAATTGGTTTTCAGGGTGCCTATCCTTGCATGGGGCAGAATGTGTTTTCTCCTGATTTCAAGCCATTTGCCATTATGAACAACTACGATAACCAACGCATTTGGATTCACGATGGCAATATCGTTAGTTGGAACCAAGCTACCGATATGGCGAAGCGTTACCAAATGTCGGAAAGCTATCTTTTGTGGGAAAACAAACAACCTTGCGACGACGAAAAGCAAGCTCTGAAGTCGTATCTCTCCTTCTTGAGCTACATTTTCCACAAAGGACTGTATTACGCCCCGAAGAATTGACTATCTTTGTACGATTTTGAGTTTGTAAAATGACAGTTTTAGCAACGAAAAAGAAGCAAGATACCGCATTTTTGGCAATTGTGGTCGTGGCGACGATAGGTTATGCCTTGTTGTCGTTGGTCAATCATTATCTTTTCAAGACCTACACACTCGATTTGGGGGTTTATACCAACGCCTTGTATGACTATGCACATTTCCGCCTGCCCGATTGCAGCATGTTCAAGGCACGAGATATGCTCATGCTTTGCGACCATTTCGATTTGTATCTCGTCTTGCTCTCGCCTTTGGTGTATGTCTTCGGCTCGTGGACTTTGCTCATCGTGCAAATTGCCGCTACGATTTTGGGCGGCATTGGCATTTATAAACTCGTAGGGCTTTATACCAACGACCGTTTGCTGCCTCCTTTGGCGATGATAGTCTTCTACTTCTCGTTTGGCATCATTCAGGCACTTGCCTTCGATTATCACTCTAATGTGGTGGCTGCCATGCTCTTGCCGTGGCTGTTCTGGGCGCTGAAACAACGTCGGTTCGTGCTGAGTTCGGTGTTGGTCGTGCTCTTTGTCATCGGCAAGGAGAACATGTCGCTCTTCTTGTTTTTCATCGCCATCGGGCTGATGTGGGATTATCGTCGCGACAAATCCACGATGTGGCATTTGGCCGCTTATGCCTTGTTTTCGCTCCTTTATTTTGTGCTCATCAATATGGTGGTGATGCCCAAACTGGGAAACTCGGGAAGTGGCTTTTACCGTTATGCCTATTTGGGCGACAATTATGCCGACATCGCTTTGAACTTGATTTCGCATCCTGGCGAGACTTTGCGTATTCTCTTTACCAATACCACCGGAAATCCTGCTGGCAATGGCTTAAAGGAAGAGTTCTATCAGTGTGCATTGCTGTCGGGGATGCTACTTACCTTGCTGAAACCCAATTATTTGTTCATGCTAATTCCGCTTTTTGGTCAAAAAATGTTTTCTTCTGACAGAGTCATGTGGGGTATCGCCATGCAATACAGCGTCGAGTTTGTCCCGATTTTGGTGGTTTCCTCGTTCATGGTGATTGCAAAGCTGAAGAAGGGTCATTGGGGAAGACTGCTCGCCTTGGCACTGCTGGCTTCTACCGTTGCCACAACGTTTTACACCGTTGGCGTGCCGAAGTCGTTTGTCCGCCTCGACCATCTATGTATCTATCAAGGAAGACATTATGAACAAAGTGATTTTGATGCTACGTTTGCCCGCGAACTCATGAAAGAGATTCCCGACGATGCCTCGGTGTGTGCTTCATCGGAGTTTGTCTCACATCTGGCCTTGCGAGAACATGTGTTCGACATCAATGTCAGCAAAAATAAAGATGCTGATTATCTGATGGTTTTGAATGATGCAAGAGGATTGCAACTCATTAATCTTGATGAATATGAGCTGCTCTCTTCTGACAATGAAATCTCACTTTGGAAACGGGTTCGCCAATAATCTGAGCCTCGACTGGCTATTTTCTGAAACTGCAAATGAAATAGGGATTTTGCTCTTCCTCTTTTTCCAATTTGAAGTCGTTGCTTTCCAAATATTCCTTCAAACCGTTGATTGGTAAAGATTTACTGTAGGTAAAAACTACTTTATCATAATTGTTTAGGTCGGTTTGTTGATAATTGAAGTCGGAAAAATAGCCTTGTTGAAGCAAATAGTTCAGATAGACATGATAATTGTCAGGCTGGCTTTGCGATTGGAAAATCGCATGTTTTTCGTCTAAATAATAGGTGAATTGCCTCTCGAAGTATTCGGGAATGATGACGAGTGCGTTTTCTTTTTCTTTTGCTTCAACTAATTGATTTACAATAGGCTTTATTGGGTAATGCCAGCCGCTGAAATGTTTGGTTGAACTGTCGGGTGAGCAGGTGACCGCCATGGTGACTGAAAAAGCACCCAAAAGCGACAATCCGATGATTTCTCGTTTGGGGAACAGATACAGGCAATAGACGGCAATGCAAAGGTAAAAGATAGGGAAGAGGAAATAGAAATAGCGGTCGAGGAAGAAACCCGTGAAATAGGAAAGTACGAATGATATCAGTAAGGGAACAACCCAAAACAGAGTGAGAATGCCCGTTGTCCCGAAAGTGCATTTCTTCTGAAAGATGTTGACAATCATTTTGATGAGTGCCGACACAAGGATGATGATGGCAATGACAGTCGTGACGGGAACATTACACATGCGCCATAGGAAGTCGTACAAGGCTTCGGGACTTGTGGTTTTCTCAATCCATGTGCCGTTTATCCCTGAGTCCATGAAACGTGTGAAAAGCACAGGAATCATGGGCGCGAACAACAATATGAGGGCTGCGATATGAAGCAGATAGGGTTTCCATATTCTTTTCCTTATAGGCTTGACGCACAATGCGATGAAGAATTCCATGACGATTATCCAGATGGATAGATAATGTCCGTACATGAGCATCAGATTGGCTAAGGTCAGCAGAACGAACTTGAATGATTTTGGCGAATTGACGATGCTGATGAAAAGAAGGACGGAACAGGCTGTCAGGAATCCGATAAGGCTATAAACGCGGCATTCGTGAGCCATGTAAATAGAAAATGTGGAAAAGCTGTATATAATCGAGGCAGCGAGACCAACTGACCGATGGAGGTATTTTTCGCCGAGAATATAAATTGGAATAATAGTTAAAACGCTGAAAATGAGTGAAAGAGAACGGATTGCGATTTCAGAAATGCCAAAAACCTTAATCCAAAAATGCAAAAGGATTTCCCAAAGCGGTGGGTTGTCGCCCTTGCAAAGCAAGCGGACTATGTCAGGGAGGTTTTGCAAGGCAGCGTGTAACGAAAAACTCTCGTCATAGCCGAGGTCGGTCTTTCCCAAAAACCAAATGCGCAAAAGCGTAGCAATGGCTAATAAAAGGAGACACTCGAGGAATCTTTGGCGAAGGCTTGGCGATGGGAAATGCTTCATAACAGATTACTTTTGTTTGTTTTGCTCAATCGTTTCAGATACCGTAGGCTGCATGTAAATCAGGCCTTTGCAAGCATAGATGAAGAAGTTCTTGGTGGGTTTGCCACCGCGTTCGATGGTGATGGTGTCGATAGGTTCGATGGATTGGAATCCTCCTGGGTAAAGTCCGTTGGGGTTTTTCAGATAGCGGCTGTCGGTGAAAAACCAGAAATCTTCACCTTTCTCGAATCCGCCTCGTTCTTCGTTGATCCATAGGTATTTGTGCAGTTTCGAAGGATAGCCTATGCCCATCACTTTCATGCCTAAGGGTCGGGCGACATAATAATCGAGGTTGGCCAAGGGAAACCACTCGTCGGCTACGATGCCGTCTTCTTCGTGCATCAGGCCTTCTGTTATTTTCTGTTCGCGGAGGGTGGCAAATTTCGTTTCAAGTTGCCTCCAGCCGTACATGTCTAAGGTGAAATCGTCGCGTCCCAGCTTTTCAGGTTCGGTGTGATGGTCAAGTGGAATGAAGCCGGTGTTGATTTCGATTATGCCGAAACCTACAGTGAAAATCACGACACAAAGCGCTGCCGTGATGCTTTTTGGAATGATGATGCTCCCGTTTTGACTTGAGTGTTTGTTGCACAACATGCACGAAACCAATAAGATGAGAAGATTATATGCAGGGGCATTCCAGTGAGGCAAGGTCTGCCGTGTCAGCGAGAAGAACAGGAAGGTTGCAATCAGTGGCAAGGCGGTGCAAAGCGTCAGCCGTAGCATCGGCTTCTCCATGTCGATTTTCCCTTTGAAGGCCGCAATCACAGAGATGATGGCCAAAACAAAGTTCACTGGGTTGTTGTAGAACAATTCACCTGCCAGCTCGGTACCGAAATAGTCGAAGCGTGGTTTCCCGAATAGGCTGACTCGCTCTCCGTGGAAGGTGAAACTGATGAAGTTGTTCTCTACATTCCAATAAAGGATGGGAATGCAGCAGACGGCGGTTATTAGCACCGAAAGGTAGAGGTACGGGTTCTTGAATTGCTTTCGGTCGAAAATCAGGATGTAAAGTCCCACGCCGACCCAAATGTAGACTCCCGTGTATTTAGAAAGGATTGCCAAGCCTGCAGACAAACCTAACAGTAACAGGTATTTGCTTTGGCATTCGTCGTTTTTGAAGTATTTCACGGCCATCCAGAAACTCAGCAGCCAGAAGAGGTTGAGCGGCGTGTCGGGCAAAATGAAAACACCTGTGATGACGAAAGCATAGATTGAAGCGGTGTAAAGCAATGCAGCGTAAAGTCCAGTCTGTGCGTCTCTGATTTCCTTCCCGATACGGAAAATGATATAGGTGTCGGCTGTCATAAAGAGAATGGACGATAGCCTGATAAAGAACTCGCTGTCGAACAGCAAGTTGAGACTGAAAAGCTGAATCATCCATCCAACCATGGGCGGGTGGTCGAAATGGCTCCAATCGGGATAGAGTGCGTAGGTCCAATAATAGACCTCGTCGTTCCCAAATTCAATTGAAGCTGCGGCAAAGCCTCTGATAATCGCACTGATAGCCAAAAGCCAGAAGAGCGCCTGGTTGATTTTCTTGTCGTTATCTTGGATGTGTATCATGCGCGTTTCTCCTTGACTTTCTTGACGATGTACCAGACAATGGCAACGATTGACACCGCATAGACCAACCAATATAGGATGGTTTGCGCCATGTTGATGCTGTCCAATCTGTGGTCATAAATGATGTTGGTAGGGTGTCGCGTGATGGGGTTTAGGTAAAGGAAGTTCCTGCCGTTCAAGTCGATGCGGGTGCGGACGTATGTGTCTTCCGGCTGGATGATGTAGGAAGCCTTCGCAATGTTTTGCTCGGTTTTCAGCACTTTCCCGTCTTGCCCGATAAACTGCACTTCGTTCATGGTTTCTGCCGAGGTTTGGATAAACAAGGTGTCGCCAACTAATTGGGCTTGGGTCAAGTAATCCAATGCCATAGCGTCGTTTACCTTTTGCTCAAGTGTCAATGGATAATAATAGTAGTTGAAGAATTCGACGGCGTAAGAGCAGCCCTTGTCGAGAGCCTCAAACACGTGTTCGGGCTTGAGGTCGGGGGTGTTCACCATGGTTAGGTTGTGGCAAACTTCGTGCGGGTCGGTCACGTTGTGGCAGTCGTCGTCGCCGATGGCATACACGCGGTGGCCGTTAGAGAGTGCCATGTCCCAATACTCGAAAGCGTTGCCGTAGGGATTGAGCACTTCCAAAAGCCGATAGTTGCTCAGCAAGGCCATTTCTTTCACCTTGTAGCCTTTTGTGAAAGGCGCGTGAGCCGGGACCACAAACCGACATTGCTCGCTCAACTTATTGATAGCGTGTTGCTTCATGTTGAGGTTTTGCATGAAAGGATAGTCGATGTATCTCACTCGTTCGGCTCCGATGCAGAGTTGGTGCGTCTTGTGAATGAGTCCGTAGCCATGTTCGTAGGCGGGAATGTAATCCTCTTTCTCGGCATTGTGGGCGTTGATGCACATATAGTCGGAGATGCCGTAATGGTCGTAGCCCAAGGCTCGATACACGCTGTCGATGGTTTCTTCCTTGCTGTTGCGCCCGTTGGTCAAGCCCCAAAACTGCCTTGAATGGCAGTGGAAATGGTATTTCTTCCATTGGTCGGGCTGCATGTTTTGGTAAGGGTTATAGAGATATTCGCCTTCAAAGGGCCGCGGTTCCTTGAAGCTGTAAGTCGGGACGGAAAGGTAGATACATAACAAGTTGGTTAACAAGATGATGACGATTCCGAGAAGAATCCTCCAAAGGTAAAACCAAAAGTTGTGTTTCTGCTGTTTCTTGTTCATTCAGTAAGGCTGATTTGCTTTTGCAAAACTAATGAAAAATCCTTCTCTCGTGAACAAAACAACAAAATTTTGGCATGACGAGAACACTAGAAAAATGTCGATACCTGCGCATTGTCGGAATTTATGGCAGTGATTTACATGCGCATTGTCGGAAAATTTTATGTTTAATTACATGCGCACTATCGGAATTTTATGTACTTTTCTAATCACAGTAACCTGAAATACAAGATTTTCCAAGTCGAGGTGAAATCTACGAATACCTATTCGACCGTTTCCCTTGAAAGGTTCAGGGAGCGTTTCCGTGAGCGCATCGGAGCCTGCTACGTCGTTCATCCGAAAAACCTTTCCGCAGAAGGCGAAATCATCCGTATTCCTGCTTATATGGCTTTTTGTCTGTAATTTTTTTCATCGTATTAAAAAAAATCCTAATTTTGCGCGCTTAAAAATCCAAATCATAAGACGAATAATAGTGCAATTTCTGAAAAATGAGCGTAACTTGCTGAATTTCAAGCATTTACTGGCTATATATCACTGGTTTTCAATGCGTTACGGAAAACCATAGGTTTTCCCCAACCGCTTACATAACGAAGTTGCGCGCCTCGGCGTGCGGCTTTTATCGTTGTACTTTTGAATCTTTAATCCCTTAAATCTCTAAATAATGCAAAGAAAGACACTCTTCATCGCTGCCCTTTTGGCAGCATTCATGGCTCTCGCGCCGTCATGGAGCTATGCGCAGTCTGGAACCTATGGAGGTTCGTGGGACGGCTTCAGCAACAGCGGCTCTAACGACAACAGCACTGGCTACAGTAGCTGGAGCAACTTCTACAACACTGGTGCTGATGACAATTTCAGCGGCGGCGGTTCGTGGGGTTACTTCAACAACAGTGGTGCTGATGACAATTTCAGTGGAGGTGGCTCGTGGGGCTTGTTCCACAACGTGGATCCCAACACCAACTTCTCTGGCGATGGCAGTTGGGGTAACTTTACTAACGAGGATCCGGGCGTTCCTTTGGGTAACGGCATCACCCTGCTCATCATCGCAGGCATGGGCTATGCCTGTGCAAAGCGCAGGAAGGCGAAAATGGCATAATCCTGCATGCCAACAATTAAATTGTAATTCAAAAACACTAACAAATTAAACATCAAACGAAATGAAAAAAGCAATTTTCATCGCGATGGCGGCCTTAGTGCTGCTTACCGCACAATGCAAGAAGAACGAACCGAAACCCGAAGAAAAAGTCATGGTGCCCATCACTGGCACGGTTGATTTCGGCGGAGGCTCGAAGACCGAAATCACCACGACAGGCTACATCACCCCAGTGGTTGGAGACAAAATTTACATCTACAGCGAAGACGCTAACGTAGGCTACATGAACTGCACCCGCGTTAACGGGCAGCAGTTCGAATGCTCGGGCGAGATTAGGGAAAACTGCCTCGGAACCACCTGCACCTTCATGTATTTAGGCACGGGCAGCACCGATGCCTACGGCAATCCCATCAACGACGACAACAACGGCACCTCCATCAGCTTTGCCGACCAGACTGGCGTGAGGGTCGTGGATGACGTGGATGACAAGAAGATTTCGGGTCTCGACAAGTTCCATGTAGGCAGTTGCATAGCAGATGTTTCGGAAGCAGGCACCGTTACTTTGCCCATGCTCTCGAAAATGGCCATCGCCTACTTCCAACTGGAAGACGGCAGCGGCAACCCGATAGCAGACATGGACATGGACATCGCCGTCAGCGGCGTTTCGGCCACGGCCACCATCAATAAGGCGGAGGGGACGCTCACAGGAAGCGGCACCGGCACTGTCACTGTCCATGCCGATGCACAGGGCTGTTTCTATATGGCCCTGATACCTCAGAGTAATGCGGCTAACTTCAGTTTTGCCGGCGATGGCAAGGTAGGTCAAAGAACCTTCGCCAACGGCATCCGCCCATGCTGCTTCTACTCCGAACAAGGCCTTGGCGATCCGCTGAAAGTGACGATGGAGCCTGCTAAGTTCACCGTCGGCATGGACGGCGACACACCGAGAACCGTGGAGTTCGCGCCGGGCAACCTGTACTGGGACGGCAGCGCGTTCCACTTCGAGGCCAACCAGTGGAGCACCACGCCGGCTTCCGATGGCACTTGGGACGCAAGCCACGTGAGCCATTTCTACTGGAGCAAGACGGGATCGGTCGCCTATGCAGAATCCTTCAGTTACGACGGCGCTTTAGTGAATGACGTGTTCTTCACGAATAGTACGGAGATAACTGCGAACTCCGAATTCCATGTGAACGGTGAGTCAGGCACGAACACATGGCGCACGTTGAGCAAAGCCGAGTGGGACTATTTGCTTGGTACTGACGCTGCTGGCACTTCAAGCCGCACCAACGCCTCGTCCCTCCGCGCTTTGAAGGAACTTGACGGCTACAAAGGTCTTGTCATCCTTCCGGACGGCACGGGTGCCTCAATAATGAACAGCATAACTTCGACAGCCGACCTCGCGTCGTACGGCGCTGTCTTCCTCCCCGCCGCAGGCTTCCGCTACGATGATGGGAGTGGATTTGGCAGATCGGTGCAATTTTGCAATGTTCAGGGCCATTACTGGTCGAGTGATAACGATGGTTATGCCAACTCTGCGTATAACATGTCTTTCTCGTTCTCGGGCTCGAGCAACGCACCGAGCATGGTAGTACAGCAAAGGGGTTTGGGTTTTACTGTCCGCCTCGTGCGGTAGTTGCCAGTTTGCAGGCTTACCCTTCACGCGCCGCAGAGAGGTGACGTGCGGAGGGTGAAAAGCACCGGGCTTCGGCGCAATAACTCGAATGAAAGGCCTCACTTCGTTTTCGGAGTGGGGCTTTTCTTTTGTTTGCCTCCACGTATTGCGCGTATCTTTTTTAGATACAATGATACTTGCGATACGAGTGATACGTGGAAAAAATTTACTCAAAAAATCATTAGCTCGGTGCTTCGACAAGCTCAGCAATTGAAAACCAAGAACTGATAACCAAAATTTTCATCAGCCCAAGGTTTATTCGCCTTATTGTCGTATCTTTGCCGCCTAATTTGAAATCATTCTTAATAAGGAAAAATCATGGAGTCAAATCCAAAGGATAATATCATCAGCGAAGTCACGAACAAGGAATATGAGTATGGTTTCGTGACTGATATCGAAACCGATTTCGTCCCGAAAGGCCTGAATGAAGACATCGTACGCCTCATCTCGGAGAAGAAAGGCGAGCCGGAGTGGCTACTGGATTTTCGCCTGAAGGCATTCCGCCATTGGCAAACCTTGAAGCAACCTAATTGGGGCCACCTCGACCTGCCCGAAATCGATTATCAAGACATTATTTATTATGCAGCCCCGCGCAAACGCCAGGAAAAGCAAAGTCTCGACGAGGTTGATCCAGAATTGCTGGCCACTTTCGACAAGTTAGGCATCTCGCTCGACGAACAAAAGAAACTCTCTGGTGTGGCCGTCGATGCCGTCATGGACAGCACTTCGGTGAAGACCACTTTCCAAGACACGCTTTCGAAGCATGGCATCATCTTTATGTCGTTCAGCGAGGCTGTCAAGCAATACCCCGATTTGGTGAAGAAATATCTGGGCAAGGTTGTGCCTTACACCGACAATTTCTTTGCCGCCCTGAACTCTGCCGTTTTCAGTGATGGTTCGTTCTGCTATATTCCTAAAGGTGTGCATTGCCCCTTGGAACTTTCCACTTATTTCCGCATCAATGCGGCCAATACGGGTCAATTTGAACGCACCTTGATTGTCGCCGACGAAGGCGCATACGTGAGTTATATGGAAGGCTGCACCGCACCACAACGCGATGAAAACCAGCTTCATGCCGCTATCGTAGAAATCATTGCCGAGACCGATGCAGAGGTGAAATATTCCACCGTACAGAATTGGTATCCAGGCGATAAGAACGGCAAGGGCGGTGTCTATAACTTGGTGACGAAACGCGGTCTTTGCCGTGGCGACCGTTCCAAGATTTCGTGGACGCAAGTCGAGACGGGTTCGGCCATCACATGGAAATATCCGGGCTGCGTGCTGATGGGCGACAACTCAATCGGTGAGTTCTATTCGGTTGCCGTGACCAACAATTATCAGCAGGCCGATACGGGCACCAAGATGATTCATCTGGGTAAGAACACACGCAGCACGATTATCTCGAAAGGCATTTCGGCAGGCTACAGCCAGAATAGTTACCGCGGTTTGGTGAAAGTGGCGCCAAAGGCTGTCAATTCGCGCAATTATTCGCAATGCGATTCGTTGCTCTTGGGCGACAAATGCGGTGCGCACACTTGGCCTTACGTGCAGTGTGGCAACGATTCCAGCATTTTGGAACACGAAGCCACGACTTCGAAGATTTCGGAAGACCAACTCTTCTATTGCCAGCAGCGTGGCATCCCGACCGAAAAGGCTATCAGTCTCATTGTCAATGGCTATGCCAAGGATGTGTTGAACAAATTGCCGATGGAATTTGCCGTTGAAGCACAAAAACTGTTGTCCATCACTTTAGAAGGAAGCGTCGGATAATCTGAAATCTTGAAATCTTGAAATTTTTAAATCTTGAAATAAATCCACATATATGTTGCTGAATATCAAAAATCTGCATGTCTCAGTAGGAGGAAAGGAAATCCTGAAGGGTTTCAATCTGAGCATCAACGAGGGTGAAATACATGCCATCATGGGACCTAACGGAACGGGCAAGAGCACGTGGGCTGCTGCCGTCACGGGCCGCGAGGGTTACGACATCACCGAGGGTGAAATCTGGTACAAGGGCGAGAACATCGTAGGCATGTCGCCTGAAGAACGCGCCAATAAGGGCATCTTCCTGAGTTTCCAATATCCAGTGGAGATTCCGGGTGTGAGCATTCAGAATTTCATGCGCACTGCCGTCAACGCAAAGCGCGAATACAATGGTCAGCCAGTCCTTTCGACGATGGAATTCATGAAGATGATGAAGGAGAAACAGGCCATGGTCGAAATCACCGAAAAGCTGCAAAACCGTTTCGTCAACGTGGGCTTCTCGGGCGGTGAGAAGAAGAAGAACGAAATCTTCCAGATGGCCATGCTTGAGCCAAGCCTCGCCATCCTCGACGAAACCGATTCGGGCCTTGATATCGATGCCTTGCGCATCGTGGCCAATGGCGTCAACCAGTTGCATCGTCCCGACAATTCTTTCGTGGTCATCACACACTATCAGCGTCTGCTCGATTACATTGTGCCTGATTTCGTGCATGTCATGTATGATGGCCGCATCGTGAAGACCGGTGGCAAGGATTTGGCCCTCGAACTCGAAGAAAAAGGCTACGAATGGGTTAAGGAACTTTGATTATGGAAAACAAACTCATATTAGCGGCCAACCAAAGTCAGCAAATCATTGAATATGACGATGATGAGCACTTGTCGGTAGGCGCGATGAATACCGAAATCGTCATCAACGAGAATGCGAGCTTGGAGCTTTACATTTTGCAGAATGTGAACGATGAGGCTTCGATTGCCAAGGATTTCAAGATTAAGCAGTTGGCTAACAGTCGTTTGAAGATTGTGGTAGTCTCGTTCAACGGTGGCGATGTGCGCAATTCCTATACTGTCGATTTAGATGGTGAAGGGGCCGAAACCGAGATTTACGGTCTTTATTTGGTTGACAAGAAGCAACATACCGAAAACCACCTGAAGGTGAACCACAACGTGCCACATTGCACGAGCAACGAGAAGTTCAAGGGCATCTTGGACGATGAAGCCACAGCGGTTTTCAATGGTCATGTGTATGTCGCCCCTGGAGCGCAAAATACTGATGCACAACAAAATAACAGCAACATCCTTTTGACCTCGACGGCCAAAATCAACACGCAGCCTTTCTTGGAAATCTATGCTGACGACGTGAAATGCTCGCATGGCACTTCCACAGGTCAACTCGACCAAGAAGCCATGTTCTATATGCGTCAGCGTGGCATCAGCAAAGCCAATGCGCGTATGTTGCTCATGTATGCTTTCGCGGCCGAGGTGAGCAATCACATTGGCAACGACATGCTTCGCGAACACATCGACGACATGATTAAACGTCGTCTGCGCGGCGAGTTGTCGAGCTGCGAGACATGCGTGTTGCGTTGCAGTCACCCGAAAGAATATAACTTCGACATCGATTATTCAAAAATCTAATGTAGAGACGCGATTCATCGCGTCTCTTAATATCATATAAATCTGACAATTATGTTTGATGTCCAATCCATTCGTCAGCAGTTTCCGGTCCTGAACCAGACGGTCTATGGCAAGCCATTGGTGTATTTCGACAATGCCGCCACCACGCAGAAGCCGCTTTGCGTCATCGAGCGTGAGCGCGACTATTATCTGAACGAAAACTGCAACATCCATCGTGGTGTGCATTATCTGAGTCAGAAGGCGACCGAGGCATACGAAAACGCTCGCATCACCGTGGCCAAGTTCATCAATGCACCCGAAACACATGAAATCGTTTTCACAAGAGGAACCACCGAATCGTTGAACCTTTTGGCGACTTCGTTTGAACATCTGTTTATTGAAGAAGGCGACAAGGTGCTGGTGACGGCAATGGAACATCATTCCAACCTCGTGCCTTGGCAGCAAATGATACAAAGGTATCATGGCGAGTTGCTGGTCGTCCCGATGGACGATAAAGGTGTCTTGGATTTGAACGCTTATCAGGAATTGTTGAAGAAACAACCGAAAGTTGTCTCCATAGCACATATTTCCAATACTTTAGGAACAATCAATCCAGTTAAGGAAATGATTGCCATGGCGCATCAATGTGGTATTCCGGTTGTCGTTGATGGCGCGCAGTCGATGGCGCATCTGCCTATCGATGTGCAGGATATGGATTGCGATTTCTATGTCTTTTCGGGCCATAAGATGTATGCGCCTATGGGCA
>CALBNP010000179.1 GCA_937896505.1 uncultured Bacteroidales bacterium | reverse complement strand
CGGCTTCGCCAGCGTTGATAAGGTCGCAAGCCATGGCAGCGGCTTTCACATCGTCGGCTTCCTGGATGATGCGGAAGCTGTTGATGTCGATATTCTCGGCTTTGCACACTTCGGCGATAGTGGCTTGGTCGCCCACGAGAGTGGCTTCAATGAGACCTTCGTTGACAGCATTGCTGACAGCGCAAATGGTGTGAGCATCGTTGGCATAAGCAGCGACAAGGCGTTTTTTAGGTTTGCTACGCAAAACCTCAAACATTTCTTCTAATTTTCTGATTTCCATAGTATTGTTATATTAAGTATTGAATATCTCAATTAAGATTTCCGCAAAGATACAAAATAAAACAATGTCTTGGACTTTATTTCAAGGAATAAGAGCATAACCTCACACATCGAATCCCAAAATCATCATCAAAAAAATGATTATTCCACACAAAAAATGTGATTTTTTAAAATTATTCCACATAAAAAGTGTAGAATATTAAAAATTCATGATTAAGACTCTCCATGAAACCATCCATCGATCAAGGATGGATGGAAAACCGGCCACTCTTTTCAGCCGAAAGGATTATGACATCCTAACCTAACGGAATGCGCCTCAAAACCTTGTAATAGGCGCCCGTAGGTTGCAGGAAACTCTGGAAATAAACGATTTCGTTCACATCGGCATGGAGATAGGTCTTCTGCTCGATGCCTTGGTAAATCTTCTGGAAATACTGTTTGTCAACCAGTTGCTTGATACGGCACACCGTGATGTGCGGCACGAAATTCTGACGGTCGCGGAGATAGCCCACGCTGTCGAAGGCATCAAGAATGTCTTCTTCCAAATCGTAGAGTGCCTTGGGTTCGTCTTTCATGCCCAGCCAAAGCACACGCGGCGAATGGTTGCTACCGAAGATGCCCGTGCGGTTGAAGTCCATCGTGAAAGGCTGGTGGTTTTTCGCCACCTTCTGGCAGGCCTCGATGATTTTCGGCACGTCCTGGTCGGGCGTGTCGCCGACGAACTTCAGGGTCAGATGGATTTGGTCGGTCTTGCACCAGTTGATGTTTCTTTTCTCGTGCTGCAAGTTGCGCTGCAAACCTTCCGAAAGGGCCGGAAAATCGGTGCCGCCATTGATAGGGATAGCTAAGAAAGTGCGTTTCATTCCATTGGTTCTTCGTTGTCAATATAATCATCGAAGAAATCGCCATACTCATCAGTGGATTCCTGATTGGCGCAATCCATCATAAGCGACTTGTCTTCCATCTTCTTCGACAGCTCCTCAACCATCTTTTCAATTTGCTGCTCTTCGGCTGAGGTCATTTTTTCATCCTCAGCATACTCGGTGTCATCAACCTCCAAAGCCAGGAAACCAAAAGCAGCAAACGACAAATCGTCGCACGACTCAGCCTCATCAATCAGGGTAGCAATCTCTTCGACAAGGGCTTTCTGATCCAAAAACTGTTTGGTTTCCTTTTTGTCACATGAGACAAAAGCAACCATCAAAAAAACCACGAGGGCATAAATCAAAGCTTTCTTCATCGTATTACATTTTTGATATTTATGCTGCAAAAATAGGCTTTATTTTCCGACTAAAATTTAATAATACACAAAAGAAGCAGTATTTTTTCCTCTCATAAGGCAATTTGTAGTATTTTAGCACTTTCAAAAAACATCATCGAAATGACAAACACTTATTCAATAGGTATTGATGTGGGTGGCACCAACACCGACATCGGACTCGTACGCAGCGACGGCATCGTGATTGGCCGCCAGAACTTGCCAACCAACAAATATTTTGATGCAGACGTTTATGTATCAGACATTTGCGAACGCATCAAGCAACTGATGACTGACAACAAGGTGACCGAAATCGACGGCATCGGCATTGCGGCTCCAGCCGGAAACTTCTACACGGGCTGCATCGAAAATGCCAGCAACCTCAATTTCAAGGGCTACACCGACCTTCCTGCATTGTTTGGCAAGCACATTAATGTGCCCGTCGTAGTCTCGAACGACGCCAATGCAGCCGCCTACGGCGAATTGATTTACGGCGGTGCCAAAGGCATGAAGCATTTCATCATGTTCACCTTGGGCACAGGTGTGGGCAGCGGCATCGTCATCGACGGCAAGTTGGTTCACGGCTCCACAGGCGGTGCCGGCGAACTGGGCCATGCCATCCTCATCCCCGAAGGCCAGCAATGCGGCTGCGGACGAAAAGGCTGCCTGGAGACCTATTGCTCAGCAACGGGCATCCGCCGCACCGCGCTCGAAATGCTGGAAGAAAACCCCGACTACAGCGGCATCCTGGCCCAGACGCCAAAAGACGAGCTGACCAGCAAGACCGTTGGCGATGCTGCACAAAACGGTGACCCATTGGCCATTAAGGTATTCGAAAAGACAGGTTATCTGTTGGGCATTGCCCTGTCGAATGCCGTCACCTTCTCGGCTCCCGAAGCCATCTTCCTGATGGGCGGCCCGGTGAAGGCGGGCGAAGTGTTGTTAAAGCCGCTGCGCGAATCGTTCTACAAACACCTGCTTTTCACCTTCGAAAACAAAGTCGATGTCCGCGTTTCGGAACTCGGTTCCAACGAAGTGGCCATCTTAGGCGCCGCCGCCTTGACGAAGGCGAAAATCTGAGATTTTTGAAGACATGATGAGGTAGAGACGTGCCAGGATCCTGTACCCGACAGACAAACCGACAAAAATGAAAAACGAAATGAAAAAGATACTAGTATTTTGTAACACTTAAAAGTTCAATATAGGGTAGAGATGTTTCAGTTTGA
>CALBNP010000178.1 GCA_937896505.1 uncultured Bacteroidales bacterium | reverse complement strand
GTGTAATCAGCGGTTCAAAAACAAGTTTCGCCAAGGCGTGAGAAAGTAAATGCGGAGTAAATTTTAGAGTAAATTATGAGTAAATTTTTTTCATGCACCAGCCATCTGTGGAATTCAATGCGCTTGCGCATTCTTAAAATCCGTGTAATCCGTGAAATCTGCTGTTTTTAAATTTTATTCCATAAAATATTGTTCCTCAATTATTTACAAGGATTTACTTATAATTACTTATAAATTTTATAAATCATTGTCATTCAAATTGTTGCAGCGAAATACTTATAATTGCTTATAAAATTTTCTGCCCTAAAATGTTGACAAGGTTGAGATATGGAATAAATTTGCAAGGTGAAAATCAAAAAAGTTGCTTATGCGTAAGTCTCTACCACTTTTGGCCTTGCTGTTTTTGGCTTCGGTTTGCGCCCAATCCCAGAGTTTCATACATGGTGTTTGTCTGAATCAGGACAAGAAACCGATTGAAAACGTCGGCGTTTACTGCCACGATTCTCTGCTGATGTCGATTACTGACGAGTCGGGTGCTTTCTTGATTCGCTCGGCCAAGGCTGGCGACACGGTGAAATTTGTCCACCTTTCGTTTGAACCCGTAAAACGCATCTTGAAACAAAGCGATTTTTCCGATAAGGCGTTGAATATCACGATGAATTACCGCTCCAACGAGTTGCCTTCGGTTGACATTGTAGCCAATGCGCCACATGTCATTTTCGACAATCCGGTTCAGTCGGTCATTGATTTTGAATTCAATAGCGATGGCATTTATCTGATTGCCTGGCGTAGAATGAATAGTAGCCTGCTGCACCTGTCCTACGATTTCGACACCTTGCATGAAATGAAACTTTCCCCAAGCATGAAGCATCTGTATCGCGACAAAAGGAATTATATGATGATTTACGGCAACAACGACCGCGCTTATCAAATCCATTGTTTCGGTTCTGGGAAGCCAAAATCTGGCATGGAACTGATTAACCGTATGACTGTAAACAAGTTAAAGACTGAATATGCACCAATATTAGCCGCTTCCGATAGTCTTTTGATTACAGGCCGATATTTCTTCTACAACAAGCAAATGGGACTTTATTGTCATGATTTAAATGGAGATAGTCTCGATATGTTGCGCTTTATCATTGATGAGGAATCGAGCGATGACATTGAACTGATTTTGCGCACAGGCGGATTGAGAAGTTTGCATGGCATTTCGCTGTTTACGCGTCCAATCTATAATCCTGTCTTTTGTGTTGATAATCAATTGTATCTGCTTTCGTTTACGGAACATAAAACCTTTGTCTACGACCATGCAGGCAGATTTGTCGCCGAATATCCGCTGACTTGCCATTTGCTGAAAAACTGGAATGGAAAGCTGAATCCCGACCGCAGTTGGAAGGAAAAAGTCTTGGTTGATGAGGCACGCAAGGAGTTTTATGCCCTGTTTGTCAAAGATGGCGCGACGATTCTGAAACGTATTGATTTAGAGCATGGAACGGCCACAGAAGCCTTCAATTTGAGCGGTTATCCTTTTGCCGAAAAAATCAGGGTTCACGATGGGAAAGTGTATTTCCTTTATCCTACTGGAACGAACCGCCGCAAGTGCCTTTATGAAGTGAAAATGAATTGATTGAAACTAATTGAATATGAAAAGATTCTACTTTTTATTCCTATTCTTCCTCCCGTTTGCGGCCATTGCCCAAACTCCTATGAAAATCTACGGCAATCTCGGCCTTGAGAATGTGAACATCTCGGTGCTGAACACGCAATACGGCACTTCGACCGATGCCCGAGGCAATTATTCGCTTCTGCTTTTCGCCAAGGACAAACCCGTCGATTTGCTCTATTCCAGCATCGGCTATTGCGACACTGTGGTGAGCTTGATTCCGAAAGCCTTGCAGCAGGATTCGTTGAACGTGAGTTTCCGAATGCGCGAAAAGGAATACGACCTTCCCGAAGCGGGCGTTGTGGCAAACCGCGATTTCTACCGCACCGAGCGCGGGCGAAGGATTGCCGACATT
>CALBNP010000177.1 GCA_937896505.1 uncultured Bacteroidales bacterium | reverse complement strand
ATTAACTTATTATTAACCCTTTAAAACTTAAAGTATTATGCGTTTTAAAAACTTTACTCTTTTATTCCTTATAGGAATCTTTGGCCTGTTTACGACCAACCTGTTCGCACAACATGACGCTACCATTGACCCTGCCGACATCCGCTACTGGATTGGCGAGGGCGAGAATGAAGCCGTTTTTATCGTCAACTGGGCCGAGCCCGACACGGCTTTGGCATGGGGCTATCGCTTCGAAGAAGAAACAGTGACTATTAAGGATGTCATGGACGGAATCGCAGCAGTTGACTACCGTTTCAGCTATGACAGCCCCAATGGCAGTTGGCTCAATGACATCTTTTTCAATGACGGTGTGCTTGACTTGAGCCTTACGGAGCCGATGTGGGTTTCGTATCTGGTCAATGGAGAGCCGTCATGGAATACTTTTGATGTTCAGACGCTTGCTGACGGCGATTATGTGAAATGGGGCGACACCTATTGCGGCACCATGATCGATCCTGAAAACTATATTTATGTCTGGGAAAAGGAAGTCGCAGCCGTTTATCCGCTGGGCGAAGATGCCGCGATTGATCCTTCGGAGATCCTTTTCTGGGTTGGCGAAGGTCAGCATCAGGTCGTCTTTATCGTTAATTGGAACAATCCCAATATGGCTTTGGCCTGGGGCTATCGTTTTGATGGCGAGATGGTTGTCGTGAAAGAAGTCATGGATGCCATTGCAGCATCGGATTCGCGCTTTGGCTACGAGGCGGCAGGCACTATGGTCACTGATTTGACCTATAATTATGGTGACGTCAACCTCTCGTTGGCAGGTATGTATTGGCTGCTTAATGTGAACGGGACTATGGCATGGTATGGCTTTGATGAACAAACCGTTGCCGATGGAGATTATGTCAAATGGGGCGATGAATCATGTGCTACCGAAATCGCACAATGGACATACGTATGGGAACAGCCTGTTGAACCTGTCTCCAATAATACTGGCATCGAAGAGGGTGCAGGCCTTGCCGTTTCGGTTTATCCTAACCCAGCCGTCGGTGAAGCATGGGTGAACTTTGATGGTGTTGGCGAAACTGCCATTTCGGTTTTCGATATGCAAGGCCGTTTGGTGAATGTTCAAAGCATCAATGCAATTGGTGAAACCAATGTCCGTATCGAGACATCGCGCCTAGGCAGCGGTGTGTATTACGTAGCAGTAAGGGATGCCAATGCTACAAAGACTTTGAAATTAGTCGTAAAATGAGAAAAAGTTTCTTTTTTTTGATGACAGTGCTGCCGCTTTCGTTGATGGCGCAGTTTGCGCCAGAGGCGGGTTTGCCTGGCAGCACTGCCATGCATGCCGATTCGTCGGCTTTCGTGGCTTGGGCTACGGGATGCACCGTTGAACGCGGATTGCAGCAAATCGGCAATGAAGGTATAGGTTTTGCTTCGTATGGTGCGGATGCTGACGGCATCGGAAAAGCCGACAATATGGTGGTCAGTTTGGGTGATGGAGGCGTGGCCACCCTGACTTTTTCTTCCAACATTGTCAATGAAGTCGGCCCTGACTTTGCTGTGTTCGAGAATGGATTTCATAGCATGCCTCATGTGTTTTTGGAATTGGCATTTGTCGAAGTGAGTTCTGATGGTGAGCATTTCTTCCGTTTTCCTGCCGTCTCGAAAGTGCCTGCTGATACCCAATGCGGCAGTTTTGCAACAATGGACGCAAGTCTTATCCATAATTTTGCGGGAAAATACGAGGCGTTTTATGGTACGCCTTTCGATATTGATGACATAGAGGATGATGCACTTCTCGACAAAAACAATATTGCCTATGTGCGCTTGATTGATGTGGTGGGCAATATCGATTCCGAATATGCTACATACGATTCGGGAGGCAATCCTGTCAACGATCCGTGGCCAACACCTTTTGCATCGAGTGGCTTCGATTTGGACGCTGTAGGGGTTATTCACGATTTGGCGCACCATAACGGTTTGAATGAAATCGGCCATGATGCCCTTTCCGTTTATCCTAATCCAACTTCCGGCTCGTTGACTGTATGTTCGGGAGCTGGTTCCTTATGTGAAATCTATGACCTTTTGGGGCAAAAAGTCAATGCCTTTGTGCTTGATGCAGAAAAGGCCATCATCGATTTGGGCAATTGGGATGTAGGCATTTACTTTGTCCGAGTTGCAAATCACGATAAAGTGTATGTTGAAAGAATAATGAAACAGTAATAATAATATTGAAAATGAAGAAAATAAATTTTGCTTTATTGGCATTGATTGCCTTTGGATTGGCCTCTTGCCATCAAGAAGACCCTGTCATTACTGAAGATACAACAGTTGGGAAGGGTGTGTTTGTGCTGAACGAAGGGACCTACACTTTTGCCAACTCTTCGTTGACATTCTATAATCTGGAAACGGATACGGTCACAAACAACCTTTTCTATCGCGTCAATGGCTCTCCGATTGGCGATGTCGCTCAGAGTTTGACCTTACTTGGCGATAAACTATTCATTGTGGTCAACAATAGCAATTATAT
>CALBNP010000176.1 GCA_937896505.1 uncultured Bacteroidales bacterium | reverse complement strand
CTGATGATGCCGGCAACTGGCATTCGGCAGCCGAAAGCGTTCATTTCGGCACACCAGGTTATGAAAACTCAATGATGCAAAACGTTGATTCATCGGATGATGCAATTATGGTTTCTCCTGAAGTGTTTTCTCCTGATGGCGACGGTTTCGACGACGATTGTTTCGTCAGCTATCATTTCGATAAGGCTGGCTATACCATGAATGTCTATATCTTCAATGTGGCCGGACAACTTGTGAGGCATTTGGCAAAAGGCGAATTGGTAGGGCAGGATGGAAGCCTGATTTGGAATGGTACCGACAACCATAACAACCGCGTTCCAGTAGGTGTTTATGTTGTTGTCACCGAAGTGTTTAACTTCGATGGCGTGGTAAAGAAATACAAGAACGCTGTGGTTGTGGCAACCCGTTAGGCTGATTACATGTCCATATTCGACATGGCTACCAACTCTTTCGTGTCGGGATTGAAGGCCATCAGGTTGCCCATCCCTGGTTTTTCATTGTAGAAAACCCCATTGTCTAAGGCAATGAAATCATAGTTTTCATTCTGATCGATGACCAGTTGCATGAAACTATAATCGACGGGAATGTGACCATGGATGACTTTCTTGCCGTTTGATTTGTTAAAATCCACCTTGAAGTTACGTGTCCACATCATGCTATGTTCGTCTTTAAACGGATTTTCGGCATTGAAGTTCATGCCTGCATGGACGAGGATGTAGCCTTCCAACTCAATGTAAGGCACGCAGTTTTTCATCCAATCAATATATGTCTTTGGGATTTCTCTTGGATGTTTCACGCCGAAACTTTTCAGGGTTTCTTTAGCTCCAACAGCTTCCCACTCCTTCTGTTCGGGATGTTTCGCTCCAAACAGTTTCTTTTTTTGGTCGGCCTCAAATGCCTTGATGCACAAATCTTCGTGGTTGCCTTTGATGAAATGCACTTCGTATTCTTCTTTTTCGAGATACATCAAATAGTCGATGACGCCTTTCCCGTCAGGGCCACGGTCGATGTAATCGCCAAGGAAATAGATTGAATCGTGCTTGGTGATTTTCAACTGGTTTTCAAGCAGGAATCTTACAGTTTTTGAGCAACCGTGAATGTCGGGGATAATCCATCGTTTTGCCATTGTGATTTGGCATTAGAAAAGGTTGTTGAGGTTCAAGTCCTTATATTGCTTGCGGAGTTTCGACTTGAATACCCATCTGATATCGGAAACGTAACGACGCAGAAGTTCCTTATAGTCAACGAATAAGACGTATGAGAAATAGAGAAGTATGGTACCGGCCAAAGCCCAATACCATGGTGTTAGGCAAAACAGGACGATGGTTCCGGCGATGAAAACCAAGGGGAACAGAATCATTTCCACAGCGAAGCTTGCGGTGTTGCAGAAGGCTGGGTCTTTCAACCGTTTGTGGAGAATGAGGGTCGTCAGCCAGACTGGGAGATTCACGGCGGCGGAAGCTATGAAATAAGGCAAGCCGATGATGAGGACCAACAGCTTCCACAGCGAGTTGATGAATGGATATTTCTTTGCCGTAGATGTGACGGAGATGCGGTTTTTGACTCGGTTGTCGGCAAATTGCTTGACACGCTCAAAGAGATTTTTGGCCTCTTCTGGTTTTTCTTCCTTGAATTTCAATACTTTATCAACTGTTGAACGGTTGCGCAGCATTTTCTTGTAAAGGCTGCCGGCACGTTTTTCGTTTTTCATCTTCACGATTTCCCAGATGGCGTCATAGTCTTCATCGTCAGGGATGTAGGTGAAAAGTTTGGCGATTTCGTCGTGCAACTGTTCCTTGAGGATGTTCATCTGCACGGCCTCGTTTTCCTCGGTGGTGTTCTTGATGAAATCGGTCACGTTGATGGCTTTGCCGTAGTTGATCATTGCGGTGCTGCGGTAACGGAAATAGTCGCCGTATTCGATGGCCGTAGGGACAATGTAAATCGGTGTGCCTTTGCCAAATTGGTTATTGGCATCCAAGGCAATGTGGAAAATGCCTTTGCTCATGCGCATCAACGAGTGCTTGGTGCGATGGGTGCCTTCGGGGAAGATGAAGAGTTGCACGCGGTCGCGAACAACGTCAACAGCCTGGTTTATTGACTCGTCGTTGTGGCGGACGGCTTCCACACCATTGCGGATGCGGAAGATGGGCAGTATGCGCAAAAAGGTCAGAATCTTGGCGACGATGGGGTTCTTGAAGATATCGCCACGGGCTATGAAAACTTTTTTCTGACGATTCGATGCGCACATCACCAAGGCATCCATCAGCGTGTTGCTGTGGTTGACACCAAAAATCATTGCACCATCTTTGGGTAGTCTTTTGGCTCCGTGAACCTCAAAACGGCGGTAAGCGCGTCGCGTGTGAAACAGGTTGGTATAATCCAAAAGCAGGTTGTATTTCCAGTCGGAATCTTGTATTTTCTTTGCCATTTTCTTTTAATTTAGGTTGCGAAATTACGAAACTTGCAAAAACAATAGCTGTTTTTTTATTCAAATTGTTATTTTTTATACTTTTACGGCACCAAAGAAGATAAAATGAAGATAAAACAATTGTCAAATGTCTTTTTGACGACATTGCTCTTCGTGTTTTTTTCTTGTCAACACGGAAGTGATGTTGTTGAAATGGAGACCGAGAATGAGGCTGAAACGGATACGTTAACAGTGCTCGACCATTTGATGGATAAAGGGGTTTTTGTAGCCGTAACCAATTGTGCACCATTCAATTACAAGATGCAAGATTCGCACCCTACAGGTTTCGAATATGAATTGTTGAATGATTTCTGCAATTCGATGGGTATCAAGTTGGAACTGATTGTTAACGACAATCTCGACACTTGTTTCCAGATGTTGGATTCGTGCAAGGTTGATGTGGTGGCAACTGGTTTAGGCCTGACAAAAGAAGTAAAGAATCATTTCTTGGCCACCAATCCCATTATCTTGCAGAAAAGTGTTTTGGTGCAGCGGCTGCCAAAAGGGTGGTCGTCAATGTCAACGGTGAACGAAGTTGAAAACCAATTGTTGCGTTCGCCTATCGATTTGGCTCGAAAGACCATCTATGTGCCAAAAGGAAGCCATGCGGTGAAGTCGTTGGAACATCTTTCGGAAGAAATCGGCGACACTATTTTCATTGTCGAAAACGATACTTTGAGCAGCATGGAATTGGTCAATGCCGTGCACGATGGACTGATTGACTATACGGTTGTCGATGAATACATTGCAAAGGTGGCCACCAAAGGCATGAATGGCATGGACATACAGCTTGAGGTCAGTGTGGAACAGCCTTTGGGCTGGGCATTGCGGCGCGACAAGGACTCGTCGTTGCTCATTGCCGTCAACAATTGGATTGACAATGCCGAGCAGAAGAACTTGAGAAGGGTCTTGAATAAATATGTGACAACCAGCAGGTCGGTTCTTTCCAAGTCGCCAGAACATATCTCAGAGTATGATGCCGCCATAAGGAAAACTGCCAAGCATATTGGTTGGGATTGGCGTTTGCTGGCTTCCATCATCTATCAGGAATCACGGTTCCAACTTGATTTGGAGAGTGACAGAGGCGCCTATGGGTTGATGCAACTCATGCCTGCGGTCATGGAACAGTATGGAATCGGCTACGACTCGTCGCCCGAAGAACAGATTGCAGCAGGTGGCAAGGTCATCAAGTTCCTCGACAATGCCTTGTCGGGAAGCGTAACTGATAGCGTCGAACGGGCTAAGTTCGTCTTGGCTGGCTACAATGCTGGTTTGGGACATGTGTTGGATGCACAGCGTCTTGCCTCCAAATACGGGAAAAATCCGGCTGTGTGGGACAACAATGTTGATTATTTCATCCTCAACAAGTCGAAGGCTCAATATTATAACGATACGTGCTGTAAATGTGGCCCATTGCGTGGCTCCGAAACCTATCGCTTTGTGGAAGAAGTGATTGAAAGATTCAATCATTATCAGGCTTTGATTGTTGAATAATTGCTTTTGTTATGAAAAACGGATTCCGATTCATTCTTCTTTTAGCAGTGCTTTTCATGGGTATGGCATCCTATGCCCAATCGTTCAATGGCGGTTTGCTGGCGGGTGGTGTCATCTCGCAGGTTGATGGCGACCGTTATTCGGGCTATCATCATCTTGGTTTCACGGCAGGTGCCTACGTCAATTTGCCTTTTGACGACAATTTCTCGCTTCAGACGGAGTTGAAATACTCGCTTTTCGGTGCGCATTCAAGCGTCGATGAGGTTGAAGCAGGCCAAAATCCTTATTCATTGAATCTTCATTATGCCGAGATGCCAGTCATGGCACGCTATAATTTGGGAAAGCTCAACATCAATGGTAAACATTTGGATTTCTTGGCTTTGGAGGCTGGTGTGAGCTTCGATTTCTTGATGAACAATAGCGAGTCAGCCAATAGTGAGCCGGCTCTTTACACCAAGCGTTGGCGTTTCTTCTCGATGACGGCCAATGTCGGTATCCATTTCGAATTGAGTGAGCACTGGGGCATTGGCATCAGGGGCATGTATTCGTTTTTGCCCATCCGCATTTTTGTCGATAACACGCAATCTAACCGTGTTACGCATTTCTATAACAAGGTTTGGCAGGCTACGGTTACCTACAACATTATGGCTCCTGGGCGATAAACTCGATATTCCTTTTCAATCCTTCAAAACCTGCCCGTTTGACTGCCGAACTGGAAAATAGTTTGTAGAAAGTGCTTTCGTCAAGTTGCTGCCAATCGGCTTTTTGCATTTCTTTAAGCTGTTCGTGAGGCTGGAATGCGTTTTCCTTGTTGGCTACCGAAAACCGATTGTAGGGACACACATCCTGGCAGATGTCGCAACCATAAATCCAATCGTTGAATTTGGTCTTGTCGATGGAATTGATGGGGCCTTTGTGTTCAATGGTGAGATAGGAGATGCAACGTCTGGCATCGATGTGAAAAGGATGGTCCAAAGCTCCAGTGGGGCAGGCATCGAGGCATTTTGTGCAAGTGCCGCAATGGTTGGGAATCAATTCGCCAACGGGTTCGATTTGGATGGGAAGAAAGATGTGTCCGATGAAGAAGAACGAGCCTTTTTTCGGATGGATCAGCGAAGTGTTCTTCCCGATGAAGCCCAATCCGCATCGTGCAGCCCAAGCACGGTCGAGCACAGGTGCCGAATCGACGAAAAATCGGGTGCCTTTAAGTTTTCCTGTCTTTGTTTCAATGAAGTCGAGAAGTTCTTTCAGCCTTTTCTTTACCACCTCGTGATAGTCGGCTCCGTAGGCATATTTTGCGATATGATAACTCTTTTCATTGAGTTTTTCTTCTGGAAAATAGTTGTAAATCACCGAGATGATGCTCTTTGTCCCTTCAACAAGAAGCCGTGGGTCGTAGCGTTTTTCACGGTTGCGTTCGAGATACGACATCGTGCCTTGGCAGCCTTCGGCAAGCCAATGTTCAACGTGTCTTGAATCTGTTTCGAGAAATTCGGGCTGTGATATTCCACAACCATCAAAGCCAATGCGTTGGGCTTCGGCTACAATCGACGCTGAAAGCGAATCGGGCATTTAGAATGGTGAAATCGTGAAGCCTACCGACAATGGTAAGAATTTAGGTGCATCGTGACCTAATTCGAACAGTTGGTTGAATTGGAAGGCACCGAAAAGGCTGATCCAACGATAGCCAACGCGCAAAGTGCCTGTGTAGGCGAAGCGCTCGGTATTGGCGATGTAGTTTTGGACAACGTCGATGTGTGTGTCGGTTTCGTCATAACCCACATATCTTGTACGGGTGCCCAAGCGGATTCCGAATTTGAATCCAACGCCAATCTTCCACGCATCGGCGATACGGAATTTGAGTTCCAACGGGATGTCGAGATAGGTTGGACTGACTTTATAGCGCTTGAATCCTTCTTTGTCACGCATTTGCGTGATGGTGAGATTTTCGGAAGTGATGTAAGGATTGTCGATGCGGCTATACGAAAAATAGTTGTGAGAAGTCATCCCGATACCGAGCGAAACGGTGTGGACCTTGCTCTCAGCCAATGGGAAATTGTAGGTGAGGGCACAGCTGAAGCCTTGGTTGAATCCGCGTGGATTCCAGTTTTCGCTTGGCTTGAGTTGGATGTCGGAGAAGAGGTCGAAACCAAATGTGACTTTATTGTCGGTCTTGTTGGCGATGAGTTGGGCGTATGAGCCAACCGAAAGCACCAATGCGATAAGTGTGAAAAGAATCTTCTTCATATTTTTGAGTTGTTTCTGTGTGTTGAAACGACAAAGATAGGAATAAATTGCCAAAGCCAAATATTTTATTTGCAAAACTATGGTTTCATTTTGGCCATGATTTCTGCTCGGCGGTCAAGCAACTCGTTGATTTGGTCGTCGTTGAGTTGAGCATTGCGTAGCTTTTTGTCGATTTCAGTCAGCTGTGAATTATAGTTTTCGTTAGTTCCGGGAATGTCTTTCAGTTCAACTTCCTTGTTGGGCACTGTTTCAGGAGTTACTGGCTTGGCAGGATTGCTGGTCTGGAAATCCATATTGCCGAGTTTCCCCATGAATGCCGAAACCAATTGCTTGGTGAACGGATCGAGTTTGAAAATCTCAACTTTCAGTTCGTCTTTCATTTCGTCGAATTGCGACATGAACATCTTGAGTTGTTCGAGTTGCTCAGGATCGACATTAGGCATGTTATCAAAATCCTGATTTTCAATCATCTGCTTGATTTTGTTGAGTATGTTTTCGAGTTCGTTACTGAAATTTTCTTCGTCCATTTCTTGTCTTCTGTTTTATGAATTGTCAGGTTTAATAAGGTGCAATGCTCCTATCAAATATCATTCCGATTGCAAAGGAAACGCTTTTTTCTGAAAATAAGTGCCAAATTGACAAAAATTCACGAATATTGCACTACAAAAGTTTCGATTATGGATTTCAAGACGCTGAAAATACAATTAGGCGAAAGCATGGCTTGGATTAATCTCGACCGTCCCGAGGTGCGTAATGCCATGAATGCCGAAATGATTCGAGAACTGACTGAGGTTTTCGATTGGCTCAATAGCCGCGACGATATTCGTGTGATTATCTTAAAGGGCAACGGCGCCGCGTTTTGCGCTGGTGCTGACCTGAATTATATGAAGGAGATGGCTTCGTTCAGCCGTGGTGAAAATGTGGCCGACGCTGAGCGTTTGTCGAAATTATTCCGTACTATTTATTTCTGCAACAAGGCGGTAGTGGTTGTGGTTCATGGGGCTTGCATGGGTGGCGCTAACGGAATTGTAGCTGCCGCTGATGTGGTGATTGCCGAAACGAACACTAAATTTGCGTTTTCTGAGGTGAGGTTAGGCATTACGCCAGCCACCATTTCGCCTTTTGTGGTGCAGAAGATTGGTAATGCCGCCGCTCGTGATTTGATGCTTACGGGCAGACGTTTCTCAGCTTTGGAAGCCAAGGAGTGCAAGTTGGTGAATGCCGTTGCCGAACAGCCGGAACTGATTAATGTAGAGCGCCGTTATGTTGAACATTTCCTGCAAGCATCGCCTGTTGCGGTGGCCGAATGCAAGAATCTGCTTCGCATGGTGGGTGGTTTCAGTAATCCATACGATGCCATTTTTTGCCGTACTTCTGAAATCATTGCCGAGCAACGCATTTCTGAAGCGGGTCAGGAAGGCATGAGCGCCTTTTTCGAGAAGCGGAAGCCGAATTGGCAATGAATCAAAGCACTTCGAGTGCTTTCTGAAGTATTTCGTCCATATCTTGGTAGATAGGATAGAAGCCTTCGTCGTCAAACAAGTCGCGACCGATATAAGCTTTCATCAGAATGTTTGATTCGCGGCGTGCCACCTGCTTTTCTTCGTCATTTCCTTTGATACCTTTCTTTTCAGCCAACTGAATGAGTTCGTTGAACATGGCGTCGGTGATGCGGAACGATTGCTTGAATTGTTCAACGGTCTTGTATTGCTGCAATTCCTTGCGGTGTGTGTCAGAATAGTTGAAGGCATATTCGTAAAGGATGCCGAGGTTCACGATGCGGTTGAAGAAATATTCCGTGCTGTCGTTGACCAAAGGCACGTAGATGTCGGGCATGATGCCGCCGCCGCCATATACGGTCTTTCCTTTAGGTGTGGTATATTTCAGTGAATCAGCGAAGTGAATGCTGTCGGCACTGTACATCTCGCCGCTTACCCAGCGGTCATACGACTCGTAAAGATAGCTTTCGCGGTCACCGTTGAAAGGCTTTTGGATGCAGCGTCCTGTGGGTGTGTGGTATTTGGCCACCGTCAGGCGCAAGGCGGAGTTGTCGCTGAGCATGATTTGTTCTTGCACCAGACCTTTGCCGAACGAGCGACGACCAATGATGGTGCCGCGGTCGTTGTCCTGCAAGGCTCCGGCCACGATTTCGCTTGCGCTGGCCGATTCGTCGTCGATGAGCACAGCCACTGGAATGTCTTCGAGCATGCCGTGGCGACGGGCGTTCATGTAGTAGGCTGGACGGTTGCGGCCTTCGGTATATACGATGAGGCTGCCTTTGGGCAGAAACTCGTCGGCAATCTCAACGGCGGCTGAGAGGTAGCCTCCGCCATTGCCACGAAGGTCGAAGATGAGCTTCTTCATGCCTGCACGATTCAGCTTTTTGATGCTGCTCTTGAATTCATCGTAGGTGGTAGCCGAAAACTTGCTGAGTTTCAGGTAACCGATTTCATCGTTGAGCATATACGCGACATCGACACTGTAGGTGGGTATCACGTCACGGACGATGGTGTAGTCGGTGAGACCTTCCACGCCACGACGTTTGACTTTCACTTTCACTTTGGTGCCTTTCGGTCCTTTCAGTTTGCGAATTACGTCCTCGTTTTTCAGCTTTTGGTTTGCTACTATGGTGTCGTCAACATAGATGATGCGGTCGCCAGCCATGAGGCCGACTTTTTCGGAAGGTCCATCTTTGATGACTTGCACAATGGCGATGGTGTCTTTCTCAAGCCTGAATTGTACGCCAATGCCTTCGAAACTGCCTAACAACGGGTCGTTCACTTCGTTGAATTCCTCCACCGAAATGTAGTTGCTGTGCGGGTCAAGTTCGTCAATCATGGCAACGATGGCATCGGTTTCTATCTTGTTGTAGTCAACGGAATCGACGTAGTTGTCTTGGATGTAATACATCACTTCGTCGAACTTGCTGCCGCCGTCAACGTGCAATACTTTTGCTTTCTGTTCACCTTTATTAATTAATAGGACAAGCAACATACCCATCGCTACGGCGATGACGAAATAGATAGGATTGGTTTTGTTTTCCATGGTTAGATTGTGGCGCTTGACAAATCGAGGTTTCTGCCAACTCGTTTGAACAGACCTTGCAGCACGGTTCCTGGGCCGACTTCGATGATGGTCTTGGCACCATTGGCAAGTATGTTTTTCATGGTCTGTGTCCAAAGCACGGGTGAGGTGAGTTGGGCAACGAGGTTCTTCTTGATGATTTCTGGGTCGTTGACAGGTTGGCCGGTGACATTTTGATAGACAGGGCAAATGCCTTGGTTGAATTTGGTGTCGTTGATGGCTTCGGCCAGTTCGATGCGTGCTGGTTCCATCAGCGGGCTGTGGAAAGCGCCACCGACGTTCAACGGCAATACGCGTTTGGCTCCGGCTTCCTTGAGCAGTGGCGCGACAAGGTCGATACCTTCTTTAGTGCCGGAGATGACGAGTTGTCCTGGGCAATTGTAGTTGGCGGGAACCACAACGGTTTCTTTAATGCCGTTGCAGGTGTTTTCCACGATTTCATCTTCAAGACCTACCACAGCGGCCATGGTTCCTGGTTGTGCATCGCAGGCTTTTTGCATGGCAAGGGCACGCTTGCTTACCAAGCGTAAACCATCTTCGAAGGTTAAAACCTTGTTGGCGACGAGGGCTGAAAACTCACCTAATGAGTGGCCGGCTACCATGCTTGGCTCGAAATCTTCCAGCATCGAAGCCAAGATGACAGAATGCAGGAAAATGGCAGGTTGGGTGACTTTGGTCTGACGCAAGTCTTCATCAGTGCCGTCAAACATGATGTCGGTAATGTTGAATTTCAAGATGTTGTTGGCTTTGTGGAACATGTCTTTTGCTTTCGACGACTTGTCAAAAAGGTCTTTACCCATTCCAACAAATTGGGCGCCTTGTCCAGGGAAAACGTATGCCTTATACATATCAAAAATATCTAAAATCTTGTATTATTGTTTTTTGTCTTGTTGTTTCAATGGAGGTTTGTACCGATGAGTTGCAGGAACTCGGCCCGTGTAGTCTCGCGTTCGAAGGCACCGATGAAGTCGCTGGTGACAGTCACGGCGTCTTGCTTTTGCACACCGCGCATGGCCATGCACAAATGCTTTGCCTCGATGACGACGGCAACGCCAAGCGGATGCAAGGCTTCGTTGATGGCATTCTTGATTTGTGTGGTGAGGCGTTCTTGCACTTGCAGACGGCGCGAGTAGGCTTCAACGACGCGGGCTATCTTGCTGAGGCCTGTGATGTAACCATTCGGGATGTAGGCCACATGTGCCTTGCCGATGAATGGAATCATGTGGTGCTCGCAAAGCGAATATACTTCGATGTCTTTGACGATGACCATCTGGCGGTAGTCTTCCTTGAAGCGTGCCGACAGCAGGATTTCCATCGGGTCTTGTGCATAACCTTGGGTAAGGAATTGCATCGATTTCGCTACACGCAATGGCGTCTTGACGAGACCTTCGCGGTTGGGGTCTTCGCCTAAGATTTCGAGAATGGCAGCATAGTGTTCTTGCAGTTTCGCAAGTTTTTCGGGGTCAAACTTCTCTATTGCTTCGTAATTGAGTTGTCCTTCTAGTAATGTTTCACTCATTTTCAAACGATTATCAACCTATTTTTTGCTTAGGCATCGACACGGTTGATTGTTGTGTCATGGTGCACTTGCCAGTGAATTGTGCTCCTACTTCGATGAGGAGTTGTTTGGTAACCAGGTCAACTTCGACTTTCGAAGTGGCTTTCAGTGCGGTGAGTTCTTCGGCTTTGATGTTGCCTTTGATGTTGCCCGAGATGTCGGCTTGCTTGCAGGTCAGGTCGCCTTCGAGCGTGCCAGTCTGTCCGATGACCACTTTGCCGTTCGATTTCAGAGAGCCAATCAGTTGGCCGTCTATGCGGATGTCGCCGCTGCATTCGATGTCGCCTTTGATGACGGTGCCATTGCCAATGAGGTTGCGTGCAGCTGATTCCATAATGTTCATTTTTTATTTGTTGTCGTTAATGAATTGTATGTATTCATCCAAGTCTTTCGATTGGTAGAACAATGGATAGTTCTTTATCGAGATGGGTTGAATGTTGTAGTTGCTTTGGTCGATGCCGCCGAAGACATAGTCGGTGAGGAACATGGAAGTGATGTAGTTTTCTGCTTCGTTGGTTCCCTCGAAATTGCCGATGGTGATCATCATGCGGTCGTCGTCGAGGATGATGCTCTTCACGTTGAAGTTCTTTGTGCGGTGTTCTTTCTTGTTGAAGTCGCTGATACGCACTTTCAATGGGTCAACACGGACGAGTTTCGAGTTGCAGACAATCATGACGAAGTGCTCTGTGTCGGGTTCATACACATAAGGTGTGCCTTTTTTCACCTCTGGCTGGTCGCCACCTTCCTTTTTGTCGATGTCGGTCAAAACAAGACCGAGCTTGTATTCTTCATTGATGTTTTCAAGCACTTGGAAAGCGTATGGCTTGATGCTGCTTGTCGGATAGTCGCGCACGAGGTTGTAGAGCGCGAAAGCCATTGTGTCAATCGATTCGAGGCGGCCTCTTGCCACGGCATTGAGGAAGACGAAGCGCGGCATCAGGGCGGTGTCGGCTTCATACATTTCCATGGCGCGTTCGGTGTTCATCTTCACGCGGTAGAATTGTCCTTGCTGGAAGGCTTCGTAGGTCTTGGCGTAGAAGTCAGACGATTCCTTTTCCTGTTCTTCCAGTTTTTTGTAGTAGTCAGGGTCTTTGATGAACTCTGCGTAGCTCGATTCGGGATATTTCTTTAGGATTTTTTCCTTATAGATACTTGCTTGCTCTTCGTTGGCGAGGTCGTTGTGCATCTTGTAGAGGGCATACCACGAAGGCAGTTCGTGCTCGTTTTCTGGATAGCGTTTGTCAAGTGTTTCGTATGACTCGATGGAGCGTTGGTAGTCTGACAAGCGGTCCATATAGGTGAAGCCGACTTGGTAGAGCGATTCTCTAATCAGACTGTCGCAAACGGCTTTTTGCTCTGGCTTGAATGGAAGGTCGGTGAGGTAGTAACCTCTTTGGTGCGGGTCGTTCGAGCTGGTTAGCGTATCGTTCTGCATGTCATCGCCTTGCTCATTTCCTTCTTCGGCCATCATTCCCGAACTTATGCTTTTCTTGTCGGAAATGAACCAGTTGTCTTCGAGTTTACGCATACCCCATTTCTTGGAGAATTCGGTGTAGCCACGGCTCAAGGTGGTTTGGTTGTAGTAATACCACGACGATTCACCAGATTTCAATCCGTTTTCTTCTTGTGGCTTGGGCGCATCGCCAGTTGCAGCGCCCATCAAGGCAAGTTGCTCTTCATATTGGCGTCTCTCTTCTTCATATTTTTCTTGCTCGATGAGGTCAGCGATGATTTTGTCGATGATTTTGTTGCGTGAGTTCTCGTCCATGGCGGCTACGCGCAGAAGGCTGTCTTGGTCGCGGATGGTGGTGAGGTGGAGAACAAGCTCGTTGAGGGTTTGCGAAAGGTTGACGATGCTGTCGTAGCCTTTGTATTCCTTTTCCATGCTGGTGACGGCGGTGTCGTAGTAGGCTTGGGCGAGTTCGTAATCGTTGCGTTCAAAAAACATCGTTGCTGCTTTGAGCGACGACAGTGTTCGCTGGCTCTTGTTGTCTTTGAATGCTGCCACCGACTTGCGCAGATATCGTAAGGCTTTGTCTTGGTCGCCTTCGCGCAAGGCGAGTTCGGCCATGGCGTAGTAGATGCGGTCGCGGTAGTCTTCGTTATTGGCGTCGTTCAGCATCTTGGTCAGCATCTTGTAGAGTTCCTTGGCGTTGCTGCTTGAGCCCATCTTGGCCATGTTCATCTTGGCCTCGAAGCTCATCTCGTAGGGAGGGTTGCGCTTCACCACTTTCTTGAATTGTTCGGTAGCGCGGTTGGCATCGTTTTGCAGCATGTAGATCTGTCCGAGGATGAACATGGCGCGTGTGCGCAAGTCTCTGTCTTTGTTGAGCAAAATACCGTTGTGCAGATATTTGATGGCATTGCCATAGTCCTCGGTAGCTATGTAGTAGTCGGCGATGGTGAAGTCGAAATTCTCGTTCAGTTCTTTGGGAGATTTTTCGAGTCCCGACACTTTGGTTTGGAGTTGTTCGATGAGTGCGACGGCCTTCGAGTATTGTTCGGTCTGGATGTAGGTTTTTATGAGCCACATGTTGGCCACGTATGAGATATCGTTGTAGTTGTATTCCGATGCCACGAAGTCGAAAGTGCGTCGGGCGGGGATGTAGTCGTGTTTGTAGAAATGTGCCTTTGCCATGACGAGGTAGGCATCGTCGATCCAGCGCACGCGCTCGCGGCTGTTGAATTTCATGGAGTGTTTCTGTACGCAGATGGAAGTCTTTTCCAGGGCGCGGTCCATTTGCGAGTTGAGGGCCATGCCTTCGCTTTGGGTGCCGTAGTTATACACACGCAGCACTTTGGTGTAGTCGTCCTTCACGCTTTCGCGCAGGTTCTTGTCGCCTTCTTTCAGGCTGTATTCGCCATTCCAATAAACGTTGTAGTGACTCGTCAGGTTGTGGAAAGCGCGTCGGGTGAAGGTGTTCTTCTTGGTCGAGCAGCTGCCAAGCAGTAGCAAGCCAAACATGCTACTCAGGAGTAATATATAAGGTGTTTTCCTCACTTTGATGTTCTGTTTGATTAGGGGATAACTGAAATCTAATTCAATTATTACGTTGTTCGAACCATTTTCCAGCTTCAATGAAAAGTGCCGAGTCGGTGGGTTCTGTCAGGGCTTCCCGCAAGCTGACGGCGATACTGTCGTCAGCGGTCTTGAACGATTCGAGCAACAAGGCATCGAATTCGTGTTGCCGGGTTTCGATGATGATGTTGCGTTGTGTTTCGAGCGCATCGAACACACGGGCGCGATAGTCGTCCATGCTGTAGAATGGCAATAAGTCTTGGACGAGCCTTAGGCTGTCTTCGCTCCAGTCAGGTGCAATGGATTGGTCAATCGATGTGAGCTTGTATTTTGCGCAAAGCGCATCCGATTCGTTCTGCATGTTTTCGATGGCATGGTTATATTCGACGGCAATGCGTTCGGCTTTTTCCTTTTCCATGTTGTCTTTAATCTTTGGGACAAACACAAGAGCTGACACCAAGGCAAGGGCGATGATTGCGGCAGCAATGATAAGGGTGATGATGGAGTGCCCTTTGGTGATGGCCGACTTCACTTCCGAGATGTTGTCGAAACGCTGCTCCCGCGAGAATTGGGTGCAGTGTGTGGCGATGTTGTTGAATTGTGCCGAGATGTTGCGTTCATTGATGAACTCCATGATCTTGCCGATAGAGAAGATGTCAGCGCGGGCGTCGTATTCTTCGCCTTTGATGATTTCGGGAGCCACATATTCCATCTCCTTGATGAGCAGCTCGCGGTCGGCTTTGGGTTCGGTTGTCGGGACACCGATGTCGATGATTTTGGCGCGGCAGTCGTTGGCGGTCACGAGGATGTTCTCGGGTTTCAGGTTGCAGTGCACGATGCGGTTGCGGTGCAAGTAATAAAGTGCGTCGCAGACCTCCACGATGACGTTTTTCACCTGTTTGGTGGAAAGTGTGCCCACTCTGACGTGCTCAAGCAGGCTCTTGCCTTCGATGTATTCGAGCACGAGGCATTTTCCGAGACCTTCAATGGTCACGAAGTCGATGGCTTTGCGGATGTATTTGTTGTCGAGCACGCTGGTGACGTCATATTCGTTTTGGAGGGCTTCCTGGCAATCCTTGTCGTTGGCATATTCTTCCTTCAAGGTCTTCAGTATCACCTTTTTGCCGTTGTAATTAGCAGTGAATAGGCGGCTGCATCCGTGTTGTGAGGCGTAATAGGGCTTTATCTCGGTGAATCCAGCCGAATTTGATTCAAAAAGTGTTGTTTCAGTGTCAGTCATCTTCATTAATGTATTTGGGCGCAAATATAGTCATTATTTCCGTACCTACATCAAAACATGGTTCTGAAACCGAAATTTGATGTAATTAATGTTGATGTTTGGCTGGTTTTGTTGAGCTGTCTAGACAAAATAAGTTCCTGATTTCAATGAATTTTTTCGGAACATGAAAATTTTTCGTGACATTTTGGCAGAATTTCGTATTTTTGCCATTTTGTAAACGAAATAAATTAAAACACAATCATACAATGAAAATTTCTTATAACTGGCTGAAACAGTACATCAATTGCGAATATTCGGCAGAAAAGGTCAGCGAAGTGCTGACATCAACAGGCTTGGAAGTTGAAGACCTCACCCCGTTCGAATCCGTCAAGGGTTCGCTGAAAGGCGTCGTGGTGGGCAAGGTGCTCACTTGCGTTGAGCATCCCAATTCCGACCATTTGCACATCACCACAGTCGATTGTGGTGGCGACGAACCGCTGCACATCGTGTGCGGTGCGCCTAATGTGGCTGCCGGACAGAAAGTTTTAGTGGCAACCATCGGCTGCGAACTTTGGAAAGGCGACGAGAGCTTCACCATCAAGAAAGGCAAAATCCGTGGCGAAGTCTCCGAAGGCATGATTTGCGCCGAAGACGAATTGCAGCTTGGCAGTTCGCACGATGGCATCATGGTGCTGCCTGATGATTATGAAGTTGGCAAGCCTGCTGCTTTCTATTTCCCTGTCGAACAGGATTATACCATCGAGATTGGCCTCACCGCCAACCGTTCCGATGCCACCTCACACATTGGTTCGGCACGCGACCTCGTGGCTGCCCTCAACCAACGCGAAAAGACCACACAATATCACCTTGTCATCCCTTCAGTCGATGATTTTAAGGTTGAAAACAACAATAACAATATCGAAGTCGAGGTTGAAAACACGGCTGCTTGCCCGCGTTATTCAGGCCTGACCATCAGCGGCGTGAAGGTTGCCGAATCGCCGGCTTGGCTGAAAAACCGCCTCGCTGCCGTTGGCATCCGTAGCATCAACAACATTGTCGATATCACCAACTACGTTTTGATGGAAGTCGGACAGCCGATGCACGCTTTCGATGCCGACAAAGTCGCTGGTAAGAAAATCGTGGTGAAATGTATGCCGAAAGACACGCCTTTCGTCACTTTGGACGGCATTGAGCGCAAACTCACCGATACCAACCTGATGATTTGCAATGCCGAGGAACCCATGTGCATCGCTGGTGTGTTCGGCGGCGAAAAATCGGGTGTCACGATGGAGACCACCAACGTCTTCTTGGAAAGCGCTTACTTCAACCCGACATCCATCCGTAAAACGGCTAAATACCATGGCCTTCAGACCGATGCATCTTTCCGTTATGAACGCGGTGCCGACCCGAACATCACCATTTTCGCCCTGAAACGCGCTGCCATGCTGATTAAGGAATTGGCTGGCGGAACCATTTCATCCGAAATCAAGGATGTGAAAAACGGTGATTTCAAGCCTGCACAAGTCGATTTGAAATTTGCTTATCTGAACAAGGTTGCCGGTCAGGAAATTGACAAAACGCAAGCTGTCAACATCTTAAAGAGCCTTGAATGTGAAGTTGTTGAACAGAACGATGAGCACGTTTTCATCAATGTTCCTACCTGCAAGGTCGATGTGACCCGCCCCGCCGATGTGGTCGAGGAAATCCTACGCATCTACGGTTACGACAACATCGCCATTCCGACCCGCATCAACGCCTCCATCAGCCGCACCAACAAGCCTGATGCCAACAAGTTGCAGCAGAAGATTTCAGACATGCTGGTGGCCAACGGCTTCTACGAAATCATGAACAACTCGCTGACCAAAGCCGCTTACAGCACCGCTTTCGAGGCTTTCGACGAAGACAAGAACGTGAAGATTCTGAACCCGTTGAGCAGCGACCTCAACGTGTTGCGCCAAACCCTGATGTGGGGCGGCCTCGAATCCATCGCCTTCAACCAGAACCGCAAGATGAACGACATGAAATTCTTCGAGTTCGGTAACGTCTATTTCTTTGATTCTAAGGCTGTCCAGGATATGCAGCACACGCTCACGCCTTACAGCGAGCACTATTGCCTCGACCTTTTCCTCACGGGTAACAAGCAGGAGGAACTGTGGAGCAATCAGGCCAAGGCCGTTGATTTCTTCGATTTGAAACAATATGTGATGAGCGTTCTCCAGCACATGAAATTCGACCTCAACGCCATCGAAGTCAATGAAGGCACGTTGCCTCATTTCGATTATTCAACCGTTTATATGATTGACGGTCAAGAGATTGTGACCTTCGGCAAACTCAGCAAGAAGACCTTGAAACAATTCGATGTGAAGAAAGATGTCTTCTATGCCACCTTCAACTGGACAATGATGTTGCAAAGCATTGCCAAGGCCGCTGAAATCCAGTTTGTCGCACTGCCAAAATTCCCATCAGTCCGCCGCGACCTCGCCATGATTTTCGACAAGAATGTCAATTTCGACGAAGTGAAGAAAGTCGCCATGAAGGCCGAAAACAAAATACTGCAGTCGATGAGCCTCTTCGATGTTTACGAAGGCGAAAAGATTCCGGAAGGCAAGAAACAATATGCCATGAGCTTTGTCCTGATGTCAACCACCACCACCTTGACCGACAAGGTGATAGAAAAGACCATGAGCAAGATTCAAGGCGCACTTGAACAACAATTGAATGCAGTTTTAAGATAAGAACCAACAACCAAAAACTGATATGGACGTTCAATCGATAAAAAGAAACGCTGGCATCATCGGCAACGATCCGCAACTGAATCACGCCATTGAGATTGCCACGCAGGTTGCCATGACCGACCTCACCGTGCTCATCACGGGCGAGAGCGGAACGGGCAAGGATGTCATTCCGAAAATCATTCACCAGAACAGCGCTCGCAAGCATGGACAATATTTTGCCATCAACTGCGGCGCTATTCCGGAAGGCACTATCGACTCGGAACTTTTCGGTCACGAGAAAGGTTCCTTTACCGGTGCCGTCGCCGACCGCAAAGGTTATTTCGAAATTGCCGACAAAGGCACCTTGTTTTTGGATGAAGTTGGCGAATTGCCGCTTTCGACCCAGGCGCGTCTGCTTCGCGTTTTGGAAAATGGCGAATACATCAAAGTCGGCGGCTCGAAGGTGATGAAAACCGATGTCCGCGTGGTGGCTGCCACCAATGTCAACCTGCCCGAGGCCATCGAGAAAGGAAAGTTCCGCGAGGATTTGTACTACCGCCTGAACACCATCCCGATTCATATTCCAGCATTGCGCGAGCGCCAGGGTGACATTCATCTGCTGTTCCGTAAGTTCGCTTCCGATTTTGCTGAAGCTAGTCATACTACGCCTATCTCACTGACACCCGAGGCAGTGAAAGTGCTGGAATCCTATCGTTGGGACGGCAATATCCGTCAGCTGAAAAACATCACCGACCAGATTTCCATCATCGAGAAGGAGCGTGTCATCACGGCTGAAGTCTTGGAGAAATATTTGCCCAACAGAATTTCAACTTCTTTGGTCCTGCTCCCGAGAGACGAATCGACGGAAGGCTTGTCGGAACGCGACATTCTTTATCGTGTGCTTTTCGACATGAAGAAAGACATCGCCGAATTGCGTAACACGGTCAACCATCTGATGAATGGGCAGCAGCCGGAGCAGAATTATACTGTAGCTTCGACGGTGGCGCTTGTTGGTGATACTGTCGTGTCGCGCGTCAGCGAGGACGAGCCGGAAGATATTGAACAAGGGTGTATGGAAATCCTTTCCAATGAGGAAAATGCCATGTCTAAAACCGAGAGCCTTTCTTTGATGCAAATCGAAAAGGAGATGATAATCAAGGCATTGGATAAATATAAGGGTCACCGCAAGGAAGCCGCCAAGGAATTAGGCATCAGCGAAAGGACACTTTATAGAAAGATTAAGGAATATCAATTAGAATCATAACAATAAAAAAGGAGGTCAAATGCTATACAAACATTTGAAAATTAGCGTTTTGCTGACATTGTTGTTTGTGTCGTTCGGATTACAGGCTCAAGTCAGCGTGAATGCTGCAGGTGGCAATGCCATGGGCGATGGCGGCTCGGTGAGTTTTTCCGTCGGCCAAATGGCTTTCAGTACCAATGTAGGACCTAATGGCTCCGTGACGGAAGGCGTGCAACAGCCTTACGAAATCTCAGTGCTGTCGGTCGCTGAACAAGCCGAAAACATCAGCTTGTCGGTCTATCCCAATCCTTCAACGGATTATCTCTGCTTGACAACCTCGGACGAAATATCCGATTTGTCATACCAGTTGTTCGACATGAGCGGAAGACTTCTGAAATCAGGAAAAGTCGTTGCAAATCAGACGAGTATTGATATGCAAGATTTGGTTCCGGCCACTTATTTCGTGAAAGTCAACCAAGGAAACGAAACAGTAAAATCATTTAAAATCATTAAAAAATAAGGAGAAATCAACATGAAAAGAATACTATCAGTTTTGGCAATTGCATTGGTGGCAATGCAGGTTTTTGCCCAAGCACCTCAGAAAATGAGTTATCAGGCTGTTGTCCGCAACAGCGCCAATGAATTAGTCGTGAGTTCGCAAATTGGAATGCAGATTAGCATTCTGCAAGGTTCGGCAAGCGGTTCGGCTGTCTATGTCGAGACGCAAACTCCAACTACCAACGCAAATGGTTTGGCAAGCATCGAGATTGGCGCTGGTACGGTCGTTTCGGGCAACTTTGCAGCCATCAATTGGGCTGACGGCCCTTATTTCGTAAAGATGGAGACCGCTATTGAAGCACCTTATAATAATTACACGATTTCAGGTACTACCCAGTTGATGAGCGTTCCTTACGCCTTGTATGCTGGCAACGTCCCTGCTGGTAATCATTCAGGCGACATGCAGTATTGGAATGGTTCTCAATGGGTCGTCGTTCCTGCTGGCGACGAAGGCGCAACCTTGACAATAGTCAACGGCGTTCCTACATGGGTCGGTGGCTCGGGTGAAGTTACCACGGTCATCAATCCAATCACAGGTGCCGAATGGATGGACCGCAACCTTGGCGCTTCGCAAGTGGCAACCAGCATTGATGATTTGAGTTCCTACGGCTACTTGTACCAATGGGGCCGCGGCAACGATGGTCACCAGGAGAGAAGTTCGTTCTGCACCACCACTTTGAGCGACGGCGACAACCCAGGCCACGGCAATTTCATTTTGACAACTTACAGTCCTCACGATTGGCGTAGCACACAGAACGATAACCTTTGGCAAGGCGTCAACGGCATCAACAATCCGTGCCCAGAAGGTTTCCGTGTCCCTACCGAGGCCGAATGGACCGCTGAACGCAACACTTGGAGCAGCATGGATTTGAATGGTGCTTTCGAGTCAGTTCTCAAGCTGCCTTGCGCCGGTGGTCGCCACTATTCGGAGGCTAACAATGGCGCTTTCGTCCTCCCAGGTAGCAATGGTTACTACTGGACCAGCACCGTCGATGGCACCAAGGCTTCGCGCCTGAATTTCGATGCCGCTCACGCTGAATTCTATTCACCATATCGCGCTTACGGTTATTCCGTCCGCTGCATTAAGGATTGATTGGTCATGTTGTAGAGACGTAGCGCGCTACGTCTCTACATGATCCCAAATAATTATCACAATTTGAAAAAAGCATTTCTAATCGGTATTGTCTTGTTCGTCACGTCGACGATGTTTGCACAAAACACCGTCACGGGCGTGTTTTCGGATTATACCGGACAGGAAATCAGTCTTGTCGGTTTTTCCGGCTTTGACACATATATTATTAATAGCACGACCACCAATGCCGAAGGCACTTTCAGCCTTTCTTTCGGCGAAAAAGATTGTGGCATGGCAATGCTTTCATCAGAAAACAACCAAACGTTTTTAGTCGTCTTGGCCGAAAATGAAAACTTGCAGTTGAATGGCAAAAACTTTGCTGATACGGAAAATGTCGAAATCGTCAACGGCCGACAAAATCAGGTTTTTGCGCAGTATGCCACCGAACATCCAGTTCGTGAAGAAGCCCTGAATGCATGGAGCTTTCTGGAACAACTCTATGAGGAGAATGCCATTTTTGCAAAGTGCAAGGACATAAAGCAAGCCATTATTTGGGCACAAGCGGAAATAAAGGGAGAAGAAGAGAAATTCTTGATTTTCAATACCTTTAGCGACGATTACATTGGTTGGTATTTGCCCATGCGAAAGTTGGTCAGCTCGGTTCCCGCCATTGCGCAATACCGAACCGATGAGATTCCTGAAATCTTGACGGCCTTGCGAAATATTGATTATTGCGACAACCGTCTGCAAAAGAGCGGCTTGCTGAAATTGCTCATCGAAAATCATTTCTGGCTCATCGAAAACAGCGGACAAGTCTTGGATTCGGTGTATGAAGAAATGAACATTTCCATCGACTGCGTGGTTGACAATCTGTTGAAAGACGAGGCAAAACTGAATGCAGTCAGCGAGTATTTGTTCAAGTTCCTGGAAAAGCGTAGCCTTTTTGGCGCGTCGGAATATTTGGCTTTGAGACTGCTGAACGAGCAAGGTTGTACGCTCAACAACGATTTTGCCGCGCAGTTGGAAAGCTACCGTTCCATGAAGGTTGGCAACGTGGCTCCTGATTTCAGTTTCAAGTCGGAGGTGGTTGCTCCAAACTATGCGAAAGTTCCTAAGAAACTTTCCGAAATCTCAAGTCAATATGTCCTTTTGGTTTTCGGTGCCAGTTGGTGCCCGCAATGCCCGCAGGAGCTGTTGCAGGTGACCAATCTCTACGGAAAATGGAAATCGCAAGGCGTTGAAGTCGTTTTCGTTTCGCTCGACGAAGATGAAACCGCGTTCAGGAATTTCACGGAGATTTTCCCTTTCGTCAGCCTTTGCGATTTTCGGAAATGGGACAGCCCGATAGTAGAAAAATATCATGTTTTTGCTACACCGACATTCTATTTGCTTGATAATGAACGAAAAATTGTTTTGCGACCCAATTCTGCCAGTCAGATGGACTCGTGGGTGGATTGGTATTTGGTGAAAGGGGGAAGGTGAATGGTTATTGGTGATGAGTGAATTAGCTCCCTGAGCGGTGGCTGCTGAGCGGAGCCGAAGCAAGTCGAAGGGGCGGTGTAAATGAATTAAGAAATCGAAGATACAACGAATTTAATTTAGAATTGAAATACTTGAAAGCTGATACAATGAAATCATCGAGTCTCATAGCAATGGTTTGCATCGTCTTGGCGGTTGTTTGCCAAGGTTGCGGCATTTATTCCTTTTCGGGGGCTTCCATTCCTGCTGAAGCGAAAACTATTTCGGTCCAGTATTTCCCCAATCACGCACAGCTCGTCAGCCCGACGTTGAGCAATGAATTCACGACGGCGTTGCGCGATGCGATGATGAACCAGACCCCGCTTGATATGGTTGAAGAAGGTGGCGACCTCGCTTTTGAAGGCGAAATCACAAACTATCAGACTACGCCAATCGCCATCACGGCGGGACAAACAGCAGCTATGAACCGACTTACGATTACCGTAAATGTCAGGTTTTCAAATAGTATAGACGATACAAAGGATTTTGAAAGCTCATTTTCGAGATATGAGGATTACCCCAGCGACCAGGATTTGAATGCCGTGCAGGAAAGCCTTTCGGCAACGATCATCGAGGCGCTTGTGGAGGATATTTTCAACAAGGCATTGGTGAATTGGTGATGTGGACTTGGGGACAATTAGACAATTAGACATTTGGACATTAGACTTTGGGACAATTAGACTTTTTGAATAATTTTGAACTTTTGAAGAAACTGATAACCATTTAGGACACTTAAGCAATTTTGAACAACATATAACACATTGGAAACAAGTACATTAATAGGATATATCAATCAACCGGAGACATTGAAGGGTGCTGCTGTCGATGAGGTGAAGACTTTGACGGAAAGGTATCCTTATTTTGCCATCGGTCAGGCATTGTTGGCCATCGCCTATCAGAACGAAAACCATCCTGAATATGAGCAGCAACTACGCTTGGCGGCCAGCATTATGCCGAACCGCGACAAGCTGAGGCTGTTTTCACTCATTGCCAAGCGCCGAATCGAAAATTGTCAAAGAGAACCGCAATTGCCAGATGAGTTCAGGCCAAAAGATGAGTTTTTTACTTCTGCAGAAGTCATCGACGTGGCGGAAGAAGCCAACGATGGAGCCATCATACACGAAAAGGTTTTCATCATTCCTGAAATCGACCTCAGCGGGAGCCACGAAGAACTATCGGCCGAGATGGCTTTGCTGGAAGAAAAACGCAAGTCGCTTGACGAGCTGAAAGCCATTATCGCCAATCGCCTGAAAGAGATTGAAGAAGAAAAGCAGCGCAAGGAAAATAATGAAGGTCAGCCTAAGAAACTCTCGCGTAAGGAACTTATTGATAAGTTTATAGCAGAAAATCCGAGTATTTCGCGACCCAAGGCTGAGTTCTTTAATCCTATCTCGGTAGCGCAAAATAGCATCATCGACCAAGAGAACATCGTGAGCGAAACTTTGGCCAAGATTTATGAGAAACAAGGCTATTCCGAGAAGGCAATTTCAATATATGAAAAATTAATCTTGAAATATCCAGAAAAAAGTAGTAATTTTGCAGTCCAAATTGAACGCATAAAAAGTCAAACATTAAATAATTAGTTATGTACACATTAGTAGTGATTTTAATCCTGGTTGTCAGCGTGTTGTTAGGATTGATCGTTCTGGTTCAGAACTCAAAAGGCGGAGGTCTGGTTTCCAACTTCGGTGGTGCCAACCAAGTTATGGGTGTTCGTCAAACGACCGATTTCCTTGAAAAGGCAACATGGACAATGGCAGCTGTGCTGGTGGTTCTTTGCTTGATTTCGAGCATCACCATCCCTAAGAATGTCAAAACCAGCGATGGTTATGATTCAGAGATGCGTGAGCAAATCGAAAACGCCATGCCTTCAGCTCCAGCAATGGAAGTTCCTGCTGCTGAAATGCCAGCTGAAGCACAAGCTGAGCCACAAGCAGAAGAATAAAGAGCAAATTCAGAACAACTGTAGGAAAGCCCGTGAGATTTCTCTCGGGTTTTTTTGTGTCTTTATATATTATCATGTAAAAAACATCATGCTTTTTGCGTGACGTAAAAAAGATGATGAAATAGATTGATGGTAATATTCAGAGTGTCAAAACTATAAATAAAGGAAACTATATATCTGATGGCACAAAAAGGGGTTGCAACTTTCCTCCCGCTGCCAAAAAATGGATTTCATTGACAAAAACACAAAAAATCTTCCAAAGAACAGACGCATCGCGTCATTGCGAGGAGGAACGACGAAGCAATCCAGGCAGAAAGCCACCAAAGAACAGACATGAAATGTCATTGCGAGGAGGAACGACGAAGCAATCTAGACGGCGTTCTATAATACTCCTTGTATAGTTTGCTTCGCTACGCTCGCAATGACGCAAAGCGGAAGTCCGCCTACTGGACAATTGATTGATGGCAAAGTGTTTTTCGTGTTTTTGTTTGTGCCAACAGGTAAATAAGTGCCTAAATAAAACGAAGCCCGAGAAAATTCCCGGGCTTCATTCGTTTGTGCAAATTAGTAATTCTTATTTGAAAGCGTTCTCGCTCAAGCCTTTGCCGCTCAAAGCAAGATCCTTCATGTAGCCTGGAACAGGCTTGCCAAGGTATTTATCTACATAAATCTTGGCAAGATACTGACCGAGCATGAAGCCGTGGCCGCGCAAGCCTGTCAGCATACCGACTTCCGGATCAACGATGTAGCGAGGCTCCATGTAGTAGCCCGACCAAACGGCGTGGAAACCAACGGATGCGAGGTTTGGAATCCAGTCGACGAAGACTTCGCTCACCACCTGCAGGAATTCCTTGCTGTTATATTTCAGGTTCTGGCGTGCTTCGAAGGCGTCGCAGTCAGGCGAAGCGCAACCGATGATTTGTCCGGTGTGCAGGAACTGCTGTCCGTAAACGGCTGAGAAGCCTTTGTAGTGACGGCGGTCGATAATCATATCCAACGAATCGCCCTTGACGCCCATATTCGGCAAACGGCGTGTGATGAAAGCTTGGTGTTTGACAGGATACATCTGCGTATCGATGCCCAACATGTCGGTGAACTTTTCAGCGCCCCAACCCATTGCATTGACGAAATGGTCGCAGCAGAATTCGATGTACTGCTTGTCGTGGGTGCGGACCAAAGCGAAATATTTGCCACCTTGCTTGCTCACCGAAAGCAGTTCGCAGTCTTCCATCAGACGGCCACCATTTTGGATGGCGATGCCACGGATGAAATCGATGGTGCGGCCTGGCGTTGCCTGCCAGCAGTCGTTCGAAATCAAGGCGTGCGAATAGACATTGCTGTCCATGTTCCACAAGGACGAAATCTCGTTGCGGAAATCCTTCTTGTCAATCATGTAGGCATCGCTCCAGGCGCGTGAAGCATCCAAAGCCTTGTAGGTTGCATCGTCGTGAACGAGGTTTACATAGCGCGTCATCTTGAAATTGATGTTGTGAACGGCCTGTATTTCCTTGAATATCTCAAGGTTATGGTTGGCAATATCGGAAATGTCAGGGTTGGAGAAAGCAGGACGGCCACCGCCGATGCAACGCCATGACGAACCTCTGTCGTAGTTGACCAAAACAGGTTTCTTGCCTGCTTCGGCAAAATAACGGAAGGCACCGCTACCGGCAATACCGCCACCGGCAATCAGCACTTCGACCGTTTCCTTCTTGACATCGTTGTTAGTCGGGAAAACATAGACTTCCTTGGCATTAGGATTATAGACATCGCCAAGGTTCACCTGACTTGCCAAAGGAGCGCGCGGTGACGAATCGCCGATGACTTCAATGCCATACGAACGCAAAATCTGCTTGGCTCTCGGCACGCAGCGCTTGCCACGGCAAGGACCCATACCCATACGGGTGATGTGTTTCAGTTCGTCAACGGAAATGTATTTGCGGTCGCCAATGACATCAAGGATGGTCTTCAGATCGATGTCTTCGCAGTGGCAGACGTAAGTTTCGCTTTCCACATCGTGAACCGGCTTGAATTCCAATGGTTTCGGATATCTTTCCTTTAAGATGAAGCCACGGGCGGCAACCAGTTCTTCACCACTAATGGTGGTGGCTTTCACACGGACGACATTGGTCTTGTTATCCTTCTTCAAGACCTTTTCAATCACGCCTTCGCCAACCTTCTTGCCGTTGTTGTCAATCAGGAAGACTTCCTTGCCTTCTTCAACTTCGTATTCGACAGGCAGGAAGAGTGTATTCTTGTTCAAATCGTAACCGAAAATGGCCAAGCCTGGGCAATGGTTGACGCACTGCATGCAGCCGATGCACTTCGTGTAATCGACGATAGGCGTGACATTGGTGCTTGCCTTGGTGATGGCACCTTGCGGGCAAGAGAACGAGCAAGGGTTGCAGGCAAAACCATAGAGGCAGTCAAGTTGGACAAACGGCTTTGCAAACATGCGGTCGTGGTCGGGCAGATTCGGCTTTTCGAGCACGCGCACCGGACGCTGTTGAGAGTCGATATATTGTCTTGAAATTTCAAGATATTCGTCATAATTGAAGCGGATGCCAAGGTTCTGAGCCACTTCGAAAGCAGCCTGCTTGCCGCGCAACACGGCGCTTGTGCCTTCACCAATGCGGATGGCATCGCCGCAACCGTAAGTGTTCAGGCCAAATACCTGCTTGCCTTTGGTAAGCAATTGGTCGTCAGGAATCAAGCCAGTGCAAATATTGATGATGTCGATGTCATCAATGATTTTTTCAGTGCCTGGAATTGGCTTGAAGTTCTGACATTCGGCAATGACAGCACCTTTGATACCGCTGTAATCCTCATTCGGAATGGCTTTCAGCAAAACGTGTGAAGTCATAATCGGGATGCCGAGACGGCGCACACGGTTGGCCTGAACTGGGAAACCGCCTTCGTGGTCCATGCCTTCGATGATGGCCTTGATGGTTGCGCCAGCCTGCATACCTTGGTATGAGGTCAGATAACCGATGTTACCAGCACCTACGGTGAGGACTTTCTTGCCCAGCAAAGTGTGTTCCTGATTCATCATCTTTTGGAAGACAGCAGCGGTGTAAACGCCAGGCACATCGTCGTTTTCGAAGGTCGGCATGAACGGAACGGCACCTGTTGCCACAACCAGATGTTCAGCATCGACATAACTGATTTCCTGTGTGCTGATGTTCTTTAGGGCAATGCGTTTGCCTTCGAGCAAGTCCCACACGGTGTTGTTTAGCAAGATGCCTTCGCGGTTGTCGCCGGCCAAAGTCTTGGCAATATCGAAACCACGCATTCCACCGAATTTCTTTGCCTTCTCGAAGAAGAAGAACTGGTGGGTCTGCATGTTGAACTGACCGCCTATGGTGGCGTTGTTGTCGATGACCATGTTCGGGATGCCGAGTTCGATGAGTTTCTCGCGGCATGCCAAACCTGCAGGGCCGGCACCGATAATGGCCACGGTGGTCTTATATATCTTGACTTCCTTTTGTGGATTGGCTTCCACATCGGGCTGATAATCCTTTGGAATCTCGCGCACTTCCTTCACACCATCGACTTTGGTGATGCAGATGCGGCGAATCTTGCCATCGACAAGCATTTCGCAGGCGCCGCATTTGCCGATGCCACATTCAAGGCTTCGGTTGCGGCCATCGAGGCTGTGGCTGTGAATTGGGAAACCAGCTTGGTGAAGGGCAGCAGCAATGGTCTTGCCACGCTGACCTTTTACGGTCTTGCCTTCATATTGGAACTCCACGAGGTCTTCCTGCGGGATGTCCAAAATAGGGTGTTTTTCGATTTTGTACATAATACAATGAATTAGAGTTTGTCGTAAATAGAAGCGCAAATGTAGAAAAAACAATTTTTGAATGGTATATTTTTTTTCTAAAAGTGAAAAATGATTGGCAAACAAAAAAGGGCGGCACCCTAAAACCGCCCTCTTGATTAAATAATGTTTACTTTAGTTTAAAATTTATTGGCAAGTTGCATGACATCCTTACGGCTCGTCCGCATTGTTTCGAAGTTGCAACATTGCAACCCTGTTTCGTTTCGCAGATTCATTGTACTTTTGCAGTGTCAAATCAATAAATCGAATAAAAAATGAACAAGAAACTTTATCGTTCGATTGCGAACAAAAAACTCTGCGGTGTTTGCGGAGGCATCGGTGAATACTTCGACCTAGACCCGACTTTAATCCGAATTCTTTGGATTATTTTTGCACTTGTTGGCGGCAGCGGCCTGTTGGCCTATATCATCTGCGCCATCATTATGCCAACTCAAGACCAATTGCCGAACCCGTAAGGATTTTCACGAACAAAAACCTATGAACCATAAAAAAACGCTGGACAAATCATGTGTCTAGCGTTTTTTGTAAGGACGCACCGCGTGTGTCCGAAATATTAACATAATTATTTCTCAACTACTAATTTAGCAAACTTTCCATCAGCCTTCAGGAAATAAATTCCATTTGTCAATGACGAAACGTCAACCTTTCCGTTTGCGATGGTATGCAGCACTTCGTTTCCAAGAAGATCGGAAACATGGATTTCGGAAGGTTTATCTAAATCAATGTAAATGAAATTGTTGGCAGGATTCGGATAAACGCTCATCATGTTGCATACGTTTTCATCGACATCGGTAACATCCAAGGTGTTGGTGAAGAAACGGTAGATTTCGGTTTCGTAATCGACATCGTAATTGCTGCCGCTGTACCAAGCGTGTTCGCCATTGATGACTTTCAGGAATGAAACGCGCGAATCGATGTCGCCGTTCAGATAACTATACATTTCAAATGTCAAACCGTCATTTTGGGTATCAGGATATTGCTCAAAAATGGCTTCTTCATCACAGTTGTTGAAACTGCGCCACCATTCAACGGAACTTTCGGCTGGTAAACCAACATTGTAAGGCCCGAAATCATTGTAGGTGATGGTAGCTTCGTCGTAACTGATTACCTGGTCGTTGGTTCCGAAAGCCAAAAGCATATTGACATTGGCAGCAGGCGTCAGGTTTTCCATATCCGTTCCAACCAATCCACTTATTGAGGCGATGCCGTTGATGCGTTCGCCATGTTCGATGGCCATGCGGTGGCACATGAAGCCGCCTAACGAGAAGCCTGCAAAGAACACACTGTCGGCATCAACATTGTAGTTGTTTTCCATTTCATCGACTAGTGAATTGAGGAACCCTGAATCATCAACGCCATCGTTCAGTGTGACATTGAAAGTGAGGGGCATTCCATAGATAGTAAATGTTACTGCGATGGTAACGCCAGCTGTCCACGCTGTGCCAAAGTCGTAACTGCCAATGCCGTATGGAAGAGTGAGTGTGTAGTCCAAGGCTTGAGGATACACGAGAATCCAACCTTTTTCATCGGCTATCTGCTTGAAGTTGGTGCTGTTGAAGCTGCTGTTGATGTCGTCGCCCAATCCGTGAAGGAAGAACAACACGGGTGCTGGAGTTTCTCCTGTATAGCTTTCAGGGACGTATTCAAGATATTGTCTATCAACGCCGCCCCAGTTGAAGGTCTTGGTTTCTTGTGCGTTCAGCATGAATGCTGCAAACGCAAAAATGATAGATAAAAATAACTTTTTCATAGGACTAAAATTTGTGGGACAAAAATAGACAAAAACCCAAAAAAATACTACTTTTGCAAGATTAATTTCTGAAGTGCAGGAAAAACTGAAAAGAATATATTGAATAACAGATATTTATCATGGCGGACAATTATCGAAATATGGACGGATATTCCCAAACACCTTTGAAAGAACGCCTTGAGGCTCTCCAAGCCCTGATTCCCGAAGCCTTTGCCGAAGGCAAAATCGACTGGGAGAAACTGAAAGCCACATTGGGCGAGGAAGTGAATTTCAGCAACGAGCGTTATGTGCTCAACTGGGCGGGCAAAAGCGACGCCTTCCGCATCATGCAGCAGCCCAGCG
>CALBNP010000175.1 GCA_937896505.1 uncultured Bacteroidales bacterium | reverse complement strand
GAAATCGCTCCAAAGATGCGTTTCAACGTGGCTGTCGGTCAGAATTACTTCATGGAACTGGCCAAGATGCGCGCTTACCGTTATCTGTGGGCCAACATCGTGAAGGCTTACGGCGGCAAGGAAGAAAACGCCAAGATGCACATCCACGCTTGCAATGCTGAAATCGGCATGAGCCTGTATGATGCTTACGTCAACATGCTGAGAACTACCACCAGCACCATGTCGGCTGTCCTCGGCGGTGTCGATTCATTCTGCGTCACTCCATTCGATACGCCATTTGAAAATCCTACTGATTTCGCCAACCGTATCTCACGCAACCAACAGCTCATCCTGAAGGAAGAAGCTCATTTCGACAAGGTTGCCGACCCGGCCGCAGGTTCATATTACATTGAAAACCTCACCGATTCCATCGCAAAGGCCGCTTGGGACTTGTTCAACAAGATTCAGGACGAAGGCGGTTATCTCGCCGCAGTCCGCAAGGGCATGATTCAAGGCTTCATCAAGGAAAGCGCTGCCAAGAAGTTCAGCAATGTGGCTACACGTCGCGAAACCATCCTCGGCACCAACCAGTTCCCGAACTTCACCGAAACGATGAAATTCGCTCCCGAAGCATGGGTCTTCGAAGCCAACGACCGTCGTGAAGAAAAGGCTGAAATCGAGACCATCGTGACCTTCCGCGCTGCCCAGCAGTTTGAACAGTTGCGCTATGCTACCGATGTCTATACTCAGAATCACAAACGCCCGGTTGCATGGATGTTCACCTACGGCAACCTCGCCATGTTGAAGGCTCGTTCCAACTTTGCTTCCAACTTCTTTGCTTGCGCTGGCTTCCAAGTCGTCGATAACGCTGGTTTCAAGACTTTGGACGAAGGCATAGCTGCCGCTCGCGAAGTGAAGCCTGAAATCGTGGTCATCTGCTCGTCGGATGAAGAATACGGCGAAGGCAATGCCCTCAAGATTTACGAAGCCCTGAAGAACGACACCATCGTGGTTTTGGCTGGTAATCCGGCCGGCACCGCCGATGTGCTGAAAGAAGCTGGCTTGCAGTATTTCATCCATGTGAAGAGCAACGTCCTCGAGACTTTACAGGAATTCCAACAAAAATTAGGTATAACAAAATAAAGAGAAAAGGGAAAGTGATAGAGTGGAAAGTGGAAAGTAGGGACGCAATGCTTGCGTCCAGAAAATGGAAAGTTTAGAATTGTCCAAATCCCGAAACCTCGCATTCCCGAAATCCCGCAATCCAAATTAAGAAAGGAAAAGTAAGATGAAACCAAATTATAAAGACATCAACCTTAACGTTGTACCTGAAAACAATGCAACTTGCCCACAGGGCGAAAATTGGGAAACTGCCGAACACATCATGGTGAAGCCTGCCTACACCGAGAAAGACCTCGAAGGCATGGAACACCTGAACTATGCTGCCGGTATCGCTCCTAACCTCCGTGGACCTTATTCAACCATGTATGTGATGCGTCCTTGGACCATCCGTCAGTATGCCGGTTTCTCCACCGCCGAAGAATCAAACGCTTTCTATCGCCGCAACCTCGCCGCTGGTCAGAAGGGCCTGTCAGTCGCTTTCGACTTGGCTACTCACCGTGGCTACGATGCCGACCACGAGCGCGTGATGGGCGATGTGGGTAAGGCTGGCGTGAGCATCTGCTCGGTTGAAGACATGAAGGTCTTGTTCGACCAAATCCCGCTGAACCAAATGTCCGTTTCAATGACCATGAACGGTGCCGTTCTGCCAATTCTGGCTTTCTACATCGTCACGGCTTTGGAACAGGGCGCAAAATACGAAGAACTGCAAGGTACCATCCAGAACGACATCCTGAAGGAATTCATGGTGCGTAACACCTATATTTATCCACCAGAGTTCTCGATGCGTATCATCGCCGACATTTTTGAGTTCACTTCCCAAAACATGCCGAAGTTCAATTCCATCTCCATCTCCGGTTACCACATGCAGGAAGCCGGTGCAACCTCCGACATCGAAATGGCTTACACCTTGGCCGACGGTTGGGATTACCTCCGCACAGGCGTCAAGGCTGGCCTGGACATCGATGCTTTTGCACCGCGTCTGTCATTCTTCTGGTGCTCGGGCATGAACCATTTCATGGAGATCGCAAAGATGCGTGCCGCCCGTATGCTGTGGGCCAAGATTGTGAAGACCTTCAACCCGAAGAATCCTAAATCACTGGCACTGCGTACACATACCCAGACTTCAGGTTGGTCGCTGACCGAACAGGATCCATTCAACAACGTGGCTCGTACTTGCGTCGAAGCTATGGGCGCTGCCTTGGGTCACACCCAGTCGCTGCACACCAACGCTTTGGACGAAGCCATCGCTTTGCCAACCGACTTCTCGGCTCGTATTGCCCGTAACACCCAGATTTACATCCAGGAAGAAACCAACGTCTGCCGCGTCGTTGACCCATGGGCTGGTTCCTATTACGTTGAATCGCTCACTAAGGAAATCGCCGAACGCGCTTGGGGTCACATCATGGAAATCGAAGCCATGGGCGGTATGGCAAAGGCCATCGAAACGGGTCTGCCGAAGATGCGTATCGAAGAAGCCGCTGCCCGCAAGCAGGCTAAGATTGACTCAGGCCGTGAAATCATCGTCGGTATCAACAAGTACCGCCTCGACCACGAAGACCCAATCGAAACCCTCGAAGTCGATAACACCGCCGTGCGCGACGCTCAAATCAAGCGTTTGCAGCAACTCCGCGCCAACCGCAACGAAGCCGATGTGCAGCGTTGCCTGGATGCCATCACCAAGTCGGCTGAGACCGGCGAAGGCAACTTGCTGGCTCTCGCTGTCGAGGCTGCCAAGTGCCGCGCCACCTTGGGCGAAATCTCCATGGCATGCGAAAAGGTCGCTGGCCGTTACAAAGCAGTTATCCGTTCAATTTCAGGTGTTTATTCTATGGAAACAAAAGACGATGCAAAATTTGCCGAAGCCGTTGCCAAGGCTGATGAATTTGCCAAGATGGAAGGCCGCCGTCCGCGCATCATGATTGCCAAGATGGGTCAGGATGGTCACGACCGTGGCGCTAAGGTTGTTGCTACAGGTTATGCCGACATAGGTTTCGATGTCGATATGGGACCTCTGTTCCAGACTCCAGCCGAAGC
>CALBNP010000174.1 GCA_937896505.1 uncultured Bacteroidales bacterium | reverse complement strand
CGGACTACACGAAGTTCAGAGGAATGGCGCAAAAATGCTAAAAATAGAAGTCCCCTTATCATTATGGACACAGAAATTGGTAGGGATTTTTATTTCGTGTTATTTCCCTTAAAAAAGGATTATCCAATTGAATTCTCCATCACCGATTTGCTCGATTATTCCCTTGACGATGACTATTCAAAAGAGCAGAAACTCTCAATCATTGACGGCTTGATTCTCGACATCCAGGATTATCGGAAGAAAATCGAAGGAATAGGATGAAAAGCACTATCTTTGCGCCAAATCGCAATGAGCCATGAAATTTTTCGAGCAGATGACCTATCAAATCATGCAGTTCCACAAAAAGAACCCCAAATATCCGGAACCGAATGGCGGTTTCGAGTCTTTGGTCGGTCAAATGACCTTCTGTTGGAGTCTGTTTATTTGGGTTCCATCATTCTTGCTACTCGACACTCATTCAACACTTTACAAGGTCATCTTTTCAGCTTGCATCGCATTGGCTGTCATCGGAATATTCCAAGCTGTCTATTACTCAAAGCGTTACAAAGCCGGTAAAATCAAAAACGACCCTAAACCCTTTTCGGAACGCTTCTTCAGGATTGCCGCCTGCATCTACATTGGCACACTGACTGTCATCCTTGTCCTAAGCGTCATTGGAGTCATATTGTTTCTTATCGGCTACGCTGTTTATTGTCTCTTGAATTAAACGATTAACTATTCCTTCCTCAGCACCAAATCGACCAGCAAAACAGCATGTTCCTCCTCGTTTTTCGGGGCATCCTTCGGGCGCCAAGCCACGATGAAACGGATGGTTGCTGCGCTGACATGATAATTCTTTTCTGCCCAAAGGCTTAGGCCGTTTTGCATCTTCTGCGACAACTGACAGACTGAAAGATTCGTCTTTTTTTCATAGAGGCAGTTATTTTCAAAACGAAGTTGCTCCCCTGCCCTCAGTGCCAGAATCTCTTTCTTTCGCGGTTTGAAGAAATTGAGGTTCACATCTCGGTGCGAAAGCTGTAGCACAACCTCGTCGGGCATCTCGTATGGGTTTTGATCGGCAATCTTATTGTCAGCTGGCAATTTGTCAAACATCGAACTGTTGGTGTGAATGAACAGCCGTTGCTTGGCTCGGGTAATGCCTACATAATAACGGCGAAGTTCATCGTCTGAAACATGAAGCGGTTGGGAAATCAGCATATAGACATCGTCAAATTCCCTGCCTTTCGACTTATGTATGGTCGAAACCACAACATCGGCACCCGAAAGGTCACAAAAGTCCTCTACCGACGATTCAAAGACAAACTCCTTGAAATCAGTCAGATATTTCATCTTGTTCGTTTCCTCGAACAATTGTATGCAACGTTGCAGGTAATGAAGGCTTTCGGAATTGGCGTATGCGGCAAAAGTCCTGCGTTTAGCATCTTCCCATACCTCATCGGCAATGAGTGGCGTATGCGTTTGGGCATCAATGTATTTCAAGAAAAGACGCACCTCCATCATGTTCCAGAAACGGAAACCATCCATGCTCTGAATCAGCTTGCTTTGCAGTCCGTATTTCCTCAACAATGCCACAAGGATGACGGCTTCTTCGTTTGTTTGTGTAAGAACGCTTACAGAGTGCTTACTTTGTCCCGAATCAGTGGCTTTGTATCGCTCAACAAGTTCGTTTACAAGAGGTTCATACATGCATTCCGACTGATGATGCGTCACACTGACAACGCCATCGTCTTGACTCATCGACACGATGGGCATGTTTTTCATTCTGCCCCGGATTCCCTTGACAAAAGCATTGGCAAAATTGACCACATGCCGTGAACTACGGTAATTCTCAGTCATTTCAACAAAGCGTCCATCCGAATCTTTCAGCAACTGCGCCATGTATTTGGAGTCGGATCCACGGAACTCAAAGATATTCTGGTCGTCGTCGCCCACAGCAATCACGCGCATTTCCTCGTTGGCGGTCATCAAGGCGCGTACAAGCGCATACTCCTCGTCGCTCATATCCTGAGCCTCATCAATCACAAGCACGGTCTTGGCTATGCGGTTAGGCTCCACTTCACCTTCGTTTATCATCTGAGCGGCACGCGCCACCACATCTTTCACTTCATCCAAATTGCCAATTCTGCCTAATAGATCGAAACAATAGGAATGGAAGGTCTTAATTTCAACAAAATGAGCTGCATTGCCAATCAGTCCCATCAGTCGTTGCTTGAATTCTATGGCTGCAGCACGCGAAAAGGTGAGCATGAGCAGTTGTTCGTGTTTCACATCCTCGAGCATCAGCAGAGAGGCCAGTTTGTGTACCAGCACCCTCGTCTTGCCACTGCCTGGACCTGCTGCCACGACGATGCAGCGTGATTCCTTGTCGGAAATAATCTCCATTTGTTTCTCCGACAAAGTGCCAAAAAGCTGCTGGTATTTCTCAGGCGTCACATTGCGCTCTATCTCTTGCAAGCGATTGCCTTTGAAATACTTCGACACGAAACGCTTGTAGTCCATCTGGAAATAATCCTGCACATACTGCAAGGCGGCATCGTAGTCACGCACCATAAGATTGGCATATTCGCCCACAATGTGGACTTGCTGAATCTTCTGTTTGTAGAACTCGTTCAACATGCGGTAGTCGTCCTGCTTGTAACGCAATCTGTTATCCTTGATACGGCGGATGTCCATGGCGTTATACAAAACGAGGAAACCGCCTTCCATTTTCAGCGCTCCAATCTTCGAAAGATAGAGCAAGGCTTCTTCCACATCCACAATCTGAACATCTTGAAGTGTGCCGAAAAGGTTCTGTCCCTGAGCCTTAAAGTCGTTCAACAGCTCCACAATCGAGAATTGCAAGCCTTTCTTCTGCGATTCCTCATCGCTTGTTTGCTGTGCCTGATTGTAAAGCCATTCCACGGCAAAACGACAAATTTCCAATCGTCTTTCAAAACGTCTCAAAGTCGTCTCCATATCCGCTTGACGCATCACTTCCAGATTGTGGACAGCATCTTCTTTCTTTCGCGTGTAGCCTTTCACGGTGAGGAAAAAGAGTAAGGTGCGTATGTCTTTCTCGGTGGCACTTGTTATGCCTTCATTCTGTGCATTGTCATTCAGTTGCTTGCAGGAAATCCTAAGGACGTCATCGGGAATCTTGTTCAAAAGATAACGCTCCAGTTTTGAGAATCGTTCCAACAGCCGTTTCGACTTGTTTTCCGACTCGCCCACATCGTTCAGATAGGCTGAAATGTCTTTCGTATCGGCCAAAATGCCTTCCTGCCGCATGCGTTCAACCACCGACACGACTTCGCTTTTATTCAAGCCGAGAATGTCGGCCAGATAGTCCACACGCGATTCTGCTTCAACATCTTGTGCCTTGGCTATGTATTTTTGCGAAATCAACGACTTGATGATGCGCACGGCTTTTTCGACTTCATTACTTTCGAAGAGTAACGACTCGGTGATACGCTGCCGCGCCTCGTCCATGTCCTTCACGGTGATGCCCGTGGCATAAACATGAGGGACGTTGTTTCCCCGTTCCAGATAACCAGCTTGTTCAAGGGCCGCCAAGGCTGTCCGCACTCTTGTCTCAATGTCAGACACAGAGTCGTCCCAACCAGCTTTTCTCGCTATCTCCAATGCCGAGCAACATGTCCGCATACGCTGTCGGGTCATGTCCTTAACGGCTTTCCAAACTTGCTGAATCTCGCTGATACTCAGTTTTGTCTGGTTTAACAGAACGAAATGCTTATCCAAATCGGCATCGCTATACAACACAAAACAACGAGCCTCGAGCTGTGGGTCGCGACCGGCACGACCTGCTTCTTGTACATAATTCTCTAACGAGTCGGAAATGTCGTAATGGACAACCAATCCGACATCTTTTTTATCCACGCCCATGCCAAAGGCGGAAGTCGCCACAATGACACGAACCTGATCATTCATGAATGCCTCCTGGTTGACAATTTTCTCATCGGCATCCATCTTTCCGTTGAATGGCAAGGCCTTGTAACCGTCGCGGGTCAGTTTCTCCGCCAAATCCTTCGTGCGTTTTGTCCTTGAAACATAAACAATTGTTGGACATGATGATTCGGCTATCAGCGATCGGAGTTTCATGTACTTATCCTCATCGGTATCGGCATGGATGACGGAATAGCGGAGGTTGGTCCGCGATGCAGTTGAGGCAAAAATGACAAGGTCGATGTTAAGCGTTTGCTTGAAATAATCGCAAATGTCCTGTATCACTTTCTGCTTTGCCGTGGCGGTAAAACACGACACGGGAATCGGTGCCTGACAGCGTTTCTTTTTCTGGTATTCGCTGATAAACTTGCCGATATAGAGATAATCCACACGGAAATCCTGCCCCCACGAAGAAAAGCAATGTGCCTCATCGATTACGAAACGAACCACATGGCGTGCCAGCAGAATCTTTTCAATTGTCTTCGAACGAAGCATTTCCGGAGCTATATATAACAAGGAAGCATCGCCATCCTGAACACGCTGAATAGCCAACGAGCGGCTGATAGGATCCAGCAATCCGTTGATGGTGACGGCATCGGTAATGCCTCTGTCGGCAAGGTTATCGACTTGGTCTTTCATCAGCGACTGCAAAGGCGAAATCACCACAGTAAGGCCTTGCACCGTGCGTCCTTCCATCAAGGCGGGCAATTGGAAAGTCAGCGATTTGCCGCCTCCCGTCGGGAAAATCGCCAGCAGCGACTTGCCTTCCACGGCTGCGCGAGCCGCGTTTTCCTGCAAGGGTTCGCCTTCGTAGGTGCGGAACTGGTCGTAGCCGAAAAACTGCTTGAGGTTGTGATGCACATCCAATTCCTTATTGCAGTATCTGCAACCCTCAACACATTTCGTATGCCGCAACAGCTTAACCACATTCTCCACATTCGGATAATTGTGCAGCACCCATGGCGGTGTCACCGAGCGGTAATCCGTAGTGTCAATCAGGGCAAGGGCGTAGGCCAATTCTTCAGCCTGCTGATTCACAATGTCTGCAAGGTCGGCATGTTCGCAAATCTTACCTTTGTATGTAGCTTGAATCAATTCAGGCAGCAAGGCCTTGTTTTCGGGTTGGGCAACAACAAATTCAAGAAAGCCTTCAAATTCGGGCACATCACGCAAAAGTGTGGCATAAATTGTTCTTTTTGAATCCGGCAACACATTCCACCGTGCCACCTCATCCATCAGCAGGTCACGGGCTTTCTCGCAGTCGTTGACCGGATTGTTCATCTGCTCGCTCAGCAATTTGTCATTCTTGAGCAAACGGTGATAAGGCCTTTCGGGAAACAATAAAGGCGAGACAAACAAGGTGTCAACCAAAACCCATTTATGCGGTTCGTCACCAAACAGATACTTTGCATCGTGATGGATGATATTGTGTCCACAGACGAAATCGACATTTTCCAAAAAATCCAAAGCTGCTTGCTTGTCAGCGGAATGAAGCACAGCTTCGTCGCATCTTAAGGCACCAATGTCATGTATTTTCTTATCCTTGACACCGACCTCCACATCCACAAAAGCATATCGGGAGGCTCTGCGAGACACTTTCTCCTTTTCTTGCATTTGTGGTTTTCGCTCTTCCCCACTGATTGTTTCTCTAATCTTACTCCAAAACGACATTTCGATGTTGCTAATAATTTCAAACAAGCCTCCAACCTTACGTCAAACTACTGCCGCCGATAAACTGCCTTATCATGGAAGTGGCGGGGATTTCCTTGTCGGAAACAGGCGTGAAATAGTGCAGGAAATGCAACAAGCGCCGCGCTTCGCTGTATTCCGGACAGTTGCGTGGCACGCTGGCCAAAATGGCTTCGGCATGATTGCGCATCACGGCAAATTCCAAAAGATAGGCTGAGTTGAAGATGACATCGGCAGTTTCCTGATAAGGCGAAATCCATTTCTCTTCCGCTTCGCACACCTTCGGCCATTGGCTGATGCTTTGGCGGGCTGTGAAAGCACCTTTGTTGTAGTCGCGGACAATGCGCCGTAGCAAGCGATTGTCGTTGGTCGGAATCCAGTTGTGGTCGTCCAATGCAGTGCAAGTAAGCGTTGAAATGAAGATACGGAACTTATTGGAATCGTCAATCTTAGAGGTCAGTCGCGGGTTCAAGGCATGGATGCCTTCAATAATCAATATCGTGCTTGGCTTGAGCTGCAGTTTCTTTCCTTTGTACTCACGAACGCCAGTAACGAAATTGTATTCAGGCACTTCCACTTCCTTGCCTGCCAGCAAATCCATGAGGTCGCGCTCCAAAGCATCGTGGTCAACGGTTTCGAAATTATCGAAGTCATAGGAGCCATCGGACAGTTTTGGCGTATCAACGCGGTTTACAAAATAATCGTCGGTAGAAAACGAAATGGGTTTTAATCCACAGGCTTTCAGCTGAATACTGATACGCTTGCTGAAAGTAGTTTTTCCGCTGCTACTTGGTCCTGTAATCAACACTAAACGAAGCTGTTGCTCGCGATAGCGACGGTCAATCTCTTCGGCAATCTGAACGATTTTCTTCTCTTGCAGTGCTTCAGCCACTTGCACCAATTCGCGTGCTTCACCGTTTTGGCATGCATGATTGACATCGCCAACCGTACTCAATCCCATGATTTGGTTCCACTTGAGCGTCTCTTCAAAGACTTCAAAGGTGCGAGGCTGGTCAACGAAAGGCGCAAGTTGCCGAGGATTATCATGGTCGGGAATGCGAAGCAGCAAACCACCGCGATAGGATTCCACCCCCCACACTTGCAGATAACCTGCCGAGGGAACTAAGCGGCTATAGTAATAATCGGTGGTATCACCTAAGGTATAATAATCGGTATAAACTTGCCCCGAAGTCTCCATCAACTTGACCTTATCGTCCTGATGCAGAGCATCAAACATTGCGATTGCCTCATCGATGCGTGCTTCGTGACGATGAAACGCCAAGTCATCGTTGACGATGGCATGCATCCTTTGCCTCAAGGCTTCAATTTCGTCGTCGTTGAGCATCTGGCGGTCGGCTTTCTTGATATGGCAGAAGAAGCCGTTCGAGATGGGATGCTCCATATAAAGTCGGCTGCCCGGAAACAAGTCGATGGCCGCTTTGTAGAGCAAGAAACACAACGAGCGGCAATAAACACGCATGGCGCAACTGTGACGCAAGTCGAGAAACTCAACATCACGGCTGTTATACACACGGAATTTAAGTCCTTGCGAAACGTTGTTGACCTTAGCCGAGACAATAGGAAATGGTTGTTCGAACTGGAACTCTAGCAATATCTCAAGCAAGGTCACACCTTCTTGAAACTCTTTGGTAGTTTGTGTGTTGAGGCAATGAATCTGTATCATGTTCCTTATTCTTCCGCTTGGTTCTGGATGCGGTTGATGGCGTCGATGGCCAACTGGTAGTTGGTGTTCTTTTCGAGGACTTGCTTGTAAACTTCCATGGCCTTGTTATAATCGCCCATTTGTTCAAGCACGCGTCCTTTGTTGTAGAGGGCATCGATGTAGTCTGGGTTGATCTGTAATGCTTTTTCGAAGTATTCTAAAGCGATTTCATTGTTGTGAAGATATATAAAGTTGACATAAGCTTCATTATAGAGCACAATGTAGTTGCTGGGATCGGCCATCAAGAGAGTGTCGTAATGGAGTAAAGCTTCTTCCGGTTGACCATGACTTTGAAGGTAAAGGGCCAACTCGTATCGTGAATTCGCGTGTTCAGGGAACTGCTTGTGAATATTACGCAAATATTCCAAGGTATAGGGCGGGTCTTGCACTGCATATATACGGCAGATTTGTTCTGCAGCGTCGTAGAAACTGCCATCTTGTTCGTAAGCTAGTTGGAAACTTTTCAAGGCGTTTGCCGTGTCTTGCTGTGCAGTGATATAATACATTCCTTTCACGAAGTAAGCCTGAGGATTATAGCTCTCCAGTGTCAAAGCCTTGTCGATGTATGCGATAGCTAAATTGAAATTCTGTTGTAGGAGATTGAGCTCTCCGAGTTTAACTAAGGGACGAGAGTCAAATGGGTCGATTTCGACAGCCTTATTCAGTGTCGTATTGATGTTGGAATCGTCGCCAAGCATATAATAAACGTTAGCCAACAGCAGATATGTATCAACATTGTTGGGGTCAAGTTGGAGAGACTTGTTGATATCTACCATGGCGGCACCTACCTGTTCATTGGCGAGATAGGCTTGGGCGCGTTTCACGTAGAGTTCGGCGCGAGTGCTGTCCATCGCGATGCTGTCAGACAGTATTGTGATGGCACTGTTGACGGTGATAGGCTCGTCTTCATAGGTGGCAGGTTCTGTGGTTTTCGGCTTGTCGTTGCAGGCCACCATGACGACCACGACAAGAAGCATGAGAAACAGTTTCTTCATTTTCTATTCAAAATAAAGGTCGGCATCGACTTGCGCCGACACCGACCATGCGTTAACTATCATTCTTCGTTTTTCTCCATGACCTCATAAATCTTGGCGATGATTTCGTCGGCCAGCTCTGGATTGTCTTCAATGAGTTTCTTGACGGCGTCGCGGCCTTGAGCGAGTTTCGACTCGCCATAGCTGAACCACGATCCGCTCTTCTTGATGATGCCCGTCTCCACGCCGAGGTCAACGATTTCGCCTGTGCGCGAGATGCCTTCGCCATAGAGGATGTCGAATTCGGCCTTGCGGAACGGCGGAGCCACCTTGTTCTTCACCACTTTCACCTTGACGCGGCTACCGAGGATGTTTTCGCCGTCCTTGATTTGGCTCACCTTGCGGATGTCGATACGCACCGAGCTGTAGAACTTCAAGGCGTTACCGCCAGTGGTGGTCTCTGGGTTGCCGAACATCACGCCAATCTTTTCGCGCAACTGGTTGATGAAGATGCACACGCAGCCTGTCTTATTAATCGTAGCGGTGAGCTTGCGCATGGCCTGGCTCATCAAGCGGGCTTGCAGGCCCATCTTGCTGTCGCCCATCTCCCCTTCTATCTCGCTCTTTGGTGTCAAGGCAGCGACGGAGTCAACGACGATGACATCGATGGCGCCCGAGCGGATGAGGTTTTCGGCAATCTCAAGGGCTTGTTCGCCATAGTCGGGTTGCGAGATGAGCAGGTTCTCGACATCGACACCGAGCTTGGCGGCATAGAATCGGTCGAAGGCATGTTCGGCATCGATGAAGGCAGCGATGCCACCCTTCTTCTGCGATTCGGCGATGACGTGAAGCGCCAAGGTCGTCTTACCTGAGCTTTCAGGTCCAAATATTTCGATGATTCTACCTTTCGGCAGACCGCCTACGCCGAGGGCATAGTCGAGGCCGACCGAACCGGTGGAGATGCTCTCCATTTTCTCTGCTTCAGCCCCAAGGCGCATGATGCTGCCTTTGCCAAAATTCTTTTCGATGTTACCGAGGGTGGCTTCCAGGGCTTTCAGTTTTTCTTGCTTCAACTTGGCAAGATCTTCCATTGATTTTTCTGTAGTCATAGTTTTGGGTATTAATATGTTAGACGTTAATTCTGATATTCAAAGATTTGAGAAGATTCCATTCCTTCCTATGAAGTGACAAAAGTACAATTTTTCGGTTAATTTTGCTCTGTTTTAGGAAAAGTATTTATTTTTGCAGCCGAAAATCCACTGATGGAGGAAACACAGTCCTCCGAAAACGAGATATAAAACACCATCGGACGGGAAATGCCGGATAGCAAGCCCCTTGTAACTCCGATGGTTTTTTTATGTACCAATAGCCGTGATACAATATTGTATTTTCATACCTGTCTTTTTCTTCACGCCAACAGTCAATTTCGCTGTTCCTATTCCTATTAATTCACACTCCATAATAATCATCTTATCAAACTCGGATTGATTCTTCACACCTTTCTTGACTGGCATCGGAACTCCTATTTTGCGAGCATTTCTAAGAATTAAATCAAGCTGAAGAACGGCCAATGTTGAAAGATAAGACTTTGCCGCATGACGCATTGTTTCCGTAACAGATAAGAATCGTACATTGATTTCGTCTTGCAAATCTACATTATAAACCGCTTTCGTAGGGTTTTCCTCGTACCATTTTCTATAAACGTCAGAGATTATTCCTTCTCTAATCCTTATGCTTTCTTTGTCTTCTCCAATCGGAATTTCTGGTATTTCTTTTCTTGACATATCTTTTTTCCTTTTCTCGCTGCAAAATAACGACATCCCGGAAAAAGAAAACCGACAACAAGCGTTTGTAATCGACTGTAAGCGTTTGTTGTCGTTTGTTGTCGAATATATTGATGATTTTCAAATTGATACAAAGAATTGATAATTCAACTCAATGTCCTGAAAACTTACAGCAAGAAGAACAAAGCTACGCCTGTGATGGTTATCAGCGTGCCAACCACCTCGCGGAGTGTGACTTCCTGATGGTAGATGAGCGCGTAAGGCACAATGATAAGCACAGGCGTCAGCGCCATCAAGGTGGAGGCGATGCCGGCATGGGTGTAATGCACGGCCATCAACGAGAGCGAGACACCGAGGAAGGGACCGAAAAACGTTGTCAAAGCGGCGAAAGTCATGCCTCGACGATCGTGCAAGGCCTCCCCTACTTGTCCCAGCGACTTTCTGCAAAGCAGTATCAAGAAAAAGCCCACCAGACCTGCGACGGCACGGATATAAGTGCCCGCAAAAGGCATCATGTCGGCGACACGCTGCGGTGCATCGGCAGGAATGGATTCGGCATAATGGTTCAGGCCTATCTTGCTCAGTACCAGGCCGACACCTTGCCCGACACCCGCACCGATACCGAAAAGCACGCCTTTCAAAGGCAGCTTCAACTTCAGACTTTTTCCGCTACGCACCATGATGGAGAAACCGATGCCAAAAAGCGTGACAAACATGGCAAGCCAAGAGTGCCACGACATGCTCTCCCCTAACATCAGCCAGCCCGTGATGCCAGCCATTGGCGGCGCCATGGTCATGAATAATTGTCCAAACCTTGACCCGAAGACGATATAGGAATTGAAAAGGCAGATGTCGCCAAACACATAGCCGACCAATCCCGACAAGGCGAGCCACATCCATGCCGAGCCATTGGCGAAAGTCGGATATGGACTTCCCGTAGCCACCCAAAGCACGATACTTAACATGATGAGCGACAGCACCATCCTTATTAGGTTGAGCGGCAAGGCACCCAACCGGCGGCTCGCCACATCGGCAAACAAGGCCGTGGCCGTCCACGACAAAGCCACCGACAAGGATAAGATTTCGCCTAAATATTGCATGGCAGGATTTTAGCGCGCAATTATTTCCTTTCGGGCGAGAAAGGGCAACGGGCTCCAATGCATTGGTTGTTGCGTTGCGACCGCGAGCAAACCACTTCCGACTTCTCCATCTCGACGCCCAGATTTTCCTTCACGAAATCGATGGCAGCAAGGACCGAGAGATATGAATCGCGCTTGCAGCAACGCGGTCCGCCATGTTCGGCCACTTGTGCCAAGGCGGAGGCCGTCATCTGGTTGCTCAAATGCCACGAATCGGTGGCCAGTGGTGTGTTGCGCGTAACGATGGAGAGAAACATGCCCGTGCTGATGGTGGCTCCACAAGCGCCCCAATAGCCGCATGCACCACCAGGCACTTGCTTGCCACGCGTCATCATCTCCGTCAATGCCTTGGGCAGCTCGATGTCTCCGCCAGCATTGTGGTAGGCAGTGAGCAGCGAGGCGCCCACAAGCACATGATGCTCAGGACCATGCATGTGGCAGAACGGCATCGACATCAGACGTTCAAGAATTTCGATAGGATTGCGCGAAGTGTCGGACAGGCACACGGCCATGATGGAGTCCATCCCGGTGGTGTGGCATTCGTTGCAGATGTAATGTCCGTCAACGCAGCGGGTCTTGCTTAACTTCTGCTTGTGGCAAAGCACGCAGGTCATCATCGTGTCTTGCGGCAGGTATTCCAAGGGCGCTCCGCAAATAAGGCATTCTTCGTTTTGCATAATCTCAGTGGTTTGTTGTTGTTCGTTCTGTTTGTTTTCCTGTTGGTCGCAAGCCGTGGTTAGTCCAACCGCGAATAGCACAAATAGCAGTAGTCTGTGTTTCATTTGGTATGATGTTAGCTGTAATTTTAGGCGATTTTAATCATGCAAAATTAGGTAAATGATTCAAATTATGCATCGGTCTTTCAGTTTTTATTAATTTTGCGACCTCAAATCAAAAAAAGGAAAACCGCAAAAATGCAAAAGCTTAAATCATTACTCAAGGAGGAACTTTCGGGTTGGAAGCCTTTCGATATCATCTGGTTGGTGTTTGTATGTCTCACAATCACATTGCTTTCGGTTTTCTTCAAATTCGACTC
>CALBNP010000173.1 GCA_937896505.1 uncultured Bacteroidales bacterium | reverse complement strand
TTGTAGAGGACTTCCATGATAGCGAGGTTGACATCGTTACCGATAAGGTCGGCCAATGCGAGTGGACCCATTGGATGGTTGGCACCCAGCATCATGCACTTGTCGATGTCTTCAGCGCTTGCGATACCGTCAGCGAGAATGCCGACAGCTTCGTTAATCATAGGAATCAAAATGCGGTTGACCACGAAACCAGGAGCTTCATTGACTTCGACAGGAGTCTTGCCGATTGAAGTTGACAGGTCAACGATGGTCTTGCATACTTCAGCAGAAGTGAGTTGTCCTTTGATGACTTCAACCAGAGCCATGCGGTCGGCTGGGTTGAAGAAGTGCATGCCGATGAACTGAGATGGACGGCTTGTGCAAGCAGCTATCTCAGTGATTGACAGTGATGAAGAGTTGGTAGCGAAGATGGTTTCAGGCTTGCAGATTTTGTCGAGTTCTGTAAACACGTCCTTCTTCAGCTGCATTTCTTCAACTGCGGCCTCGATGACGAGGTCGGCATCAGCGAATGTAGCGTAATCAGTTGTCGTGCTGATGTTTGCCATGATGGCATCCATAGCATCTTGAGCAATCTTGCCCTTTTCGACGAGCTTTGCATAGCCCTTCGAAATGGAAGCCATAGCCTTATCAAGGCTGGCTTGTGTACGGCTCTTCATGACGACAGGCATCTTGGCTGCGAAAGCCTTCACGATACCTTTTGCCATGGTTCCAGTACCAATAACACAAATTTTCATGATTGTTTGAATTTAAAGATTTAATTATTGATTAAAGAATTGTCAAAAAAAGTCAACGCCAATAACGATAATAAAGAATCATAAAATGCCTATCAATGCAATACTGTTGCGAAGGTTTTTCTTTCAATGCTGAATGATTGTAAAAAGCAATATTATTTTTTTCGGAATCTACAATCATTAAAGCAATGTTTGAAAAATATTCGTAATATGGTTGGGGGTTAACATAGCCTCTTGTCGAATACCATGCTTGAGTAAGAACACCAAAAAAACTGCTTTCATACCGTTCATATCCAGTTGCATACACGAGCAACCCAAAGCGTTTGCCAATGACTCCCATCAATGAATCGATAGTTGGCGGAATAGGAACAAATGCAATTTCCTCGTTATCGTATGCAATTTCAGCAAGATTCCGAATTTCATTATTTACTTTTTGCTGTACAATTGAGTCATTGAAAACGACATTTCCACCGAAGCAAATGTTGTTCTGTCTGTCAAGATAATCATCTATGCATTGATCTGAAAGCAATGATAAAGAATCACTTACAAAGCCATTGTCATTTTTGTCAAGAGCATAGATGTCGCTGAGAACAGGAAACCTTTGAATATCAACAATATCCTCTTTTGCCATTTTTGTGACAAAGCCCTTTTTGGCCATGCACGATGCGAATACTACAACCAGTAACGCGAAATACAATACCTTTTTCATATCCATTGACCTTTATTATCTATTTTCGACTCGTAATTTGCTGTTCCAATTGTCTCAGTTCTTCATCGTCCATTTGGTCGGCAAGTTGTGCATCAGCGTGTTTGCGACGTTGGTCAAACTTCTCATAAACAGCCTCTACACGAGTTTCCATTTCCTTATTGGTGACGCTTCCAGCATTGCGAAGCACATCCTTGTTTTGGAACTGCAACAAATGGTCAACATTCTGCCGCCAGTAGTCGATAGTCAAATCGCAGCGTTCCTTTACACGGATTTCAGCCGATTCAAGGAAAAGCGTCGTTAGGCGGTTAAGCAAGTCTATCTCATCAGCGCGAAGATAGTTTTTGGCAATGTAGATGTCTTGCTTACGAACCACCGAGCCTTTCCAAGAAGTGAGCGCCATGTTGGGCTGCGAAGCATCAGCGCGGCTAACGATGATTTCGGCAGCAGTCTGATGAGTAACAGCGTAAAGCAGCTTGTTTTGCGTTTCGGCAAAGAACATCTGTGTGGCCTTGTCAGTGGAATCGTAGTCGCTGCTTAATGCGAACAAATCGCGCAGTTTCTGGTAGAAGCGTTTTTCCGAGGCACGAATGTCTCGAATGCGTTCAAGCAACTCGTCGAAGTAATCAGGACGACCATCAGGATTCTTGAGACGTTCATCGTCAAGCACGAAACCTTTCACAATGAACTCCTTCAAATGCTGATTGGCCCAAATGCGGAATTGCGTTCCACGTTTCCCTTTCACTCTGAAACCCACTGCCAGAACCATATCCAAAGCGTAGAAAGTGACATCATATTGTTTGCCGTCGACAGCAGTTATAAAGAAATTCTTTACAACTGAATCTAACGACAACTCATTTTCTTTCAGAACGTTAGCTATATGTTGACCAACATTTTGCTTTGAGGTGGCAAAAAGTTCTGCCATCTGCTTTTGGTTCATCCAGACATTGCCATCGCGAGCCATCATTGTCACACTCACCTTTCCATCAAGGGTGTTGTAGATGATGAGGTTCTGTTGGTTAGGTACAATATCACTCATAGCGCCATACTTTACTTCAAAAATTCCACTTTCAGCCTTTCAGCAATCAGCTTTCAGTCTGGTTTCAACCAAGCTGCCAGCTGATTGCTGATAGCAGATTTCATTACTTTCCTTTATATACGGCCTTTCGTTTTTCCAGGAATGCAGCCATGCCGTCCTTCTGGTCTTGCGTTGCGAAACACTTTCCGAAATTACGGCTTTCGAGTTCCATGGCATCTTCGGCGACGAGGTCATAGCTTTCGTTGATGCACTGCTTGGCATACTTGATGGCCAAAGGCGCATTTTCGGTCATCTTCTGAGCCATTTCGATGGCCTTTGGCATCAATTCCTCAGGCTCGTAAACGGCATTGACCAATCCGATGCGCAAGGCTTCGTCGGCACGAATGGCTTTGCCCGTGAAAATCATTTCCTTGGCATAACCTTGACCAACCAATTTGGCAAGACGGTAGGTGCCAGAGAAACCAGGCGTGATGCCCAATCCGACTTCTGGTTGACCGAACTTTGCCTTGTTGGAAGCGATGCGGATGTCACAAGCCATGGCCAATTCGCAGCCACCGCCCAAAGCGAATCCGTTGACAGCAGCAATGACAGGAATGTCGAGCGTCTCGATGCGGCGGAAGACCTTGACACCCAATGCACCAAACTTGTAGCCTTCTTCCTCGTTGAGACTGGCCATTTCAGCAATGTCGGCACCAGCCACAAAAGCCTTTTCGCCGTCACCGGTGATGATGAGCACTCTTGTCGTATCGTCAAGGTTTTCAACGAAATCACCGATTTCACGCAAAATCGTGGAATTGAGAGCATTCAAAGATTTGGGAGCAGACACCTTCATGATGCTGATTCCGTCAATTCTCTCAATCTTCAAAAATTCGTATTCCATGACCGTGATTTTAGATGTTCATCGGTTTCAGGTCAGGAGAAATGATGAGCTTAGCATCAGTAGCAGCCTGAACCTGTTCGACGGTAAATTCTGGATGAATTTCAGTCAAAACGATGCCTTCCGGAGTGATTTCCATGACACCCATTTCGGTGATGATCATATCAACTTGACCAGCAGCAGTTAGAGGCAATGTGCATTCCTTCAAGATTTTAGGAGCACCTTTTTGGGTATGTTCCATAGTGAGGATAACACGGCGTGCGCCGACCACGAGATCCATAGCGCCACCCATGCCAGGAGCCATCTTGCCAGGGATAATCCAGTTGGCCAGATTACCCTTTTCATCCACTTGCAGAGCACCGAGGAACGACACGTTGACGTGACCGCCACGGATGATGCTGAATGAAGTAGCTGAATCAAATGAACATGCACCTGGATTCAAGGTGATGAAACCGCCTCCTGCGTTAATCAGGTTCTTATCTTCCTGACCTTCAGCAGGTGTAGGGCCCATGCCCATGGCGCCGTTTTCGGTCTGGAGAACCACTTCAACGCCTTCCGGAAGATAATTAGGAATCATTGTAGGAATGCCAATACCCAGATTGACAACATCGCCATCATGCAGTTCCTTGGCTGCTCTCTTGGCGATAACCTCTCTCATTTCGTTTTTATCCATAATATGAAATGTTTAATTGTTTATTGTTGATTTGTTTAATTGTTTCTATTATTTCACGCCTCTTTTCACCATTTCCTGAACGATGAATGAAGCCACATCGTCGGCGTAAGTGTTCATGCCGAAACCAGCATCGAAACCGAGTTCCTTGGCAAGTTCGTGCGTGACACGGGCACCACCGCAGCAGCAAATCATCTTGTCACGCAGACCTTCGGCTTCCATCAGTTCAATGAAATTGGTCATGTTCTTGATGTGAACATCCTTCTGTGTTACGGTCTGTGAAATGATCAATGCGTCAGCATGAAGTTCAATGCCTTTGGCAATGAATTCCTCGTTAGGAACCTGTGAACCAAGGTTGTAGGCTTCAATCATTTCGTAGCGTTCCAGTCCGTAGTGACCGGCATAACCCTTCATGTTCATGACGGCGTCGATACCCACAGTGTGAGCATCGGTTCCGGTTGATGCGCCCACAACGACAATCTTACGGCCGATATTTTCCTTGATGAACTTATCGGTTTCGTACATATCCATCGTGTTCGATTCAACTTTCGGAACATAAATAGTTGAGTAATCGACTGTGTGCGTGCAGCTTCCGTAGCAGTTGAAGAAAGTGAAACCAGGAGTCAGTTCCTTGTAATAGACCACGCTCGGATTTTCCAATCCCATTTTCTTCATCATCTGTTTAGCTGCTTCCACTGCTTCAGCGCCACATGGAACAGGCAGCGTGAAACTCAGTTGCACCTTACCATCGTTCATGGTGTCGCCGTAAGGTTTGATTTTCGTTAAGTCTAAGGTTTTGTCGAAATCCTTAGCTTCCATTGAATATAATCCTTCGCTCATATTATTTGTTTGTTTTCGTTTTTATCGTTATTTTGTGTCTCTTATAGAATTATAAATTTCAAGCATCAAAAACTTCTAATTTTTTAAAACTCAGCTTTTTCCGCCATTAGAGTATAAACCACAACGTAATCTTTTCCGCTATTTTGCATTCGTCCGTAAAGTTTTGCATTTGTCTTGTCGAGCGATGCTTGTGCTTTGCCGAGTTCCGTCATCTTTTTTTGATAGTTGACATCTTTACAATCTTCGTAGTTTATGTGGCACGTTAATATTTTGGCGTTATACAAAGAGTCGATATGTTGTTTGGACACACGATTTTCAAAAAGTTTTCCACTAATTGTGATTTGCTTCTTTCCCCATTCATCGTCCTTGTAAGTTAGTGTGTCTGTATCGGGAAAGGTTAATGTTACGGTTTTTAAATGTTCATCTTCACTTATGTGGAATCTTTTATCGTCGGAATTAGGCAATATTTGCATCATTGTTCCATCGGAAAGTTGCAATTTCATTATTTTCCCATTCACGGGACATACGTGAACAACTGCTCCTCGCACCGAAACTTGTGTTCCAACATTTTCAGCCAACTCGTTTTCGGTTGTAAGAATTTTCAACTGTTGCGCTTGTATTGTTTTACACGAAATCGTCGTTATGCAAATCATTACTACAAGTGACAATAATCTCTTCATAATTGTAAATTTTAATTGTTTACCTATTTACTTTTAGTTCAGTTTGTTATGAATCCAATAACTTTAATCTTTGAGAAAATAACGTTCGTCAATTTCAACCTCGTTTTCTTCAAGAAATGCTCTGTATTCATTTTCAAACTTCTGTTTCTTATGATGTTCTTTTTGTCCTTTGATGTAGTTGATAGTTTCCATTCTGTCGCGAAAGCTCCTTGAGAACGCAGCATAACCTTCACCCCAGCCATCGAAATCCGGGAAATGGACATTGGTTTTCAACCATTTGCTCGAATATTCCTTCAAGTCCCTGACGAAGTCAGACAATGAGACGGTAGGATGCAAGTCTGCAAGGATATGAATATGGTCTGGCATACCGCCGATACGATACACGAATGCCTTCTTGTTCTTGGCAATGCCAACCAAGTAAGCATATAACTCTTTCTCGTATTCTTCCACGATAGTTTGACCGCTGTATTTCGTACGAATGACTATGTGGTATAGTGACTGTGTGTAACTCATATTCTTCTTCCTTCTTCTTGTGTTCTCCCGTAGGTCGCGACCTACGGTAAAGCTGATGTCTGACCCTTCAGGTCAGGCGTTCCGCGTCGTCCAACCACCTGAAAGGTGGAACTTCACTTATCCGTATGCAAGCCTTGGCGCAGCTTACGGACTTAGCGTTGTTGTCGTCAGACTAAGACCAACCTGTCTGAAAGACAGGACTTGCTCAGCTATCAAAGAACAGAACTTATCTCTTACCTTTCATCAGTTCAACAAATGGGTTCAGGTAGTTCTCACCCTTCATGGTGACGCCTTCCAGACCCTTACCACCGTTCTTCGGGCGTTTCACATCGCCAAAGATACCCTTTTCGAGTGCCGTAAACAGACCTTCCTTGTTGATTTCTTCCAACAGTTTGATGGTGTTGTCGACGACTTCCTTAGCGCGACGGCGGCAGATACCGTCTTCGGCAAACTGCATTTCATCGCCGATGCTCTTCATATTATTGAAGATATACTTGGCGTTTTCGATTGACAGGTAGCGGTCGCTCATGAATGGCGTGTGGATGGCTTCGGTAGGCATGCCCAAAAGCTGAATGCCTTGGTGCGTCCAAATGCCAATCATGTTGAACAAAGCATCCTGAATGTGGCCACGGAAAATATTGCCCGTCATGAACTTGGTAGGCGGCATGTATTTCAGCGTTGCCTTCGGGAAGATTTCACGTGTCATCTGAGCCTGAGCCAGTTCCATGAGAAAACCGTTTTCAAGCATCGGATCCATTTCGAATGCGTGACCTAAGCCCATCTGTTCTTCTTTCAGACCAGCCATCAAAGCGAGTTGTTCGTTGATGAGGTCGGAAGCCAAAACGGTGTGAGCAGCTTCAACGGCATCGGCTGTGGTGAGGTAGTTGTCTTCACCCGTGTTGATGATAACGCCAGCGAAACCGTTGATAATGCGTGACATATACTGGTCAATCAAAGTGCGCTGCATGTTGATGTCGCGAAAAAGAATGCCGTACAAAGCATCGTTCAGCATGACATCGAGGCCTTCGAAAGCACCCATGATGGCGATTTCAGGCATGCAAAGACCTGAGCAGTAGTTGCAAAGGCGGATGTAACGGCCTTGCTCCTCGCCCACTTCATCAAGAGCCTTACGCATGATGCGGAAGTTCTCCTGAGTGGCGAAAGTGCCGCCGAAACCTTCGGTGGTAGCGCCGTAAGGAACATAGTCGAGCAAGCTCTGACCCGTGGTACGGATCACAGCAATGACATCGGCACCTTGGCGTGCGCCTGCCTGAGCCTGGACAACATCTTCGTAGATGTTACCCGTTGCAACAATAATATAAAGGTAAGGCTTCGGGCCTTCACCTATGGTGTCTAAATAATGTTCGCGGCGGGCACGGCGTGTGCGGATGCGGCTCATGCTTTCGTCGATGACAGGTTGCAGGGCTTCTGCAATCTGCTTCTGGTCTTTTGTCACGACCTTTGTAATGTCAAGTTCGCCAGCAGCGACCTTTTCGGCAATCTGCTGAGGATTCAACTTGGTCTGAATCATGGCATTAGCGATGAAGAACAAGGCACCTTCATTCAGGACACCTTTTTCTTTCAAGTTTTCCACCACCACATTTGGCAGCGGAACGCCGTTTTCATCAACGCCATCGATACCCATCAGGCGGCACAGCGTGCGCTCGACGGCAACAGTAGTGTACTGTTCAACAAAAGACTGAACATCTTCTGCAATGTTTTTCGCCAGACCTCTGGCATACTCAACTTTCTCAAAATCTAATCCTAATTTGCTCTTTTGCATTGTATTAAGTTTATTTCTTTATGATTTGTTTATTCTTCTTTATCAAGTTGTTTCACCAAACTCTTAACTTCTTCTATTTCTTTTTTCAATTGTTCTTCTGTTGGCAAATATAGTGAATATTGTGATGCCAATATGGTTTTATTGTCTTCCGGCAATGTCATTCTGACAGCCGTTTCATTTTTGTTTGTGCAAAGCAAAACGCCTATCGTATTATTCTCTTCCGGCAGTTTTTCAATCCTATCAAAATAATTGACATACATTTGCAATTGCCCCAAATCCTGATGTGTCAACTTGTCGGTTTTCAATTCAAACAACACGAAGCAACGCAAAATCCGATTGTAAAACACCAAATCCACAAAAAACTCATCATCTTCTATCAGTATGCGTTTTTGACGGGCAACAAATGCAAATCCATTACCCAATTCAAGCATAAACTTTTGTAAATGAGTAATTAAAGCATTTTCCAAATCACTCTCATAATATTTTGCTTTTCTTTCCAAGCCTAAAAATTCAAGAATCATCGGGTCTTTGATGACTTCCTTTGGGCTTTGCGGGATACGTTGTTTGCGTGCCACAGCTAAAACGCTTTCCTTGTCGTTGCTTAACAGAAGCCGCTCGTAAAGCATGGAATTAATCTGACGTTCAAGTTCTCGTCCCGTCCAACAATTGTTGACTGCTTCAAGCTCATAATATTCGCGCTTATCAGAATCCTGTATCTGAATCAACATTCTGTATTGCGACCAATTCAATTGGGAACGCAGTGCGTTCCCAATTGGGTAAAGTCTGTAAAACTGACGGCAAAACTTCAATTGCCGTACACCAAAGCCACTCCCGTACACGGGTTCCAAATCTTTTGCAAGGTTCACAATTAAATACGTTCCATATTCAGCCCTATCCTTTCCCTGCTGTTCTTCCTCAAAAATACGTCTTCCAATATTCCAATACATCTGAACCCTGCAAAAATCAACGCTACGCACGGCATTGCTGCGGGCTTCATCTATTATTTGACGCACTTCAGAGAAGAACGAAACGGAAGTCTCGTTTTCTGATGCTGAAACATCAACGTTGCTCAATATGGAATCTTTATCTGGCATATTACAATCCTAACAATCACAATGAATAATAATAATCCTTAATTTTTGCCGCCATTAGTTTTCGACGTTCTAAAAGGAAATCATCATAGCGAGTATAATCCATCGACACAATATCCAACGGTATGCAATTCATTTTCAAATTCTTCTCCAACGCTTCTTTATTATCTATATCTCCAAAAACACAATTTTTCGTATCACATTGACCAAACACAACCCCGAAATACTCATTTGGTGCTTTTTCACCTACCGAAATGTTGTTTTGGGTATCAAAATAGGTAAAGTTGGCTATCTGATTATATTTGGCTTTGTCATTTATTCCATTGTTCTGAAGATACTTCTTGGGGAAAATATGATGAACATCTCCCATGGTAGTAACCAAATCGCGTACCTTAACACTCTTCATAAACAAGGATTCTTCACTATTATAAATTTGAGAAGCTAAAAATGTATTAAAAAACGGACTATTAATGGCTGAAGATTCTAGATTTTGAACTAAACCAACATTCCAGAATGCATCAGAAAGTTCAGCTTCTTCATTTTCTTTCAAAAATTCAATGAAACCTCTTTCAGCGATTCTCCTAATATCTTTATCCATCACTGTTTCTGGCGAGGTTATATATCTGCTTGTTAAAGTTGAAAGAACATACCATTTTGAAACATAATGTTTTATCTTCGTCTTGTCAATATTCTTGTCATCATTCAGCAAAAGATATAATGTATAGGCAAAGTCTAATGTCATTTGAGAATTAATCAATTTGCTTGACACAAAACCTGCTGATTTAATTGCCAAAACAAAATTCGTAAATGAAAATTCACTCATAAAAGACATGACTCCTTGTCGCAAATCACCGAATGATTGTTCCGCAATTTCTTCTTTATAATCACGGGTTTCAAAATCACGGCCACCTAATAGACTAACCAAATCTTTCATTTTGCCACGACCGAATTTATACATAAAAGAGACGCGCAAAATATCACCATAATCAGGGTCGAAAATATCTTCCCTATCATCTTTCAACCATCTGAGTTTCTGAGCATAGTCAGTAGCCATAAAGTCCTTGTCTTTTTGCATTTCATCGTACCAATTGGGTTCGATGGCTAAATGCGAAAAGTAATCAACAGCCTTTCTTAGAACATTTCCATTATACTTGCTATTAGCAGCAATTTTCGACATGGCAAAATCTGCTTGATTCAATTTTGCACCTTGGTTATTAATTCGTATGAAAATTTCTGTAACCTCATCAATAGTCAAATCCTTATCAAGAGTGATTACACCAATTTGCCGATTTCTTATACTCAATAGTTGGGTGATTTTTTTATTTAATTCTTTTGGCTGAATATCAGGATTTTTCTCGCAGTATTCTTGAATAAAAGAATAAGAATCAAAATCTGGAACAAATAAGTCTGCAATATCGGCTATCCATCTTTTATCTTTCAAAATAGCATTATCCTGCACCTTGAATTGCTCATCTTCTTCTGTGGCAAAAGGATTAAATGATATTTTTATACGCTTTCTGGTAAAATTTGAATTTACAACTTCAAAGCCAGCAATGGCAGTCATTAAGGATGTAACACGTTGTTGTCCATCAATCATAATCTTTTTCCCTTCTGATATTGAACCATCTTTCAATTTCATATTGGGATTTTGAGATATAATTAAATAACCAGTCGGATAGCCCGTATATAATGAATCAATCAAATCACGAACTTGTTTAGGCTTCCAAACAAATGGACGCTGTATTTCAGGGATAGCGATTTCGCCAGACTTGATAAAATTCAAAATCTGCTCAATTGAATAATTCGATGGACTATATTTTTCTGCCATGCTCAATAATTGTTAGTTTCTAATACAAATATTTCTAATAATACCGATTTCGGTACATTTAGTCATTGGCTTTCTCTTCAAACCTATCGAATTAGATAGGTTTAATTGTGGCGAATTCGCCATAATTAAAATATCTAGTTTCAACACTTTTCTCATTTACTCAAATTCCTTTCTTCGCAAGGGGTCGATTTCAACTCCCTATTTTCTAACCCCCTCGAATTCGAGGGGGTTAATTGTGTCGAATTCGACATAATTAATACCTCTCTTGCCTTCTCAATCCACTCACAATCAATGCCAAGACTTTCAGCAATGTTCAAGGCTTCGTGCGGCACTTCGCCTTCCTTCACCTCAACAAGCTGGTAGTTCATCTGTCCGTCAACGAAGCCCTTCACGCGCAGACGTTTCGAACTTGCCGACTCTATATCATAGTGCGTAGTCAAAACGAGGCTCACATTCTTACCCGAAAGCAATTCAATCAAAGCAGTCACCAAGGCTGCGCCTTCCGTCGGGTTGGTGGTGCGGGCTGGCTCATCGACCATCGCCACAATATTTCCTTCTTTTCGCGATGCCTTAATCACGGCATCGATGTTTTTCATCTCTGCAGCAAACGACGACAGCCCTTTTTCTATCGACTGCTCATCGCCAATGCAGAAATAAATCTCGTCCCTGACATCAATCTCCGCCTTTTCAGCCAGTATGCCGAAACCGAATTGGAAGAGATATTGGCACAATGTCAAGGTCTTCAAAACCACGGTCTTACCGCCCATATTGGCGCCCGTGATTAAAGTTGGCTGCTGACCGAAACTGATGTCAACAGGCTGATACAGCTTGCCAACCGCTGCAAGCGAGTTCTTCACTTGCGGATGGAACAGGCCCCGATACGAAGTCGTTCCCTTTGAGACGCATGGAAAAACAAGTCCCAACTGTTTCATTTGCAAGGCTTTTGCAAGGTTGATGTCAACCTGTGCCAAAGCCCGCTGTGCTTGTTCGATTTCCGCCGCAAACGGACGGAGTTTTCTGCTCAATTCAAGACGGATTCCATCTTCGATTTCATTCGCCTTGAGCAGCAGTTCTTCCTGCATATTAGGACTTTTGCGAATCAACGCACGCAGTTCCTTCAAGTCCTCAGAGTAGGAATCGTAGATGTAGAATGTCGCAATCTTCAAGCCGTCTGGGTCAAGAATCGAAATCACGTTCTGCATATCTGGCAAAGCGATGACCTTATCCAAACCCAATTTTTGCAAACGCTCCGAGATGTCAGCCGTTAGGATGGCGAGATGTTTCACTTCAAAAAGCTCAATGTCATCCAAAACGACAGATTCGCCCAAATGCTTGATGGTGGTGCGGACATCTTTCAGGCATTGCAGCTTCGACTGCAACGTATTAATATAAGGTGTATTTTCCGGTTCATGGACAAAGTCAAGGAACGATTTCAAAACTGCATAGCACTTCCCTATCTCCGATGCGTTTTTCATCATCGGCATGTCCAAAAGGCTACGGCGTCCGAAACTCGACTGCAAGTCAAGCTGATCGAACATATAGCGCAG
>CALBNP010000172.1 GCA_937896505.1 uncultured Bacteroidales bacterium | reverse complement strand
TTATCAAACCTTTCAAAGGATGGCGTCCTACTGAAGACATCGTCCTTCAACTCGCATCCCGTCCATACGACGTGCTGAACACCGAAGAAGCACGCAAAGAATGTGAAGGCAATCCATACAGCCTCCTCCACGTGACCAAGGCCGAAATCGACCTCCCAGAAGGCCACAAGGACAGCGACCTCGAAACCTACATCAAGGTTGTCGAGAACTTCAACGCTTTCAAAGACTACGGCTGGCTCGTCCAAGATAAGGAAGAAAAGCTCTACATCTATGCACAAAGCATGAATCCGACCGAAGCCAACGCTCATTGGCAATATGGCATCGTGGCTTGCGCATGGAGCGAAGACTATGTCAACAAAGTCATCAAGAAGCACGAACTCACCCGCAAGGACAAGGAAGAAGACCGCATGAAGCACGTGCGTCTCACCAACGCTAATGTCGAACCAGTGTTCTTCGCCTACCCTGCCGTCGCCGAAATCGACAGCATCGTCAGCAAGATTACTGCTCAGAAGCCTATCTACGACTTCATCGCCAAGGAAGACGGCTTCGGCCATCGTTTCTGGGTCATCGACGACAAGGCTACCATCGCTCGCTTGGTTGAACTCTTCGCAAAAGACGTTCCTGCCATGTACATCGCCGATGGTCACCATCGTAGCGCTGCCGCTGCTCTCGTTGGTCAAGAAAAAAAGGAACACAACCCTCACCACACTGGCAAGGAAGAATACAACTTCTTCATGACCGTCATCTTCCCTGACAACCAACTGAAAGTCATCGACTACAACCGCGTTGTGAAAGACCTCAACGGTCTCAGCAAGGAACAATACATCGCTGCTCTGGGCAAGACCTACGTCATCGAAGACATGGGAACCGAAATCTACAAGCCTGCCAAATTGCACGAACACAGCATGTACCTCGATGGTCGTTGGTACAAGATGACTGCTAAGGAAGGCACTTACGACGACAACGACCCAATCGGTGTCCTCGACGTCAAGATTCTGAGCGACAATGTTTTGGACAATATCCTCGGCATCAAGGACCTCCGCACCGACAAGCGCATCGACTTCGT
>CALBNP010000171.1 GCA_937896505.1 uncultured Bacteroidales bacterium | reverse complement strand
AATATCGCTATGTTATTATTTTTTCAGTCAATTATTTTATATCGAACTCACGTTACTTTAGTAATTCAGATGTTTCTGAGTTTCTTAAGATAACGTTGAGATTAATGTGGAACAGAACCACAAATAGCATACTCAAAATCCTTAATAACTCTATGCCTTGGTGTCTGGTTTGCGAACTCATTTTCCGTATAGATTTCGATACATTATTTCTGCTATAGTAAAATCATCTGGCCAATCAATATCAAAGCCATGAAGCTCATCCATTACATGAAGAAGCGGTTTCTTGCCGATACGGTTCTTCTGTTCAGTATATACCTCACGCTTTGCAAGAAACATAGTGTGGTTGATTGGATAGAGAGCTTCAAGGTCCTGAGTCCTTGGCCAAGGAATGTCTGTAGTGTTATTGATGAGTTTACCCTCCTTATTGAGAAGAAAGTTCTTCAATTCCGTTACTCCAACAAGAGAATCATATCCTTCATCAAGCTTATCAAAATACAATTTGATACCGGCATCATACTGTTCGGCACCACAAAGAGGAGTGGTAACGTGCCCCCAAAGAATGTGATCGGCATCAGTAACTGTAGGAACATAGCAGATAAGGTCTTGAAGGTTGGTTGAAGAAAGGCACAACTCTGTGGGACGCTCAATAATCTTCAGACGACTATCCTTATATTTTTCGGCCACAGCTATACAGGTCTCATCATTTGACGAAAAGATAATTTCGTCAATGAGTTTTGACTCCAATAGTTGCTTTACTTTGTTCTCAACCAATCCGCCTTCGATGCCTGCGAACGGTTTGGTATTTTTATTAATCACTCTTTCACTTCCCTTACGCGTAGGAAGATAGAACGCAACTTTCCCTTTCATAGTCTTGTGGTTTAGATGAATTGATAAACAGATACAACGTCAATATCCTTATAAAGAGAAGGTGTCAGAGATTTCAATTTTGCGTCTCTTGTCGCAAAGAAAGCCTGGAAAATGGCTTTATTCTCGTTGGTGAGTGCGACTTCCTTTTCTGATAGTACACTCCCAGGATAGCCATCATATCCCAGAAGGAAGATATCACCATCTGTAAGTTGCATAGCAAGTTGCAATGCCACCGTAGTGACTGAATCAACAAACTCGTTTATAAAGGTTATTGATTTAAGCTCAAATGTAGAATTAACAGCGAACGAAGGCACCTCGGTTCCCATAGTCCTTGGGTAAGGCGGAAGTATGCATTTATCAGCATAATTACTTTCCCCGACATTGGCTGTCAATCGATGTCCTTCATTACCCACCAGACAATAATACTTATCTGCATCTGTTCCTATAAATGACTTGGCCTGACGAGCGGTAGAGAAGACTATGGCCGTATCTGTATTCTTGGCAAGAAATTCCCGGATAGCATCAATGTGTTCAGAAACACTATTTCCACCACCGATAACAAGAACCTGTCTGTATTTCTTGGAGGCATCAAGCAAAGGGAATTTTGCATTGTCTTCCTTCTTGTCAACTCTGTTATCCAAAGCCCGAACTATGCTATTGAAAGAATAGACACGGTTGCTTACCCAATCCATAACATCCTTTTGAGGGAAAGAGTTTGCTCCAGAAAGCATATATGGCAAGCTTGTTCCCCAACGGTATTTTTCCATCAGAGGAGTAAAGGCTGTAATCGCTTCACCGAGTTCATTGAAGTCAACAGCCAATCCATAATGTTTATTCAGGAATGTAAGCAGCAACTCCATATTCAGATTTCCTGCTCCTCGTCCCATTCCGAGTATGGTAGCATCTACACTATCCACACCCGACTCAATAGCCGTAATGGTATTGATAAGGCCCAACTGGAGGTTGTTATGCCCATGGAAACCGACTTTGCAGGAAACCTTTGATTTTACAATTTCAGTAATCTCCCGGACCTCTTCAGGTGTGATACCTCCGTATGAATCCACCATATTGAAGATATCAACAACTCCATTCATCCTGCAAAGGCTGTCCAGAAGGCCCTCATACTGCTTCCACTTGGACATATACATCATATTGAAGGCAACTTCAAACCCCAAAGCCTTCACCGCCTTTGCCAGCACGATTGCTCTGTCCAGATTTTTTGGATCAACGGCAAGACGCACCATATCAACGAGCCCAACAAGAGGCTTTATAAGGAGTTCTAAATCTTCAGGAAGTGTGCTCTTTTCGTTGAGCATCACCGCTAATTTTTTATTTGAACTGGTTCTTATGTGTTTCAGAACCGAAACCGGACAATATCCGAATTTACCTTGGTACTCTTTCTGTGGCTTATTGCGATAGCCAAGTTCAAGGTAGTCTATTGGCAATTCATTCATTGCCTTGATGTATGAATCTACTGTATTGGAATCGAAATCCCAATTTGTGTAGTATCCACCATCACGAAGGGTGCAATCTAATACTATAGCCATATCAACTAAGTTTTATCTTGTTTTTATATCTCACTCCAAACAAGTCTTTCATAATCCTACGTCCTATTATCATTCACTTGCGGAATCGATATTTTAAAAAATATCTTCATCTGTCAAAGGCTCATACCTCCCATCCTTCGCCTCAAACACCACTGTTCCTTTTTCCAACACCTCCAGCGAATGCCACTGACCAGCCTCAACGTGAACCATAGGGATGGTCGGTTCGTTACACTCGCCTTCCTGTATAGAGGGTAAAGAATGTAGAGAGATGGGAGCCATCACAAACTCATCCGTGACATTACCATTATCATCATAAAGCCTCATAATCATTTTCCCTCTGACCATACAAATACTCTCCGACGACTTCCTGTGCCTATGAATCGGCATCATCGTCCCAGGCTCCAAGGCATTAAGCATCCCTTGGCTATTGTCCTCTGACGTGTTTCGCAAATCATACGCTTGTCTCAGCCGAGGCGAAGCCTTGGCTTGAGCGGAAAGGGTGTCGAGAAGTTGTTTGTCTATAATCATAATGTTACCTATTACCGCAGTTACTCTGGTTACTTTTGCTTATTAGTAGCCTCTGCGACCATCGGGAGCAGTGGCGGTCTCTTGCAAGCCCTACTTTGGTTCGACTATACTCACCATAAACTGTCAGCTCAGCACATCGCTTTAAGCACTCTTGCGGCTGCAAGCCGCATGGGTGCGTGGGGCGTTATCCATTACATATGATACTACCAAAGTCACTAAATATTTTTTCACCTGTTTCCTCGGATGTAACCATTGCTATAGCGGTTTCGCAATGATTTACAATAGCATCGAAGGCCGAAGAATCTGCATAATGTGACATCAGACCATTTTCCTTGTCATAAGATGCTATTGCAATAATAATTTTTAAAATAGCAGGTTTGATTATTTCAACCAGGTCACTAAACTTGACAACATTCTGATCGGATACCGCAGGCGTGAAAGAGATTGCTGATTTATCGGTTAACTGTTTATATTGCTTTGTCAAGAACTCACCTATCAATGCCATCAAAAAATATCGAGCACGTAGATGCTGAAAAATACGATTGACATTCTCATCCATCTTTGAATGACCTTCTTGTTGAACTTTCTGCTTATAACTATCCCGAATGGAATAAAGTGCACTTGATAGACATGCGATAAAGATAACATGCCTTGCTTTTGTGTGATCAAAAGCATCAGAATATAGAGAATGTGTATCGAATAGCGTTGTCTTACTTCTGCCAGCATCCTTATACTTGCCTAGAAATGCCAAAAGCGGTTGAATAATTGTCTCAATATTCAATATATTATATCTACTATCGAAACCTCTCTTTATACTATAATCATAATTTAGGCTCTTCAATTCCCTTTGTAATTCTAATTGCTCAGGATCATTTCCGTAACTATCCCATGCAGTGATTTGATTTTGGGAATTATTGTATTTAACGATCTTTCCTATCATATCCTGATCAGAGCATTGTATTATGCGAGCCATAATCTTAACATCACCCAAGGGTATTTCAGAAGGAATTTGGCCTAATGAACCAGTCGTTTGAGCACCATTGATAATGGACATACCATGCAAGGTCGTAGTATGTCCATTGCTATCGTAACGAGATGTCAGAATAGTAATACCATTATTGAAAGCCCAGAAATCAGTAGGTTGACGCTCAGCTGATGACTTAATAGCCTTGTTAATCCTATTTCGCGATTCACCCAAATAGCCACGATAGTTTGCAGAGAACAATTGGGTTTCGTATTGGACATAAAGAGAACGCAACCAGTCACCAGATACAGTAATAACAGCCGATTGCCAGCATGAAGCGCCCTCCTCGTAATTAACGGGGAAAGGGCAAATAATATCATCATTAATAGTGATATGGGCGATTTTTTTCAGGAAAATATCTTCTAAAGACGAATTCCCCAATTCCCGATAAGTTACGTCTACATTATATTCCTTAAGCAAATCTTTCAGAAAAGAGGAAGCAGTTTTCAGTTCTTTATCAACTTCCTTTGATTCACCGCAATTATGAGCAAAAACCAGTTCAATATTCAATAACTTCCCTGTATCCAAAGCCTGTCTAATTTCCACAACCTTTGAACGCATTGAGTCATTAAACTCTTTGATATCACCTTTGAATAACCATGCCATAGCAGTATTCAAATCAGATGCCTTATTAGACTTTGCACTTTCTGCAACCTTGTTTGAATGATACCCCTGAGTAACAAGAAGCGTTTTCTCATCTTCATCAAACAGCAGAAAATCTATTTTGTGATCATCTGATGCATCTGTAAGATAATCTGATGCTAATTGTAATAAATCAGAAGTGTTCAAGTATAATCCCATTGCCCATACAGTATATGCCTTATCTACCGTATATGCATCGTGAAGCTGTGTTTCACGTTCAAAAGCCTCAAGATGTTTCATATATTCTATAGAAAATTATTGTTGAACCTTCAATTATCCTTTACTTTTAACGACTTGCCAAATTCATAACCCTTCGCTGTGATCTTGTACAAAGGATGATTATACTTATCGTAATTATCAAGTCTTATATAATCTAATGCACATAGTCTTTCCATAAAGTCTTCCCACTGTGCTTTCTCTTGAGGAGTATGTAAGGTAACCCCATATTTATACGCAAGATGTATCTCCGTACGATTTCCCATAAATGTCATATGTGTATATGGAGTACCTGTGTTATCTTGTGCCCAATGTGCAAATATTTGTAATTCTTCTTCAGAAAAACCCACCTGTTTGTCATGTTCTTGTTCCATTGCATCAATATCGGCATTGAGCCAATTAGCATTTATAAAAAGCACCAACTTTTGTTGAAACAAATCTTCGAATTCACGAACATCTTCATAATCAATCCATAAGGCCTTACCCTTATAATCCTCTCTAAACTGTCTTAACTTGTCCAACTGATCTTTATCTATGGTATAAATATCTTCAGTTGATTTCTTGAAAAATATCATTACTTGTTTTCCAGCTTTGATATGTTCTTCAATTTCTTCAATACTACCACTATCCGAAGTATCTGTAGCTGTACCTATCCTAGAACCGAAGATGCATACAAGCATATCGCTTTTCTCCACAAGCTGCTTATCAAGCATTTTTTGAGGATGTTTACCAACACCTGGATAAGCATTTTCTTTCCAATGCAAAGGCAACACTACCACATTATGCGCCTCTGCATTCAAACATGACCATTCAAGAATAATTCTCTTAGCAGCCTTTATTTCATCTACTATATCAGAAGGGCTGCCTATCATAACTCTATAAATATTACCTCTTGTCATATCGCTATAAATGTTAACTTGTTAAATATTATTTTCTTTGTTCCAGCTGATGGTATCGAACCATATCATTACGACCACCTGTGCAGCTGGAAATCCTTCTTATATATGATACACCTTCTCCTCTCCTTCAACAATATTAAAGCAATCCAGCACCACCTTCCCCTTCAACTTCTCCATATTCATCTTGATATGATCATGCTTAACCATAATCACCACCATATCAACCCCCTCCAGGAACTCATCAAAATCCAGCACCTGATTCTTTACAATCTCCTTGTCGGTAAAGAACGGGTCGAAACTCTTCAGCGGACGGGCAAGATGCCTCTCCTGGCACTCAAGCATCTGAAGTGTAGGACTCTCGCGGACGTCATCCACATTCTCCTTATAGGTGATGCCATAAAGACCAACTCTGCGATTGTCGGTAATGCCGTTTTCCTCCATAATCTCGTAGATGCGGTTGAGCACGAACTGCGGCTGGCTGTCGTTGGTGCGCATACTCTCGTCAATGACCTTGGCAAGGCTTGGGTAGTCGCCCACGAGGAACCAAGGGTCAACGCTGATGCAGTGGCCGCCCACTCCGGGACCAGGCTGAAGGATGTTAACGCGCGGGTGCATGTTGCAGATCTTGATAATCTCATACACGTCCATATTGTCGTGACGGCAGATGCGTGCAAGTTCGTTGGCAAAAGCGATGTTGACTGCACGGAAGGTGTTCTCTACCACCTTGGTCATCTCGGCTGTACGGATGTCGGTAACGACTATCTCACCTTGGCAGAAGCTGGCATAATATTGCTTCACCTTCTCGCCTATTTCCTTACTATCAGCACCAATGGTGCGGTTGTTGTGAAGGAGTTCATAGACCATATTGCCAGGAATGATTCTTTCAGGTGCATGTACCAAGTTGATATCCTCACCGGTCTTGAATCCGTTTGCCTCGATTACGGGACGGACGAACTTGTCGATGGTTCCAGGGCTGACGGTGGATTCGATTACTACAGTCGCTCCCTTGGGACAGACTTTCATCACCTCCTTGACGGCTGCCACTACATAGCAAGCATCGACTTTCTTTGAGAATTTGTCGTAAGGGGTGGGAACGGAGACGATGTACATATCCGTCTTCTGATACTCGGTGGTGAACTTGATGCCTGCTTTTACAGCTGCAGCAAAGAGTTCGTCCAGGCCGTCTTCCTTGAAGGTCGTCTTACCTGCATTGAGGGTTGCTACAAGTTCCTTGTTATAATCCGTGCCGATGACTTCGACACCATGTGAGGCCATCATCAAAGCTGTAGGCAAGCCGATGTAGCCAAGTCCAATTACGTTAATCATAAGAATTTTGATTTTTTAACCAATTAAAACTGGTTTAAAGCCACACTCATTCAATAATTTGAACCTTACACAATCATAAAAACTACAATACTAACATTTAATAGAGCAAAAAATAATAACGATATGAATATGTTTATTTGCACCTATAACACAAAGCCATGATTTGCAAATTATTTGCTTTCTATTTGAATTGGATTATTGGCTGACAACAGTTCTTTTTGCTTCTTTTCAACCGCATGAACAATCTGGTCAAAAGGCTTTTGGATTTCTGCATAGACTCGCACATCAGGTTGCCCGTCATTACATTCGTGCCGTCCACTCATCATTGTAACTCGAAAACAATTCAGTTTTCTTTTTGTCTCTGCGACAAAAAAAAGCTTACCACATTTCAAAGCGTCTCCTATTTCCAAATATATAGACCGTAGTTTCTCGTTATTTGCTATTTCTTGTATCTTATCTTCATCTAAAGAAATGACAATTTCCGAATAACAATCACGAGAACAATTATATTTAACGCCCATAAAACCTGTAGGCGAAGTGACCAATCCCTTGAAATCGAGTTTTTTCACAGAAATATGCACTCGATTCCCATCAATTTTATCACCATTCTGATAAAATTCAGACATAATTAAATAGTAATTAAGGAATCTGCTGTCTCTATAATGTTTGCCGCATCACTCAAATCAACTCCAAACAATTCTGATGCCTCATCAACAGTTATTTCATCAACTCGGCCAATTCTCTTAACGATATCAGTAATATGAAAAATCTGAGAAGGCGAAGGGGTTTCTTGAGGATATGGGATAAGATATTTTTCTTCATTGTTTTCCAACTCCACATCAAATTCATCCTCTGAAATTTCTTGATTTTCAAGAGCCTGTAAAAGGCTTGAATAATCCATTTTTTTATACAAATTTCGTATTGCTCTAATATATAAATCCTCTTTTTCAGAGTTTAATATACTTTGAATGATAGTTCCTTGCCTAGTTTCTCCTTGTTTAGAATAGAAAACACTATGAAACACAATGTTTTCATTATTTTTATAGCTGTATGTAATCAGTTCTTCACTTTCGTCAGAACAATTCTCAACCACAGGTCTTGTGGTCAAATATTCACTTAGATTCAAATTAATCATACAATATATTATCAAGTTCTTTTTTTATGATAACAAATAAGTCATCAATTGGCAGCACACCGCAATCTGTAATGTGATAATTATAGACGACCTCAACTTTATCTTTGACGAAGTTGACAATAATGTTCTTGACACCATTTTCCACATTCTCAGAATATGATTGAGACGAAGTATGATACATTCCAAAACTAGCATAGGACACAATTTTTGCCAATTTGGTTTGTTCGAATTCATCCTTGGTCAATACAACATTATAATTATAGCCAAACGCTCTAACAGGTGTAAATGGCAATATACTAATCAGATTTCTATAGTAAGATTCAATTATACGGCAATTCTCAATTGTTGCATTTTTGGTGCTAAATTCAACGCCAACATCTGTAGTAGCAAATTGAATGTCATTGCGTTTATATGACAACATTAATTGTTGCTCATCCAATTGAATTTCAATACTTTCCCCATTCTTAGCATTAAAAACATTGGCTGAGACCCACTGAGGAGTAAATATTCGAGAATTCCATCCTCCAATACTTACAATTGAGGCTTTTAATTCCATTTTATCAATTGTTTTGGTCGGCAAAAATAATATTTTATGAGAAAACTAGACACTTTTCTTCGCAATTTAGAGATAATAAAAAGAAGAACTATTGAGACAAACAATCAACAATCCTTCCACAAGCCAAACCATCGCCATAAGGATTGACGGCCTTACTCATGGTATCATAATATTTTTGGTCTTCGAGCAATCGTGAGACCTCGCTCACAATCTTCTCGTAGTTCGTTCCCACCAGTTTCACCGTGCCAGCTTCCAAAGCTTCGGGGCGTTCGGTGGTATCGCGCATCACAAGGACTGGCTTGCCAAGACCCGGGGCTTCTTCCT
>CALBNP010000170.1 GCA_937896505.1 uncultured Bacteroidales bacterium | reverse complement strand
TATTGCCCAACATGACCGTGATTTCGCCTTGCGATGCCACGCAGACCAAAATCGCTGTGCAGAAAGCCATCAACGAACTCGATGGACCGGTTTATATTCGTTTTGGCCGTGAAGCCGTGCCGGATTTCACCGATGAGAATCAGGACTTTGAAATCGGTAAGGCGCAGGTGGTGCGCGAAGGCCGTCACATTACCATCGTTGCCACGGGTCACGAGGTGTGGGAAGCCTTGAAAGCCGCCGATATGCTGGAAACGATGGGCCTTTCCATCAGGGTTATCAATATGCACACTATCAAGCCTTTGGATGGTGATGTTCTGCTGAAGGCGGCAACAGAAACCCGAATGATTTTCACCGTCGAGGAACATCAGATTGCAGGTGGTTTGGGTAGTGCCGTGGCCGAGTTTTTGGCCGAGCATCACCCGATTCGTGTGGTGCGCATCGGCATGGACGACCATTTTGGCGAGTCGGGTCAGGCATCGGCATTGTTCCACAAATATCACCTTGATGCGGCTGGCATCGTGAACCGTATGGCTTTGGAAGAAGCACGGTCCGATTTGAGTCTGTTCATTCCCCAAATGGACAAACCTTTCCCGACTTATCCACGCAAACTCTACTCCTTTAAAGAGTTGTATGCTGGTTATGATTACCACGATGAAAGCACTTTCGAGACGTGTTTCGATACGCGTGTATATAATCATTATATCAGTTATGGCAAGCAACGAGGCAAGGATGTCCGTGAAACCTTGGCGCGTTCGTTGCACGACCATTTCATCACGCGTTGCATGTATCGTCTTTTGGATACGTATGACGAAAAGATGGTCATCGGCATCATGGGCGGCCATGCCAAACGCCGCGATGACCCAGGCTATCGTCAGATTGTGTTGCTGAGCAAGAAACTGACCGAAATGGGCCGTCTGATGGTGACTGGTGGTGGTCCGGGCGCGATGGAAGCCACACATCTGGGCGCATGGATGGCGGGAAGGAGTGAGGCCGAAGTGGATGAAGCGATTGGAATGCTGAGTCCTTCGCCAACCTTCCGAGACGAGGGTTGGCTGCGCCGTTCGTTCGAGGTGATGGAACGCTTCCCGTTGCAAACCGAATATCGTAGCTTGGCCATCCCGACTTGGTATTATGGCCACGAGCCAACGGCTCCTTTTGCTACCGACATCGCCAAATATTTCGACAACAGCATCCGCGAAGATGGTGTCGTCACCGTTGCCAAGGGGGGTATCATCTATACGCCCGGCAGTGCCGGAACGATGCAGGAAATCTTCCAAGATGCCGCCCAAAACCACTATGAGAGTGTGGGTTACGCCAGCCCGATGATTTTCATGGGCAAGGACTATTATACGAATTACATCCCGGCTTATGCCATGCTCAAGGATTTTAGCGACCGTGGCATTTACAAGAACATGATTCTCACCATTTCCGATGATAACGACGAAATCATCGAGGCCTTGGTGAGATTTAAAGAACAGAATATATGAACTGGTTTACAAGTCTTTTTTGCGGTTCGGGCGTCGGGCCTACCGTGCTTTATCTATCAATTGCTATTTTCGCAGGCCTTCTTTTGGGCCGTATCAAAGTCAAGGGTGTTTCGTTAGGCATCACATGGGTGCTCTTTGTGGGTATCTTGGTGAGTGCCTTGGGTGTCGATTTGAACCACGACATGATTCATGTCATCAAGGAGTTTGGCTTGATTCTCTTCGTTACCGCTGTGGGTATCCAAGTAGGTCCAGGCTTCTTCAAATCGTTCAGGAAAGGTGGACTGAAACTCAATCTCCTGGCGGTTGCCATCGTTGCTTTGGGCGTGATAACTACTATTATTATCAGTAAGATAAGTGGTGAATCGCTGGCTGTGATGGCGGGCGTCTATACGGGTGCTATTACGAACACACCAGGTATGTCGGCTGCCCAACAGACCATCACCGAGTTGGGTTTGGGCACGGCTGATACCATTGCCAGCGGTTATGCTGTGGCTTATCCGTTGGGCGTTGTCGGTCTTATCGTCACCTGCCTTTTGCTGCGTCCTATATGCCGCATCAATCTGAAAGACGAACCGATAGTGGAGGAAGGCGCTCCTGCTCAGGCTGAAAAACAAGCTACACCTGCCTCGTTGCGTCATAAGGTGAACCTGATACCGATTTTCGTCATTATCGCATTGGGTGTCATCCTTGGCTCTATTCCCGTTCCTGTCGGCATGTCGGCTCCCGTCAAGTTGGGCTTGGCTGGCGGTCCTTTGGTGATTGCTTTGCTGGTGAGCTGGTTAGGTGTGAAGAAAAACTGGTTTGGCACTGATTTCACCGACAGTCATGGCATTTGGATGTTGCGTGAAGTAGGCATTGCTCTTTTCCTCGCCGCTGTGGGTTTGAGTGCAGGCGGCAGCTTCGTGCAGACCATCGCTGAAGGTGGTTACATGTGGGTGCTCTATGGCGTCATCATCACCATGGTACCTGAACTTATCGTTGCCATCTTTGCCCGCCTTGTATTGCATGTGAATTACTACACCTTGATGGGCGTGATTGGCGGTGCCACCACCGACCCGCCGACTTTGGCTTTCGCCAATACGGTAGCTCCCGATGGTTGTAAACTGCCCAACACGGGTTATGCCACCGTCTATCCTTTGACGATGTTCTTGCGCATCTTCACTGCGCAACTGCTTGTCTTGCTGGCGGTATGATAATGCAAAACCGATTATCTTTTCTTGAATGTAAGTTCATACCGGTCGTTTTCAAAACCTTCTTCGTCATACACGTTTTGGATTTGAAACACTCCAATGGCTTTATTGTTGCGGCCAACTAAAATGACATCCCCTGCTTTAAGCTCATTGATTGAAGCGTATTTGTTGCCAGCAAGGAAAGAGTCGTTAAGGTATTTAACGGTAGCTGCAGGAAAGTTGAAGTCGTTGTATCTGACAAACTGAATGCCGGTCTTGCTTCTCCATTGGCGAGAAAGGACAGATGGGTCGGTTGTCGGTTCATGATAATCGTAAACGTCAATGGTAGTTGTGTCGTCGATTTGGGAAATGACGGGCGTGACCCATTGCAAGCATAGTCCATTGGGCTTTTCAGTGCATCCTGAATACATGATGATGTTTTCGTATGGAACCAGTGGGACATTGCCTATTACTTTAATGTATGTGACTTGGCTAATATTCTCACCCTTCGATGTGTAGGCTGTGAAAGTGTATTTTACCTTCATGTTTTCGGCTGTTGTAAAATACTGGGTCCAAATGGGTTGGTCGAATTCGGCCTGCTTGGCATTGATGATGGTGTCGAAGACCTTTTGTATGCCATTCTCTGCATCAAAGCTGTTGCATTCCACGCGACTTACTATGTCGGATTCGGAATAGGCCTTAATGTGAAAAAGGATGTATTGCTCACCCGAAACGACATCGCCATAGTCGTCAGCACGCGTGATGAACAGATTGATGGGAGAAGAAGGTTTGTGACAAGAGGTTGCAATGAATGCTACAACCAAGAATATCAAGGATATGCGTTTCATTTGGTAATAAAACGAATAATGCCGCAATATTGCTTTTGCGGCATTATTCAGATGGTATTAAATGTTATTTTTTGTATTTGTATGCCTTGATGACCATTGTTTTGGTTCTGATTCTGCCAAGGAACATACTGTTAACTTCTTCTTTATATACTCCAGGTGAGAAGAAGTCGGCTTCGGGGAAATCGTTAAGAACTTTTTCGGCAGCATACTTCAAATCATCAGGGATATTCATATCGATATTACCATAAAGGTTGACTGCAGTGTTGCGACGGCGGTCGAAAGTGACGTTGTTCACTTTGTCGATGCGATGGAAAATGCCAAAGTAAGTGCGGCAGTCCACGGTGATGGTAGTTTCACCAAGGAATTCTACATCGTCAAGATTGACGTTCATGCGGACTTCTGGAGTCATTGAAACGGCTGGCGCTTTTTGATAACCCTTGATGCTTCCGCAAGAAGTCATAAATGCCATCATGAAAACGGAGGCGATTAACAATAATTTCTTCATGATGCGTCAGTTTATTTGTTGTTGAAATAATAGGTAATAGTGAATCTGATATCATTGCACATGTACTTCGAACTGCAATCCAACTTGGTGAATTCTTGGAGTTGGTTCGAGTTAGTGTAGTACTGCTGAAGGTTGCCATCATAGTCGGTCTTTTCGTGATAGACTTGGTCGTTTGTTCTGAGCAATCCTGAGAGGCCGTATTCAAAACCAAGTGAGAGAGGCAGGTCGGCCACAAAAGCTTGCAAACCGATGAAGGCATTTAAGCCAATGACGAAAGAGTTATATGAAGAGTTGTTCTTGTAGTCAACACCCACAAGCTTTCCATCAACGTCCATGTAATTTTTGGTTTCATAAATGGATTTTTGGGCATCAATTCCGATAGGGATGGCTGCACCTACATAAACATCCAGAATGTTTTTTGGAGAGAAATGATAGGCAATGCCAGGGGTGATACGGAATGTCCTATCGAAAAACTTGTTTGTCAATGGGATGCTCATTGTCGTTTCATTCTCTTGAACATAATACTGCTCGTTGAAGTTGCCTTGTGCTTTCGTGGTTCTTCCTGCATATTGGAGTCCAGCACGGATTTCCAGATTGTCAGAAGCATAATACTTGATGTTAATCAATGGGAAACCAGAGAATTGGATATCCCTGTTAATGATGTCCTTAAATTCAGAGAGGCTTGGTCCAATGAATAGGCCCCAATCGCCTGCTTGAGGACGATTGCCGGTAACGATGGTTGAGGAATAGGTTTCACCTTCGCTTAATTGTGCCTGGGCTATACCTACGAAAGCCATGCACAGTGCCAATGTAATAAATACTTTTTTCATGTGAATAATAGTTTAATGTTTAAATGTTGTTAATTGTTTCAGGTGCAAAAATATATTTTTTTTAGATACAGACGTGCTTCTATCTCGATTTTATAGTTTAAGGCCTATTGGTGCATCGGCTTCAATAGGTCGTTCACGGTCTTCACTGGGTTGAAGGTCTCGATGGGCACTTCAACGAAGACGGTAATCCAGTCGGCCATGGCACCGTTCCATAAGCCTGGCAACTCCAAGGCTTTCAGTTCCTTGCCGTCTTTCGACTTGCTTGAGACGAATCCCGTGCTCGGGTCAACGAAATCGGTGAGGTTGAAGGCTTCGCCCTTGTAGTTCCAGCAGCCGCACACCAAATCGACAGGGTTGAAGTGTGACGATGCCTTGAAGATGGCTTCTTGCTGCGTGTCGCTGTGATTGATTTGCGACGATTCGATGATTTGAAGCGAGATTTCGTCGTCCATATTGCTGATCCAGAATGGACCACCTCCGGGTTCGCCTTCGTTTTTCACCATGCCGCAAACGCGCATCGGGCGGTTGAGCTTGTTGTAGAGGAAATCTACTTTCTCAATTTCATTGTAGTCCATCACGAAATCGGGAATGTCAATCATCAGCTTGTCTTTTGCGAAGGCGACGATTTCGTTGATTTCGGTGTCGTTGAGGCAGCCATCGTCGAGCAACTCTAAGTATTCGAAGGTCTTTTGCTGAAGCTGAATCAACATGCCTGCGAAAGCCTTTTTGTAAAGTATGGTAGCTTCTGACTTGGGTTCGGCAACGATATTGTCGATGTTCTTGATGAAGACGATTTCTTCTTCGAGGTCGTTGAGGTTTTCGATGAGGGCACCATGTCCGCCAGGACGGAACAAGATGCTGCCGTCGCTTTCGCGGAACAGGTCGCCGTTGGCATTTATGGCGACGGTGTCGGTGGAAGGCTTCTGGCATGAATAGGTGATTTCATACTTGATGCCATACTCTTTCTCGTATTTGCCTTTCAACTGATTTACAGTCTCTTTGAACATCTGCTCGTGCTCGGGCGATACGGTGAAGTGTAGCCATGCACAATCGTCGCTATCAGTGGCATAGCGTGCTGCTTCCACGAGGTGCTCTTCCAAAGCAAGACGGTCGTAGCCATCGTAATGATGGAATTTCAGCAAGGCCTTGGGCAACTTGCCGTAGGCCAAACCAGCTTCGGTGAGCAAGGTGTTCACGATTTCCACTTTGCGGTTGTTGCTCATCATCTCGTTGAGGTCGCAACCGAAGCGCTGCTTTACCTTCTCGTTGAGGTCGTCGTAAAAGGCAAAGTGCTGCAAACCATTGAAAAACTTGTCAGTAAAGTCGTTCTCTTGCCCATCTTCCATAAACGAGAAGAGGTTCTTGAACATGCGTGAGGCAGCGCCCGATGCAGGAACGAATTTGGTGAAGCGATAGAACTCCCGGTCTTCCTCAAACACTGTTACCAATCGTGAGATTTCATCTTCGTTGAGGCGAACAATGCCGTCATCGAGTAGGGCAGGACGCTTCAAATTGACGAAAGCGGTACCTCTTTTCAGTTGTGCAACTTGATTTTCAACTTGATTTTCAGTGATATTACGAGCCTTTAATTGAGCTAAGTCTTCTTTTTTGAGCATAATTTTCAATTTTTAAACGGCTCAAAGATAGTAAATTATGTAATGTGATGAATCTTTTTTTGAAAATATTTCTCAAAAGGTGTTGCTAGTATGTGAAAAAGCTGTATTTTTGCCGCCGAAATCAAGCCCAGGTGGTGAAATTGGTAGACACGCTACTTTGAGGGGGTAGTGCCGATTACGGCATGCAAGTTCGACTCTTGTCCTGGGCACCCATTCATAAGCCCCGATGGCGGAATTGGTAGACGCGTACGTTTCAGGTGCGTATATCGAGAGGTGTGCAGGTTCGACTCCTGTTCGGGGCACCAAGAAAAATAAATCCTAATTGATTGAAAATCAGTTGGGATTTTTCTTTTTGTGTTTTACCCTTCCATTTATACCTACAGATATCGTATCTTTGTCGGCACAATAATCTAATAGTTGTGCCCGACACGAAACAGGGCTTCTGATATGAAGAGACTTACAATTATCGCACTTTGCATCGCCACGCTGATGGCTTGCAACAGACAAAATCCGACGGAAACTGAAAATACTGAGACAATGGAAACACAAAACACCAACGAATGGCGCTCTGTCGGTCCTGACGAGTTCGCTACACGACCTTTTTACCTTTTTGATGAACAATGGATGGCTCTTGGCGTGAAAGATGGCGACAAGTCGAATGCCATGACGATTGCCTGGGGCACAATCGGAATGCTGTGGAGTAAGCCGGTCGTCATCGTGTATGTGTCGAGCGACCGCTATTCGAAAGCCATGATGGACCATGCCGATGGCTTCACGGTGACGGCTTTTCCTGACGAGGAACGCTACCGCGAGGCACTGAGATTCCTCGGCACGAAGTCGGGACGCGATTATGACGACAAGATTGCTGCTGCTGGCTTGACCACAGAAATCACGGAAATGGGCAATGTGCGTATTGCCGAAGGCAATCTGTGCATCGAATGCGAGAAAATCTATGCCGACGAGTTCAAGGCGGAACTGGTGCCTGCCGATGTGAATGAAAATTTCTACCAGCGGATGGGACTTCACTCATTCTACATTGGCGAGATAAAGAATATTTGGGAGAAATAAGTTAGCTTTCAAACGCTTCTACGGCATATCGATAGCCGTTTAAACCTAAACCGCAAATTACGCCCCGGCAAGCATCGCTGAGCAAGGAGTGACGGCGGTATTCTTCACGGGCGTAGATGTTGCTGATATGCACCTCGATGACGGGCGTGGTGATGGCTGCGATGGCGTCGTGTATGGCTACACTCGTGTGACTATAGCCTCCTGCGTTGAGTATGATGCCGTCATACGAAAAGCCAACTTCATGCAACTTGTTGATGATTTCGCCTTCCACATTGCTTTGATAGTAGTCAATCTGGACTTGCTGGAAGTCGGCTTTCAGTGATTCAAGATAGTCCTCGAAGCTGCGGCTGCCATAGATTTCAGGCTCGCGTCGCCCCAAGAGGTTGAGGTTTGGCCCGTTGATGATGATAAGGTGCTTCATGGCGCTTATAGTTCTTCGTCTTTCAGTTGCGGGAAAGGCTTCTTGAAGACGCTTGGGAACGGAGTCTCGAATTCGAGTTCGGTGCCTTTCACGGGATGACGGAAACAGAGCTTGTAGGCATGGAGTGCCAAACGCCCCAGACTATCATCGCCGTTGCCGTATTTCTTGTCGCCGACTACGGGGTGGCCAAGGTCTTGCATGTGGACGCGTATCTGGTTCTTGCGACCCGTCTGCAAGCGCAGCTCCACTAACGAATAGCGTTTCGTACTAAAGAGCGTCTCGTAGTAGGTCTCGGCAAACTTGCCACCGTTGTCGGTGGGCGAGGAGTAGGTGATGAATGCCTTGTTGTCCTTGAGCCACGATTCCACCTTGCCTTCCTTCTGTTCCATCTCGCCACTCACGACGGCCACATAGCGACGGTCGTAAACGGTGCTTTTCCAGTCTTCCTCGAACATGAGAGCCACCTTCTTGTCTTTGGCAAAGAGCATGAGTCCGGAGGTGTCGCGGTCGAGGCGATGGATGGTGTGGGCACGGCAGCGTTGCTGTGTGGCGATGAAATATTGGTTGAGGATGCTTTGGGCCGTATCTTGTTCCTTGGTTGGGCTGTTGGTGAGCAGACCTTCCTTCTTGTCGATGACGAGCAGGTATTTGTCCTCGTAAACGATTTTCAGCCATGGGCTATGGAACCGCTCCTTTGCGTTGGGCTTGCCTATCTCAACCACCATGCCTGGTTGCAGGGCGAAGTCGTATTGGGTGGTCTTTTCGCCGTCAACTGAGACGATACCGTTGGCCAGCATACGCTTCACTTTGTTGCGTGCTATGCCGTCCATCTTCGCCATGAGGAACTCCATCAGTGGCGAGGCTTCGGTGACGTTGAATTTCAAAGGGTTGCTTTTCGAATGTGGCTTCTTGTCTTTGTTCATTTCCTGAAAATTGAACGTATTTTTATTCGATGTTAAGTGTCGTGGTGGCAGTGACGGTGGTCGGGATGGAAAGGCCTTGTTCCGAAATGGTAAGGCTCATGTTGGTCTTGATGGTGCTGCTCTTAGCGAGGCCTGTGGCATTGTCAATTATCATAGAACCGGTGTTGCTGCCGCTTGCATTGTCCGACTTGATGACGCTTTCCACGTTGACTGTGGTTTCCTTCTTGGTGATCTTAGTCACGGTGTAGGTGGTTGTCATGACGATATCGGTACCCGCAATGTTTTGGGTGTTGTCGGAGGTCCATTGTGATCCAACGCTGACCGCCTCCTTGGGATAGGTAGCGCTGATGTTAGGAATGTTTTCGGAAGGCATCTTCAAAGGATTGCCCTGTGGGTCGAATACGAATGGGATTTCCTTGTCGATAGCATCTTGGAATGACTTCATGGCTCCTGCAAGCATGGGATTGGCGTCTTCGGGATGTTCCGTGTCGAAAACCATAGTCATGCCCATGGCGTTCTGGGTCATTTTCATGGATTTCATCTTTGCTGTGCAGAAGATACTGTCGGCAGTGATGTTGGTGGCAGTCATCTCCATCTTCGATTCGAGGGTCTGGCTGTTGGCTATGCTTTGGCCTTGCACGTCCATGGTCATGATTTGTGTTGATTTCATGCTAAGAGTCAAAGTCTTGCCGACTTGAGGCTTGAAGCGCAGCAAAACGCTGTCGTTAGCCACAAAGGATAAGAATGCAAATGCAATGATTGCAAGTGAAAGGGTGATGATGTGCTTTTTCATAATATAAAATATTGAATGTTTGTGCTTTGTATATCAGAAAGGAGGATTGTAGTCAGCATTGTTTTGCTGGCCAAATGGGGTATAGTCATTGAATGAATTGTTCCCATTGTCATAACTTCCGAAGTCGTTGCTTTCGTTGTTCATCTTCGAGCCTACGACCATCGAGTTGTTGAATTCTTCATTGGGAACGATGGAGGTGTAGCCGTTGCTGAATCCTTGTTCAAGGTCTTCGAAACGTGCATATTGTCCAACGAATTTCAGTTCCACTTCGCCTAACTTGCCGTTACGGTGCTTGGCGATGTCGATGATGGTGTAGCCCTTTGGTTTGTCTTCGGCTTCGGCACTGTCCTTGTAGTATTCCGGACGGTAGATGAACATGACCATGTCGGCGTCTTGCTCGATAGCGCCCGATTCGCGCAAGTCGGAAAGGATTGGCTTCTTCGAACCGGGACGCTGCTCGACGCTACGGCTGAGTTGCGACAGGGCAAGCACCGGAATCTGCAATTCCTTAGCCAAGCTCTTCAGCGAGCGCGAGATGGTGCTGATTTCCTGTTCGCGATTGCCTCGGTTCTCGCCTTTGGTGGTCATCAGCTGCAGATAGTCGATGAAAACCATTTGAATGCCATATTGCTGATGCAGACGGCGGCACTTGGCTCGAAGCTCGAAGATGGAGAGCTGAGGCGTGTCGTCGATGTAGATAGGTGCTTCGATAAGCGGAGTGACGAGGGTGTTGAGTTGGGTCCATTCGTGTTCGGCGAGGTCGCCCGAACGGAGTTTGTCGGCGGTCAGCGAAGTCTCGGTCGAAATCAGACGGGTGACCAGCTGGACTGACGACATTTCCAACGAGAAGAAGGCGATGGGACGATGGAATTGCACGGCGGCATTGCGGGCGAGGTTGAGAGCGAAAGCGGTCTTACCCATACTCGGACGTGCTGCCAAGATGATGAGGTCCGACTTCTGCCAGCCTTGGGTGATTTGGTCCAAGGCGGTGTAACCCGATGGCACGCCACGGAGTTTCTGGTCGGCATCTTTGGCATCTTGGATTTCCTTGATGGCCTTGCTGACCAAGTCTTGCATGGTGTCGTAGCTGCGACGCAGGTTGTTCTCGCTAATCTGGAAAAGGTTGTTCTCGGCTTTGTCCAAGAGCTCTAACACGTCGGTGGTGTCTTCGAAAGCTTCGTGAATCATCTGTGAGGAAATCTCAATCAGCTGACGCTGAATGTGTTTCTGCATGATGATACGGGCGTGGTATTCGATGTTGGCCGACGAAACAACGCGGTTGGTGAGTTTCGAGATGTAGTAGGCGCCGCCCACCATTTCGAGTTCGCCAGTGAAGCGCAACTCGTTGGTGACAGTGAGAATATCGATAGGTTCCGACTTGCCAAACAATGATTTGATGGCAGCGAAAATCTTTTGGTGCTTGTCGAGGTAGAAGGCATCGGGCGTGAGAATGTCGATGACTTGGTTGACGGCATCTTTTTCGAGCATCAAGGCACCAAGCACCACTTCTTCCAAGTCGGTGGCTTGTGGTGGTATGCGGCCTTGGCTGGCAAGAATCGGGTCGGTGCTTATCTGTGTGCGTCTGCTGGCATCGCCAAACGGACGGTGTGTTATATCATTGGGTGTTGGCATTGTTGTTCGTCTTGTTTTGAGGATGCAAAAGTACGAATTTATGGCAAGGCTGTGGGGGCTCTCACGGGCAAGTTATCAACTATTTGAAGAATTTGTTATAAATAAATGCAACTTCTTCATTTTCATCAATTAAGTCGTCTTTGGCCTGTTGATAACCCAAGAGGTCGTTGCTGAGTGCTTCGACGATGATTCGGCTGTGTTCGAACAGCTTAGGCTCTCCCGTAATGGCTTCGGCAAGGTGTTGCAAGGTGAATCCCGACTTGATTTTTGCATGGAAGAAGCTGGCTTGCTGCAGCACGTCGAAGAGGTTGAAAATCTTGTGGCCTATCTCGCGGTTCTGGATGATTTCGTGGCGGAGTAGGGTAGTGGTGAGATTTTGCGGTGTGAAGCATACGATGAGTTCGTAGTGTGATAGCTTCTCGATGAGCAGGCTGATGGCTTCGCGCCAACGGTTGTGGTCGTCGAAACAGTCCCAGAGGGTGACGCCATCAGGCTCGTTGTCGCCTTTCAGGGCGAAGGCCAGAATCATCTCTTCGTAGGGCTTGGTGCCGTCCATTTCGGGGACAGCGGGACGATAGAGCAAGAGGTTGAGGAATGCCACCGTCTTTGGCTTGGGCTGTGGCGCCAAGGCAAAGAGGCTCTTGTAGTCGATGTAGAACGAGTTGGTCTCGAGGGCTTCAATCTGATGGGCTTCAGGACTTTGTGGGTCGATTTGGGCCAGGAGCTTCTCGTTTGAGTTGATGCCGTTGAAATAGCATTCGAAGAGTTTCTCGTCGTCGATGGCATTGGTGAAGAGAAAGCTGTTCTTTGGGATGAGTTTCCAGCAATGTCCCAAGAAGTCGCAGGTGTAGGGGTTGTGGCATTGTGTGCCGATGTTGATGAGTGGGGCATGCTCTTGGGCTACCACGCCTTTCAGCCGTTCAACATTTTCAGCCACGAACGATTCGCGTTCCTTGACGTAATCCATCACCGATTCCATCTTGAACAATTGCTTCACGTCGATGGGACCATTTTTGATGTAGTCGCTGTTGAGATACATGAGGCGAAAGTCGCTGAGGGGCACTTGGCTGCCGTGCAGCACGTAGTATTGCAAGGCGGCATCTTTATAATAGGTGTCGCTGAGGCGCATCGAGCTTTTCACTTCCACGGCCAGCCAGCGGTCGCCGTCGCGGACGAGCATGTCGAGCATGATGAGCGTGTCGTTGTATTGGAACACGGCTTCATACATCACTTTGACTTCAGGATTGCTGAGGTTGGCCATGGTCTCCTGCACGCGTCGCGGGAACTGCGTTGGCGAGTTGGGCGTCATGTCGATGCCGCCGGGGAAATACTCGTGTGCCAAGATGCCGACATCGGTGCCGCGCTGGAACTTGGCGCGTTGCTCGATGCTGAGCTTGTCGCGAAGGTATGGATGCTTCTTGGTCATGTACAGCGCCTTAGGGCACTGCAGACCTTTGATATAGGTTGATTTCGAAAGGATGTGCATTAGTTAGTGTAATCGATGCAGCCGTCAGAAATTAGGGGTTGGTAGTTGTAACGACGCATCAGTTGTATGATGGCGACGACGTCTTTTTGGCAATAGGTCTTGATGCGCTCAAGGTCGTTTTCTCCCCAATAAACCTGTCCGACTTGGCTGCCGTTGATGTCGTCTTTCGGTGTGGGTATGTCGAACACGGCGCAGAGCAGGTCGAGTGAGGTGTAGCTCTTGTAGTCGCCGAATTTCCACAACTCCATGGTGTCGATGAAGTTGGTCTCCCAAGGCTTGCGTCCGGCCACTTGCAGGATTTTCGGAACCTCGATTTGGTTGATCATCATGCGGCGGGCGATGTAAGGGAAGTCGAACTCCTTGCCGTTGTGGGCGCAGAGCATGAACTCGGGGTTGAAGTAGAACTGGTTGAGCATGTTGGCGAAGTCGATGAGCAAGGTCTTTTCGTCGTGCCCGTAGAACGATTTCAGCCTGAGGCGGTTGCCGTTGATGAAACCGACCGAGATGCAGATGATTTTGCCAAATTCGGCATAGATGGCGGCACGTTCGTAGAGGTCTTTTGGGGAAGTCTCTTCGCCAGGTTTCAGCAGGTAGTTGGCTTTCTTGTCCCACAAATGCTGCATGCGTTCGCTGAGGTCGTCGTAACTTTTTTCGTGCGACACGGTCTCGATGTCTAAAAACAGGATTTTGGAAAAGTCGATATTCATGGTAACAGGGTTTAGGTTAGTCTCTGCAAAGGTAGTCAAAAATCGTTTGATAGGCATGATGGAATGAAAAAATGTTACCGATGTTGTCATTTTTTTGAAAAAAGAAGAATGTTTATTGTGGTTCGGAATAATTGTTGTATGTTTGCAGTTGATTTAAACAATTATTTATTCATTAACTAAATTTCAAAACAATGAAAAAAGTATTATTGACTTTCGCAGTGGTCATCATGGCCATGGCTGCAAATGCCCAAGTTTGGATGGGCGGTTCATTTGGTTTTACCAGCACCAAAGCTAGTAAGGATGTAAAACCAGTTTACAATTATTCAATCGCTCCTGAAGTCGGTTTCGTACTTACTCCAGAACTTGACTTGGCTATTGGTCTGAAGTATGCTGGCCAAAGCTTCAAAGACGAAGTCTTGGGCGCTCCAGTAAAGGAAAATGTATCTACCATTTCAGTTCAGCCTTATCTTCGTTACAAGGCTATCAACTGCGGTAAAGTTGGTTTCTTCATCGATGGTGGCTTCGAATATGGTTACGGAATGGCGAAGGCAACACTGGGTACTGTCAGTGAAGAAGGAAATACTTCCTATTTCATGGTTGGCCTGAAGCCAGGTGTCAGCTTTGCTGCTTCCGACAACATCACCTTTGCTGCACGCATTGGTTCATTGGGTTACTATAAGCAAAAGGATGGTGAATCACGTTGGGGCGTCAATGTTGACAACTCAGCCTTCACCTTCGGTGTGTATTGGACTTTCTAATAGGAACTCAATCCGGTAAATAAAGATAGCCGCCCTCGGGTGGCTATCTTTTTTTGTACTTTTGCATTAGAAATCCGACCGACGATGGAACAACAACTAGATGCTAAACTGACTACTGAAAACACGCATATCGATGATTCGTGTTCGATACGCAGCAAAGATGACATCATCGCATATCTGACTACGCTGCGCGAAAATGCATCTCCAGAAATGGCTGTGAACCAACGCAGTCTCCAATCGTTGGTGGCGGAATGGCGTGCCCACAACTTTTTCTACGACCTTCACGTGTTCCGCTCACGCACCCGCGATGTGGATTTGGAACGTCATCAGGTTTGGTATAAGGAATTGTTTTGCCGCTTGGTCAGTTTCTTCTATTGGTGGTAATTTTTTGTAGAGACGTAGCGTGCTACGTCTCATAAAATTATCGTATCTGCCTGAAAACATTATAGTTGCCGCTGCTTTCCTTTGCCTCAATCTTCATGTTTGTTACAATGGAATAAGGTGTACCTTCGCCGCAAAGAATGCTGAAACGGTTCAAGTCCTTTTCCTCGCCTTCGGCGACGATATGGACACTGTTGTCAGCATGGTCGTTCTCGACGTAACCCACAATGTTGCATTCCACCGCATAGCGATGCACATAGCGACGAAATCCCACGTTGAACACGCGGCCATAAATCCTTATGTCGTAGGTTTGGGTCATAGGGCGAATTTCAGTCCAGGCACTTGGGTGAGGGCTTGGTAAGTCTGGTCGAGTTGCTCCTTGCTCTCGATGTCGATGTTGTAGGCATAGCTGAGATAATTTCCTTTGTTGCTGGCTCTTACGTTGACGAAATTGTGCACCACCTTGCATTCGGAGAGGATGCGGCTGATGGCTTGCTTGGTGTCGTCTTGTGGATAGCTTGCCGCGACGACCAGCTTGATGTCGAAGTTCTGTGGGTATTCTATTTTCGCTTCTTTTGTCATTGCGCTATTTTTCTGCAAAGATAGTCAAAATTTCTCTAATGGACGGAATATGGCTTTTCGAGCCATGAGGGTCATCGTCAGGCCTCGGGCTATCATGAAGAGCAGGAAGGCTATCCAAAGGCCATGGTTGCCGAACTTGGGCATGAGGATGAGGGTGGCGGGGAGGAATACCAGCAGCGAAGCGATAAGCATCGTGTTGCGTATCGACGAAGCTGCCGTGGCACCGATGTAGATGCCGTCCCACAGGAAGGCGGCAAAGGTGATGATGGGGATGAGAATCATGTAGATGTGGTAGGGCTGGGCTTGCTGGGCTACTTCGGCTTGGTCGGAGATGAGGTGGATGAAGGTGTCGGGAAAAGCCCAATATAATAAGGTGAAGGGAAGGCTTAGGCCAATGCCCCAGATGAGCAGGTATTTCACGGTCTTCTTCAGGTTGCCGAGGTCGCGTGCACCGGTGAAACGGCCCACCAAGGCCTCGCCGGCGTAGGCAAAGCCGTCGGTGAAGTAGGAGAAGATGTAGAAGAACTGCATCAGTATCATGTTGACGGCGAGAATGTCGTCGCCCAACTTGGCGGATTGGTTGGTGAAGAAGGCGATGCTGAGCACGAGCAGGATGCTGCGGATCATGAAGTCGGTGTTTACCTTGAAGAAACGCTTCAGCTTGTCGCGTTGCAGGAGCACTTCTTTCCTGATGGGAATCAGGTATCTGCGGTATTTCGTGAAGAGGAAGATAAGGGCGGTGAGCAGACCGCAATACTGAGCCACGACGGTGCCCAAGGCCACGCCTTGCACGCCCATGCCCATGCCGTTGACGAAGAGGATGCTGAGCACGATATTCACCACGTTGATGAGGATGGCGATGGTCATCGGGATGGTGGTGTTCTGCAAGCCGATATACCAGCCGTTGAAGGCATAGAGGCAAAGCACGGCGGGAGCGGCCCAGATGCGCACGCGGAAATACAGCGCGGTGTGGCGCAGCACCTCGTCGCTGCCGTTGAGCAACTTCATGCTTATCCATTCGATGGGACTTTGCAACGAGAGCACCAAAATGGTGGCTATCAGCGCAATGCAGATACTGCGATAGAAGGAATAGGAGATTTCACCCGCATCATTGGCACCGTAGGCTTGTGCGGTGAAACCCGTGGTGCCGGCTCGCATGAAGCTGAAGACGGAGTACATGACACTGAAAATCGTGCCGCCCAAGCCTATTGCACCGATGTAGGCAATGGAGTCTTGGTGCCCCATCAGAATCATGTCAACCAAACCGAGCAAGGGCACGGTGATGTTGCTGATAATGTTGGGAATGGCTAATCGTATGATGGAGTGGTTAAGGGTTTTATCCATGACATTTTTTCCTTTCGGCTGGCAAAGATAGGCATTCTTGACAGTCACAAAACGAACAATTTTTGCTTTTGTGTAAAATTGCACAATTTTTGATGGGATTTGTCGTCATATCTTAGTGAGTTGAATAACTAAAGACTGCTTTATGAAATCATGGTATTTTTCTTTATTGGCTTTCCTGAGGGGCATGATTATGGGCATCGTGAACGTGTTCCCTATCTCAAGTGGAACGATTTCGCTGGTGCTCGGCATCTATGAGCGTTTCATCAAGTGCATCAGGTCGTTGAACCGCAAGAACATGAGACTTCTTTTTGGTGGCGACTTCCAAGGTTTCGTCCGGGAGACCGATTTCAAGTTCTTTTCCTTTGTCATGCTTGGAATCCTCTTGGGTATGTTGCTCGCTTCGGTTTTCCTGAAACATGCCTTGCAGTCTTTCGAAGTGCAGTCGTGGTCGTTCTTCTTCGGCCTGATTGTGGCATCGGTGGTTTATGTGTTGCAAGGCATCGGCAAGTTCCAGAAGAAGGATTGGGTACTGCTGGCTGTGGGTTTCGGGTTGTCGTTTTGGCTTTCCATCAAGTCGAATCCTATCTCCAACGATGGTTTCCTGTATTTGGTGCTGTGTGGCATAGTCGGCTCGATGGGCATGGTAGTTCCTGGCATTTCGGGTTCGCATCTGATGCTGCTTATGGGCAACTATGAACTTATCGTTACGAAAGCCATACCTTGGCTGACGCATGCTTCAACATTTTGGATGGGACTGAAGGTGCTGCTCCCCTTTGCCTTGGGAGGTGTCATCAGCATCGTGTTCTTCTCCCACTTGCTGACTTGGCTGATGCGCGACTACCGCAATTCAACCCTCATGGTGCTGGCGGGTTTCATGTTGGGCAGCTTGCCTGTGGTGTATCCGTGGAAGGAGCCTTCGCTGCTAGGAACAGAATATGTTTTTCATCTTCCTCCCACCACGGGGCAATTCTTCGTGGCCTTGGCTTTGGCTGTTTTGGGTGGCCTGACGGTATATCTTATCGAGGTTCTGGCCCGCCGTGGACGCAAGAGAATAGCCGAGTCGAAGAAATGATGTGCTTATTTCTTCTTGACGAATTCGTTCACTTTTTGGCTGCCCCAGATGATTTCCAATATCTTGGTGGCTTCGTCTGAACTCATGCTGCCTCTGGCCTCCAGGTTGCGTTGGATGAAGATGCAGTCGCTGAGTTCGGCATTGCCGCACACGATGTCTTGAGCAAGTGAGTCGCAGTCGGGAGCACCACAGGCTCCGCAGTCGGTGTGTGGCAGCATGGAACGTATCTCGTTGATTTTCGTCATCTTCTCAATCGCTTTGGTGGTGTCTTCGTCGAGGATGAGCATCGAGCGTGGCTTGATTTCACCCACCTTGATGTTGCGCATCAGGAAGGTGCGTTCATCGTCCAGTTCGTGGTCTTTGGCCTGCTCACCGCGGCGTTCGCGTTCGGCGAGCTTGCGGGCACGGGCGAACATGCGTTCGGCGATGAGGAAACGGTTGTCGCAGGTGAGTATGCCTCCCGGACAGCTCTGGTCGCAGGCGCGAAGTTCAAGGAAATCGACATCATCAATCTCGTCGTTCTCGACTTTCTCGAGGAACTCGATGACGTTGTGCAGCTCGTCGATGGAGTAGGAGTGGTGTGCGTTTGACAGACGACGCTCGCCGTTGGTGAGCGAGGTGAGCACGCTGTCAGCCGAAAGCTGCGACACGGGTAGCTTTTGCTCCTTGAAGTTCTTGCCTTGCAACTTGATACGCTTATAAACCTGATTATAGACAGCATCCATGTTGATGATGCCGTCGATGGGCGACTTCTCTTCGCCGACTGGGTTTTTTATGGCGGCTATCTTGGCGGCGCAAGGGGTAATGTAGAACAAGCCTATGTCTTCCTCATGGTAGTCGCCTTCTTTCATCAGCTTGCGCTTGATGTAGGCTGCCGTGATGTCGATAGGTGCCTTTATGGGTATCAGGTTGTCAACCAAGCCTGGAAAACGCACTTGGATGAGGCGCACGATGGCTGGACAGAACGACGAAATCAGCGGCCTGATGTTGGGGTTCTCGGCGGCATATTTGTTTTTGGCTGCCGTATAGATGGGCACCGCCGATTCGGTCTCGATGATATGGGTAAATCCTAACTCCTTGAGTATGCCATAGATGCGTGAGACACTGATTTCAGAAGGAAATTGCCCCATAAAGACCGAAGGGATGAGTGCTACGCGGCAAGGGAAGGATAAGATTTTGTTCCAGTCGTCTTGCTTGACGTAGATGGCCTTGGTAGGGCAGGCCTTGAAGCAGTTGCCACAGTCGATGCAACGGTCGGGCATGAGGGTGGCTTTGCCGTCATAGACGCGTAATGCCTGTGTGGGACAGGCCTTCATGCAGTGTGAACAGCCTATGCAGGCATCTTTGTCTAAGGCAAGGCCGTGAGTGAATGGTGTCTTCTCCATGGCAGAAGGGGATTAGATTAAACAAACATGACTTCCATCTCGACGGTGGTTCCGACACCGACGGTGGAACTGACGTTGAGCTTGTCAACGTTATTCTTGATGTTGGGCAGACCCATGCCGGCACCGAATCCCATGTCGCGGACTTCGGGCGAAGCAGTGGAGTTGCCTTCTTGCATGGCCCAGTCAATGTCAGGAATGCCAGGACCTTTGTCGGCTACTACCATCCGAATACGGTCAGGCTCGATGTCGGCAGTAATGGTGCCGCCGTAGGCGTGCGCTATGGCGTTGACCTCGGCTTCATAAAGTGCTACTACAACCCGCTTGATGATCTTCGGGTTGATGTTGAGCTGTTTCAGCGTCTTCTTGACAGCGCTGGAGGCGGAACCGGCGTTCACGAAATCCGCTTCATAGACTTGGTATTCGAGATGCATAATAGGTCTGTTTTTTTAGTTAGTGTTGCTGTTAAAAGATGGGCCGCATGCCTGCATTGTAGAGCAGACCGCAAGCCTTGAACATAGAATAGTCGCATTCCATGAGGACCATGCCCTCGTCTTCGGCTTCCTCAATCATCTCCTCGGTGGCTTTCTTCTTGCGTACCAAGACGATGACGTTGAGGTTGCCCATCTCACAAGTGCGGATGGTCTGCATGTTGCATAGACCTGTCAGAAGGATAGGACTGTGGTCGCCGATGGTGAGCACTTCACTCATCAGGTCGGAAGCGAAGACCTTGTCGTTCTCTTCTTCCAATCGGTCGGTGCCACAAACTACCTTGGCTTCTAAAAGTTCTGAAATCTGCTTGATAGTCATTTGATCTGCAAATGTTTAAGGAATTACATGATTTCTTTCGCGAAATGTGGCTTTTGGCTTTTGGCCTTTAGCTTTTGGCTCACTCGCGTTAAATAATGATTCGCTTAGCCAAAAGCTAGTTGCCAATAGCCAACAGCTAATTATCAAATCTCTTTCTACGACTCAATGCATGTAGTTCCATGTTTAAAAATAAAATATAGAATGTTAATCGTTATAATTGATTTCCTTTAGGTTTTCCTGAATCATTTCCTTCAGGTATTGCATGATGTGGACGTCGTTCATCGGCATCCCGCCGAGGGCTTCCTTGACTTCGTCGGTGTCGAAGACGAACTCGCCATCGTCGGTGGTGTGGGTGTAGATGAAATGGATGTCTTCGTGAGCCGAGAAGAGCATGACGAGCGAACCTGCCAGGTCGCCCATCGGGGGACGGTCGAGGTGGTCGTGCTGGAACCAGAAGTTGAGCGTGGTGCCCACACCTACGGTGCTCTCAATCTTCATGCCACCGCCTGCATTCTCGGTGTTCATCTTGATAAGCGGAAGCCCGAGGCCTACCTTGCGCGTCTTGCGCGTGGTGGTCCAAGGGTCGGTGACCTTGGCGAGAAACTCCGGACTCATGCCTTTGCCGTTGTCTTTGATGGTGAAGGCATAGATGTTGTCCTTGAGGCTGTCGCGGATGCTCAACTCCACGAGGGTGGAATTGGCTGCCGTCGAATTCTCCATCAGGTCATATACGTGTAGTGATAATTCTTTCATTTTTTTTAGGGACTTAGGGGACGCTGAGCGGAGCCGAAGCGTCACCCAAACAATAGTTGTAACTTTTCTTTCGGCTCGGTGTCGATGTATCTTCCGTCTTCGCCATGCAGGGTCTTGCGGAATTCGTCGAAAGTCTTGTCGTACATGTGCAACACGCAATGCACCTCGCCGATGATGTGCAGGAAATGGGCATCGCTGCTCTTGGTGAAGTTGAAGCGCTTCAGGTAGGCATATTTCTTGAGGAAATCCTCTTTCTTGACGTGCTTCGAGATTTCTAGCGCATCGGCCTTCAGGTCGGGCGGGATGAAACCCAGCTGGCTGATGAGGCTGCTGGCAGGTTTGTTGACATGGGCTGGCACAAACAGTCCGCCTATCTCATGCACTACGTCGTAGAGCGTGTCCAAGTCGGCATCGAGGGCCGACCACAGCAGCCATTCCTCTTCGCCAATCACTTCCTCGTTCTCATCCACGATGAGCTGATAGCCAAACTTGTCCTCGTCGAGTGGGATGTGTGGCAGGTGCTCGTCGAGGAACTCCTGGAACTTGTCGAGCTGCTCGTCGGTTTCGAAGTAGGCGAGGGCGTGGGCTTCTTCCTGTGTGGTGATCTCGACGCCGCCGATGACGAGGATGCCGTTGTCGCGTCCGAGTTGCTGTGTCACCTTCACCTGACGCGTGGTGTTGTGGTCGCTGATGGCGATGACGTCGAGGTGCAGCTTCTTGGCTTGCTCGATGATGGCGGACGGACTCATATAAAGGTCGCCGCACGGCGAGAGCACCGTGTGAAGATGAAGGTCGGCTCTATATGATTTTAGTTCCATTTTTTCTTTTGACTTAGGGACTTAGGGACTTAGGGACTTGGGGACTTAGGGACTTAGGGACTTAGGGACTTGTGGACTTAGGGACTTGGGGACTTAGGGACTTAGGGACTTAGGGACTTGGGGACTTGGGGACTTGGGGACTTAGGGACTTGGGGACTTAGGGACTATGGGGGGGATCTAATTGTCCAACTGTCTAACTGTCTAATTGTCTAACTGTCCAATTGTCCAATTGTCCAACTGTCTAACTGTCTAATTGTCTAACTGTCTAACTGTCTAACTGTCTAATTGTCCACTTGTCTAATGAATCAGGTTATACACCAATCCGGCAATCTCGAAGGTTGGCAGCGAAGTCTGCAGCACGGGCAGACCGTCGTCGTTGCTTTGCTCGATGGTCTCATCGTTAGGCAAGAGGTTCTTCACGAGGATGACGCAAGCCAGTTCCTTCAGCGAGGCCACGGCCATCACGTTCTTGTGGGTCTGAAGGGTAATCCAGATGTTGCCTTCCATGGCGTTGCCCATCACGTCGCTCAAAAGGTCGGAGATATAGCAACCGTCGATTTCGCGGTCCAATCCATTGGCACCCGAGAGGACTTTAAGTCCTAGTTTATCTACTAATTCTTGTACTTTCATCTTAGGAGTAAATTGTATTAATTTTGATTAAATTACGACTGCAAATATACAAAAATACACATGTGATGTGCCATTTTTTTGTCATTATGATGAAATCATACGAAAAAAATCGCTGCAGGTGCAATCATGCGAAGGCAATCTGCTTGCAACCTTGCAACCCAAATCGGTATAATAGGCAATTCCTTATTTTTGCCACAGGAACAATAAAACTACGGAATTATGAGCTGGCTGATTATCTTATGGCTGTTAGGGTTCTTCGATAGGGACGAGGGTGACGACTGAGAACGGGTAGCATGACCTCCAAGGCATTTGTCTTTCCGTCAACTTTTTAAGGACAGTAGAAGTGAAGAAAACAGAAAAAGGGTTGTCACCCTAAAGCGTGATAACCCTTGTTATTTCTGCCAGTTATCCAATTGCTGGCTCCCTGAATTTGGTTTACTCGCTCCTGACCCCACTTTCTTTCTATGAGATTGCACAACCCATAAAGTGATGAAAGAAAGTAGAGGTTTCCTTGTTTATTTCAACGGGATCTCTGACCTTTGCAGCGTCAAATAAACAATTAAAGTATGGAATGGATTACTTCTTTGCAGTTTATTGAAATGCTTAAACGCTTTCCCGATACCAAAATTGCTGCAAGACAATATCTTGGCT
>CALBNP010000169.1 GCA_937896505.1 uncultured Bacteroidales bacterium | reverse complement strand
TGTAGATTGTCTCGGCATCCATTTCATCCTGATACTGCTGATTCTGATAGGTGCGCTTTTCCTGAATGGCCCAACCCGCATTTTCGCGATAGCCTTCAGCCCACCAACCATCAAGGACGGAGAAATTCAGCACGCCGTTCATCACGGCCTTTTCGCCACTGGTACCGGATGCTTCAAGCGGACGGGTTGGCGTATTCAACCACACATCGACCGATGAAGTCAAGCGGCTGCCCAATTCCATATCGTAATTACTGATAAACAATATCTTACCGATAAATTCAGGACGACGCGAAATATCCACAATCATCTTGATCAAGTCCTGACCAGCCTTATCGTTTGGATGTGCCTTGCCTGCAAACAGGAAAATAACCGGTTTATCAGGATTATTGACCAACTGCGACAAGCGTTCCAAATTGCCGAAAAGCAAATGAGCACGTTTGTAAGTAGCGAAACGGCGAGCGAAGCCGACAATCAAAGCATTCTCATTCAAACTATTGACAGTCTGCATAATGAGTTTCGGACTTTCCTGACGCTTGCGCATATCCACACGAATCTTTTCACCCAGATAAACCATGAATTCATGCTTCAGCTGCTTGCGGATGTTCCAAATGGTTTCGTCAGCCACACCATAAATCTTTTCCCAGACCTTTTCATCCGACTGATGGTCAATGTAATCGGCGCCAAAGGTCTGCTTGTAAAGCCGTTGCCACAAACGGTTGCCCCATGTTGGCAGATGGACGCCATTCGTGACATAGCCGATATGGTTTTCTTCGGCAAAATAACCCGGCCACAGCGATTGGAACATTTCGCGCGACACACGTCCATGGATGCGGCTCACGCCATTCACCTCCTGACTCATATTCGTAGCCAAGACGCTCATCGAGAACTTTTCATCCGTATTGTTCGGGTTGAAACGGCCAAGACCCATGAAACGCTCCCAGCTGATATTCATACGATGCGCATAATGAGGCATATAAGTCCTTAGCAAATGTTCTTCAAAAGCATCGTGACCAGCAGGAACCGGCGTGTGCGTAGTGAACAAGGTTGAAGTACGCACCAATTCAAGGGCGACATCAAAGTCAAGGTTATGCTTATTAATATAGGTGCGCAAACGTTCCAAACCGCAGAAGGCAGCATGACCTTCATTGCAATGGTAAATCGTTGGTTTCAAGCCAATTGCTTCAAGGACACGGATACCGCCAACGCCCAAGAACATTTCCTGTTTCAGACGCATTTCGTTATCACCGCCATACAAACGGCTTGTAATGCCACGGTCTTCCTGCGAGTTCTCTTCTATGTCAGTATCAAGCAAATAGAGGCCTACCCTGCCCACATTGACGCGCCAAACCTTCGCATAAACCGAACGACCGGGGAAAGCAATGCTGATTTTCACCCATTCGCCTTTTTCATCACGGACTGGGTCGAGCGGCAACTGCGAGAACTTCTGCGGGACATAATCGGCACGTTGCTCGCCCGAAACAGCAATTTCCTGAGCGAAATAGCCGTAACGATACAGCAAACCGATGCCCACCATGTTGACATTCGAATCGGAAGCCTGTTTCAGATAATCGCCAGCCAAAACGCCCAAACCGCCGGAATAAATCTTCAGACTCTTCATCAAGCCATATTCCATACTGAAATAGGCAATCAAGTCTTTTTGGGTTGTCTTTTGCGACATATAATGTTGGAAATCATCATAAACCGCATTCAAACGCGTGACGAAATCCTTATCATTTTCCAATTTCTCAATCTGCTCCATCGAAAGGCCTTCCATCAAGGCGACCGGATTTTGCTCCGTTGCCACCCAAGCTTCAGGGTCAATGGATTCAAAAAGTTCGATGGCATCGACATTCCAGCACCACCAGATATTGCGCGACAGTTCCTGCAACTTTCTCATTTCCTGAGAATAGACTGGTTGAATCAGAACTTTCTTCCAGTTCGGTTCATCGGCTTTCTGATAATCGACTTTCACCTCATGCAGCATATCGGCGTAAGGCACCGATTCCAGCATGTAATGACGGCTTCCCGACTTTTCCAAAGCCATGCCCCAAGCCTTTTGATAATTGACAATCAGCTCTTTCCAGCAAAGTTTTTCGGCCAATTTCAGCGCATCGGTGGCAATCTGGGCCATTTCATCTTTTGATTTGCCGATGAAATCACGGATTTTAGCAACAATAGCCTCAACCACTTGGTTTCCAAAACCTTCCTTGCGTTCAACGACCGTAACGGCCTCGCCTGCGCCATCTTCTTTCTGGACAAACTTACCGAAGCCCGACAAATCGGTAGTCAAGGTTGGAATGCCGACCGAAACGCTTTCAAGCGGCGTATAACCCCATGGTTCATAATAAGATGGGAACACCGAGAAATCGAAAGCCGAAAGGAAATCGGTGTAGGTCAGGTTGAAAATGCCATCGTTCCCGTTCAGATAGGAAGGAACAAACATCACCTTCACCTTGTCGTTGGCGTCATTTTGCAAGCCTGCATTGCGCAAGGTGTTCAAAATGGCATCGTTTTCATAGTTAAAGATATGGTGCGTAGCCGGGAAAGCAGTGTGGCCTTCGATAGCAACCTGACCATCCAAACGATGCTGCAAATCCTTCGACGGACCTGCCAGATTAGCAGGAACCGCAATCACGCCGAGAACGGTTTTCGCAAGATTCTTGTCCTCATTCAACCGACGCAACGACTCAATGAACAAATCAATTCCCTTGTTCTTGAACTCATAACGACCGCTGTTGATGACCATCAGACAGTCATCGCCAAGTTGCTCGCCGCAAAGCGTGCTGGCAATTTTCAGGATTTGCTTACGCGCAGCATTCCGCTTCGTCAAGAACTCAGCATCGTCTTGACGTAAAGGTTTATCTATACCATTGATTGTCAGCACATCGGGCTTGCGTTCAAGGAACTGTTCGCATTCCCGAGCCGTAATGTCGCTCACCGTCGTAAAAACATCGGCATTCTTGGCGACCTTCTGCTCCATCGATTGTTGCGAAACGATGTTGAAGCGCATGGCCATGGCCGAAGGCTGATAGGATTCCAGATTATCGTAAAGCGGCAATCCGTTGCCCGAAATGGCGCGACCAAGATAGGTGGCATGAGTTGTGAACGCCGTAGCAATCTGCGGGCAATGCTCTTTCAGATAAAGAACGCCCGAACCCGTCATCCATTCGTGGAATTGCGCCACGATATTGTTAGTGCGCTGCAAGTTGAAATTAGAAAAACTCTCAATCACTTGACCAGCGGCATAGCCAAACAAAACCGGCTCGATATAATCCCACTGTCCTCGGATTGAGTCCAACTGATATTGTTCCCACAAATGGCCAAGTATCTCATTCTTCGACTGATAGAGCGTCGTATAATCGACTAGAATAGCAATCGGGCTGCTCTCGATTTTCCAACGTCCCACACGCACTTTCAAGCCTTGAGCCAAAGCCTTTTCGCGCCAATTCGCGAACAAGGTGTTGTCCTCGACGAAATACAGCGTCTCGTGCGCTTCCTTCACTACATCAGGGCCTATGGTGATGTATTTATCGTTCAGTAATTTCTTGATTTCGTTGGACTTGGTTGACAAAACGGTGTAAATGCCGCCAACCATGTTACATACTTCCCAACTGGTTTCAAACAAAAAATCAGGTGTCTTCATCTATGTATCTAAAATTATTATTTTCAATATTTTTCGGTGCAAAAATAATCAAAAGTTTGGTTTGAAAAATCAAAATCAAACGAACAAGTCATCCATAACGATTTCCTTTTGGACAATGCCACTGTAAGCATTGTATTTCACGCCAAAAGTGGTGACAAAAGTCGTATGCACATTTTGGGTTTTACGGAGTTTTTCCTGAAGAGCACTTATTCTTCTGCGCAAAATACGATCATAATCCTTATCGATGACAAATTCGTTTTGCAAAAACTTTATCTCACAGAGATTCACCACATTATCAGTACGAATGATGATTAGATCCATTTGTGTTCCATCGTGATTCTCGTCAGAACGCAAAGTCCAGGTTATTTGTGTCGACGCAATACCACAAATATACAACAATATTTGAATTTGGCGAAATAAGCATATACAAAAACCGCCAAACTCAATGTAAACAAACCGAGTTTGGCGGTTTTTATAATTTAAATGGTTCATTTTTTCTTCGACAATCTTTCTACTCTATCAGTAAAATCAGTCAAGACATTCATATAGTTGACGTAGGCGTCGTAAGGCGAAGCATAATGGTTGAAATACTTGTGGACCACGCCATCGGAGAGCCACTTCGTGCACATGTAATAGAAATGGTCGGATGTCTGGAGCATGTTCCAATCTTGCTGCAACTCTTCGTCCTTGATGCGATGCACCTTGTTGGTCAGCTTATACAGCGACTTGAAGGCATCGTCTTGCAGCGGATTGCCGAGCCAAGCCGTGAGGTCGCGTTCTTCGTCGCTCCACGAGAGCACGTTAGGAACGCTGGCAACGCACACAGGCTGCAAAGTCTTTCCCAATTCAGATGGTGTGGCAAATCCACAATCGGTGTGCGTGAGCACCGCTTCGGGCAGCTGTTCCATGAAATCGAAGATGCCCGTCTCAGCCGACTGGTGTTCGCCAAATGTTTCATAGTCCATGAAAATATTGACCACTTCTTCCTCTTCAGGCAGTGCATTCACCCAGTTGACGAAATCTTCCGTTCGGAAAGCATCTTGCGTGAATCGGAAAGCGATTTCGTCGCTGAACTTGAAGTTGCGAAGCAAGACCTTCAACTTTGGATTGATTGCGTTGGCATACATATAGTTAGGGCTCTTCCATCCCAAGATGTGCTTTGCGCCTTCGGTAAGCATGAGGTTGTAACCCATATCGGCCACTGCAGCCCCGATTTCGTCGCTATAAATCAACTCGGTATTGCGGAACGTCTTCGGTGTGACTCCGAAAGTCTCCTTCATCAACTTCTTGTGAGCCAGCACCTGACGCTTGAACTCGGAACCATCGCTGAGCGAAGCCAACGAGTGCGAATAGGTCTCCGACAGCACCTCCACATTGCCCGTTGCCACAAGGCGTTGGAAGCTTTCCAGCACATCGGGCGCATACTGTTGCATCTGCTCGATGACGGCACCCGAGAACGAGAACGCCACCTTGAAGCGGTCGCCGAACTTCTCGATTTGTCGCATGAGCAATTCATTCATGGGCAGGTAGCACTTTTCGGCCACGCGCCTCATTATCATGCGGTTGTTGAAATCATCGTAATAGTAATGCTTCTTCCCGATTTCGAAGAAACGATAAGTGCGAAGCCTATAAGGCTGATGCACTTGGAAATAGAAACAGATTTGCTTATTCATATTGTTAGATATTTATTTTTCAATTCAATACGCACGCTTTGTCCCACGAAGAAAACCAGACAAACCTACAGAAATCAAATGGACAGCAGAGACTTGACCTTGAGTATATTCTGTCAAACCAAACTCATATTTGATTCTTATCACATCTTTATCTACATCAAGCCCATTAAACTTTATGTCAAAGTTTAGTCCAGCCTTATACAACAAGTGACGATTATCCAACTCCTTATATTCATACTCCTTATTGTCATTTTGTGGATAATGCTCAATTAAACCTCCAATACCAATAAATGGAGAGAGGGCTATACGCTTATGATCGAGCACTGTATAGGCCAAATTTGCGTAAGGTAAATTCCAATTGCAATTGCTACCTTTAGGATATACAAGATTTGACACTCCATTATAACTATATGTTTGATCCACTCTTGTCTTCAATGTCATCACACTAGCCCCAATTGTCAAATCAAACTTCTTGTAAAGGACATCAACACTCACCCCCATGCCAATCCCATTGGTTGGCATATTCCCCGACGAAAAACCTGAGCAAAAGCTTAAGCCTAAACCCATGCCCCAGTCCTTCTCAACATATTGTTCTCGAATCACATGCCTGACAAACCATTCATAATCGCTATTAGGAAAATCCGAAAGGAATTGTGTGGCTGATTCATTAACTGTCTCTAGACTTGTTTTGTTCGAGACTGTCGTTCGGGATTGGTCAGGAATAAGCTTATCTAAAATCAACGTAATTAGGGCCTTGTTTTCTGGCGACAAACCTGATTCCTGGAGACTAAACTCAAGGAGATGCCTACCTTCAGTACTTTGTTTTTTCACCCCATCATACAATTCATCATAGCGCGGAAATACTCTCATACAGGTACTCATACCAGTATAAAAGTCACGTTGATAAGCCTCAAAATAGGCAGAATCGGAATGGTGAAGCAGCGAAATCAATTCGTCATACTCATTGGTCCACATAAGGATACACCATAACTCAGCAGGATATAAAGCCACATAGTATTTGTCTTCTATATCAAGCAAATAATCCTTGATTTCCTTCACCTTTTCATAATCTCGGTCAAGGAATTTCTCAAGAAGATACTCTCTTCCTTTGGCAATCTTTTGGACTTTCGACTGCATGATTTCCTCCTCAATCTGAGCAAATGATGGCGCAACCATCGCAAAAAGCAATACAAATGCAATAAATGTCTTTTTCATTTTATTTAAGTTTTAAATAACAGATTCGTAAACCGCCTTGATTTTCTTGGCGGCCAGTTCCCACTTCAAGCTATCGACCTCATCCTTGCCCTCGTTCTTGAAGCAGTCGGCCAATGGCTTGTATTTGCACAAACCGTAGATGGCGTCAGCCAAGCCGTTGACATCCCAGAAATCGACCTTCAAGGCATGCTTCACCACTTCCGAAACGCCCGATTGCTTGCTGATGACCACTGGCACATTGAGGCGCATGGCTTCGAGCGGAACGATGCCGAATGGCTCTGAAATTGAAGGCATTACGAACACATCCGTCATGGCAAACATTTGATCCACGGCCTCACCTTTCAGGAAGCCCGTGAAATGGAAATGGTCGCCCATGCCCAACTGCGCCACGTGACGAATCATCTTCTCAAGCATGTCGCCCGTGCCAGCCATCACGAAATGGATGCTCGGATCGACTTGGTGAATCTTGTAGGCAGCCTCGATGAAATATTCCGGACCTTTCTGGTAAGTGATTCTCCCGAGGAAAGTGACCACCTTGGCATCCAAGCCGCTACGTTCATAATCCGACTTGGGCTTGTCGTTAGGCTCAACGGCATTATGCACCGTCACCACCTTCTTCGGGTCAATACCATATTTATTGATTACGATGTCGCGCGTCAGGTTACTCACCGTGATGACACGGTCGGCGGCTTCCATGCCACGACGCTCGATGGCATACACATCGGTATTGATGTTTTCGCCCGAGCGGTCGAACTCTGTAGCGTGCATGTGAACGACAAGCGGCTTACCCGTCGTCTCCTTGGCTGCGATACCAGCCGAATAGGTCAGCCAGTCGTGCGCATGAATGACGTCGAAATCGTATTTCGTAGCGATAGACGAGCCTATCAAGGCATAACGCGAGACCTCTTCCATCAGGTTCATGCCGTATTTCCCCGAAAACTGATAGTTGCGTGCAAACACCGAACCACTACGATTGAAGTGCTCAACCACACGACGTTCGTTTTCCATCACGTTGGCGAATTCCTCTGGACCGACATAAGGGATGATATTCGACCCAATCTCCATATACTGAACACGTTCCCAATAGCTTCGTTCAGCTTCATGGTCGATGTCAATCGTGACATCGCTGGCATTCAGCAATCGGATATTCGTCTGGTCTTCATCGCCGTAGGCGCGAGGCACCACGAACAGCACCTCGACATCATTCTTTGCCAAGCCCTTGGTCATGCCAAAACATGCCGTTCCGAGACCGCCAGTAATATGAGGCGGGAACTCCCATCCAAACATCAAGACTCTCATTGGTTGCCTCCTTTCTCGTTCAAACCATCAATTACATATTTCAAATATAGCAATGCCGCCACGCTAGTCGATTGCGAAATGCAACCGCGAGCCTCGTGAGGCGGATTACCATCGTAAATTTCTGATATCGTTCCAATTCCATTTTCCTGAATAGCCGCTTCAAAGCCTTGGTAAATCTCTTCAAGATAAGAAGCCGAACTCTTTCCGAACAATTTCACCGCCAAATCGGCGAAAGGCATCAGCAGCCATGGGAAGGTGGTCCCGTTGTGATAGGCGCGTTCACGCTCGCTGTGGTTGCCAATCGTCATTCCGACATACGATTCGCAATTAGGCGAGAGCGACCGGATGCCACGAGGCGTGAGCAACTCAGAATATGTGATGTCGAAAGCCAGCTTCTGCATGACCTCATCCATTGGTGTGTAAGGCAGAGCCGCAGCAATCATCATGTTCGGACGCACCAACGTGTTTTTCTCGTTGGCATTAACGAAATCATAGAAGCCGTCGGCTTCCCTATTAATAAAGGTGTCGGCAAACGATACTTTCACCTTATCGGCAATCGACTGCCATTTTTCCTTCAGCGGATTCTTTGCCTCGGCAGCTTTCAGCAACTCAACGGCATAGCACAAAGCATTATACCACAGCGCATTCACTTCGATAGCCAAACCCGTGCGTGGTGTCCAAGGTTTGCCTTGGGCGAAGACATTCATCCAAGTCAAGGCCAAATCGGCATTACCTGCATAGAGCAAGCCGTTGTCTTGAACATGCACATTGAAATCGGTTCCGGCAATGAAACTTTCAAGGATGTTGGTCATCACCGAGCCATACTTCTTCCAAATCAGTTTTTTGTCCTTATGGAGCATTTTCTCGTAAAGCTGCAAGTTGTAGAAGAACCACAAAGGCGAGTCAACTGCAGTGTAATACAAGCTTTTTTGGTAATATTTATGCGGGAAGAACGGTCCTTGCATCCTTCCAATCAGATAGTCTAACGACTCGCGGAAAGTCTTTTCGTCGCCCTGAGCCAAAGCGATACCCGGCAACGAAAGGAACATATCGCGGCTGCAGCTGCCAAACCATGGGAAGCCGGCCCACAGGCGCGTGCCTCTCTCATCCCGATAGATGAACTGCTGCGAAGCCTTCACCAAGCAATCGGCATAATCATGCTGAGGCAGCAACAACTTCTCTTCGGCTTCGCAACGGCGCCGAATCATAGACGTATTCTCTTCCTCCAGGCTGGCCGAAAGGATGACCGAATCGCCTTTCTTCATCTGCAACTCGAAGAAACCCGGAACAAACTGGTCCTCAATGGCTTCGTAACCACGTTCTTGTTCACGGATATAGAAAATATTGTAATACCAATGCGGCACATGAGTATATTCAACGGGTTTCGAGAACTGGATAAACAGCCGCGAATAATCCTTATACAGTTGCCACGAAGCACCATTCTTCACCAGCTCAACTTTGCGCGAGGCATCATAATTTTCGTGCGTCAGCATGTGGACATTGCGGAAAGCCAAGAACGGCAGCACGCGCAAGGTGATTGGCGATGCAGAATCTTCCAAGCTATAACGGACGAACAGGCGCGCTTCTGTTGACGAAAATATCAGTTCCTTATTCAAAACGATATTACCAATCCGGTAAGTCAGTTTGGGCATAGGGTCAGCAGTGAACTCACGCAGATACTTGTGCCCGCGCGGCGCGAAAACGCCTTCGGGATACATGTGAACACCAAGGTGAAATTCTTCCTTGTTCTCGATGATGGTTTCGTCGAGGCCCGAAAGCAAGACGTGATTATAGTTGTCTAACTGAGGCTGTGGAACGACGAGCAAACCGTGATACTTTCGCGTGTTGCAACCGACCAACGTTGTAGCGAGAAATGCACCTAAAGCATTGGAGCGCAACACTTCACGATTAAGTGACTGTTCCAGATTTACCAGTTCTTTCTTATTTAGGGAAATGTAACTCATGTTCTTCGACAAATTTGTTTCATTTAAGACTACAAAAATAATGTTTTTGAATCAAACAACAAAAAAAACAGTGAAAAAAACACATTTATCCTTAACACTTAAATTCCTATCTTTGCGGCTCATTTTAACGTTAAATCTCAAAGCAAATGTCAAAAAAACTTCTCAACATGATTGCGCTAAGCATGATAACCTTGGCTTCGTGCTCCACCAAGACCGAGCCTGCTGAAACAGCAATTCAAAATCCGAACCCATTTCTTGAAGAATACACGACACCATTCCAGGTGCCGCCATTCGACAAGATTGAGAACTCGCACTATCTTCCTGCATTTGAGGCTGGTATAGCCGAACAAAATGCCGAAATCGAGGCCATCGTGAACAACGAAGAAACCCCGACTTTCGAGAACACCATTTTGCCTTACGACAAGTCGGGCAAAATCCTCGACCGCGTTTCGGGCGTATTCTTCAACCTAATGGAATGCAGCTCCGACGACGAGATGATTGAACTCGCCAACCAAATCTACCCCATGATTTCGAAGCACAGCGACAACATCGCCATGAACCCGAAACTCTTTGAGCGCGTCGATTACGTCTATCAACACCGCAACGAGATGGGACTTGACGACCAGCAAATCCGCGTGGTCGAGAAATACCACAACGATTTCATCCGCAGTGGCGCTGGCCTCAACGACGAGCAGAAAGCCCAACTCAGCCAAATCAACGAGCAACTTTCGACCTTGAGACTCCAATACGGCAACAACCTGCTGAAGGAGAACGACAACTTCAAGCTCGTCATCACCAACGAAGCCGACCTTGCTGGTCTGCCACAATCGAGCATCGATGCGGCTGCCGAAGAAGCCAAGACACAAGGCGTTGAAGGTTGGGTGTTCACGCTCTCCAAGCCAAGCCTGATTCCTTTCCTGCAATATGCCGACAACCGCGACCTTCGCGAACAAATCTACCGTGGTTACTTCATGCGTGGCGACAACAACAACGAATTTGACAACAAGGCTCTGGTGAACGAGATGTGCAAGCTCCGCGTCCAGAAAGCCCAACTGCTCGGTTTCGACAACTATGCCGACTACGTTCTTGAGCCTAACATGGCCCACGATGCCGCCACCGTTGACAAGTTCCTCATCGACATCTTCAACCCTGCACAAGAATTGGCAAAGAAAGAACTCGCTGAGATGCAAGCCATTGCCGATGCCGAAGGTGCTGATTTCAAACTCGAATCATGGGATTGGTGGTACTATGCCGAAAAACTTCGCGTAGCCAAATATGCCTTCGACGAAAACCAAATCCGTCCATACCTTTCATTAGACAACGTGAAGAACGGCATGTTCATGGCTGCCAACAAGCTTTATGGCATCACCTTCACGCCAAACACCAATTTACCCGTTTACTTCCCTGGCGTTGAAACCTACGAAGTGAAAGAAGCCAACGGCGACTTCCTCGGCATCCTCTATATGGACTACTATCCACGTGCTTCGAAGAACGGTGGCGCTTGGTGCACCAGTTTCTGCGAAGGCGGATACGACATCAACGGGCAGAAGGAATATCCCGTCATCTCGTTGGTGATGAACTTCACCCCAGCCTCTGGCGATGTTCCTGCCCTACTCAACTGGGACGAAACCGAGACCATGTGGCACGAATTCGGACATGCCCTGCACGGTTTCTTCTCCGACGGTCTCTACTCACGCACCTGCGGTAGTGTACCTCACGACTTTGTGGAGTTGCCTTCGCAAATCATGGAAAACTGGGTGGCCGAACCTGAAGTCATCCGTATGTACGCCAAACATTACCAGACAGGCGAAGCCATGCCTGACAGCCTGATTGCAAAAATCGAGAACAGCGCCTTGTTCAACCAAGGCTTCAACACCACAGAACTGATTGCAGCATCCATCCTCGACATGAAGTTCCACGAACTCACCACTGCCGACGACATCGACGTTGATGCCTTCGAAAAGCAAGCCATGGACGAAATCGGTCTGATGAGCGAGATACTTCCACGTTATCGTTCCACCTATTTCTCGCACATCTTCAGTGGTGGCTATAGCGCTGGTTATTATGCCTATACATGGGCCGAAGTCCTCGACAAGGATGCTTTCAACTATTTCAAGGCATCGGGCGACCTCTTCAATCCAGAACTTGCCGCTTCGTTCCGCAAGAACTGCCTGCAAGAATGTGGCAACGACGAAGGCATGGTTCAATACCGCAAGTTCCGCGGCCAAGACCCTGATTACGAACCCTACCTGAAAGCCAGAGGATTGAAATAATCCCACCTAACCACAAACATTCAAAGGCTTTGACGTGTGTCAAAGCCTTTTTTCGTATTTTTGCATCCAAATCACATCCGCTGATGAAAAAAGCATTGCTACTTTTAGTCATTATAAGCTTTTGCTGCACATCTTCCTTTGGACAAAACGAAGAATCAGTTACTCTTGTAAAGCGTTTTGCCAACTGGCGTGAACGTAGCATGATGAGAGGTTGCGACACGGCTTACATTCAGCTTCCAGAAAATGCCTGGATTATCAAACTCAATGGAATTTCAACATTTTCTGAGTTCAACATCCAACTCAACGACGTTCTCAATTTCGAACATGCCAAAATGAAAATCGGTTCGGGGATGGGTTTCAAATCCTCTTTTTCACTGGCATACAGAGGTTTGGAACTCGGCTACTCCATCGACCAAACCAACCGATACAACCGCGACATAAAACTCAACCTTTACAACAAACGTTTCGGAGGCGAATTCCAATACCAGTCATTCCGTAGGACCAGCTCAACCATCGAGACCACAAATCCCGACAGCACATTCAATTTCAAGAACGACTACACCAACCGGATGACCATCAATTTCTATTACGTTTTCAACTACAAGACCTTTTCCTATCCTGCCGCCATCACGCAAGCCTTCATTCAAAAGAAAAGTGCAGGCAGTTTTCTGCTTGGTGCCTCGTTTTTCCGCAACAAAATCAAGCTATTTCAAGACGGTAGCGGACAAGCATCATTTCACGACCCAATCATAACCCTCAACCAAGCCTCCATCGGCGGAGGTTATGGCTATAATTTCGTTTGCTGCGAATCACGGCTGCTATTCCATATTTCAGCAATGCCGATGCTGCTGTTTTCAATCAACGAAAACATCTCCAGCGAACTGTCGGAAATCCACATCGTTTCCAAAAGAAGGATTCCCATTACGGCAAACGTAATTTCACGTGCTGCAATATGTTATTCCTATCAAGACAGGTTGATTCTTAGCCTTAACGCAATATATAACCTAACACGTTCAACATCCAATATCGAAATCGACCTTACTTCAAACGGTTGGATTATCCAGTGCTGCATTGGATGGAGAATGTTTTAGGAGACAAATCTAACAACAAGAATATGAAACGAGTAATTACTTTGATTTTAGCATGTCTGACATGTTTTTCAGCCATCGCTTCGAACGACACCATTAGGCCCCCACGTCCTAAGGTTGGCATTGTTTTGGGCGGCGGCGGAGCCAAGGGAAGTGCCCACATCGGTGCCTTGAAATACATTGAAGAAATGGGGATTCCCGTCGATTACGTAGTCGGGACAAGTATGGGAAGCATCATCGGTGGGCTGTATTCATTGGGTTATTCTCCCGACGAAATGCAGGAACTGATTTCCAACTTGGACTGGTCGGTCTATATCACGAACTCCGTTGACAGGCGCAATTTGTCATCGACAGAAAAGAAACGCCGCAGCTCCTATCTATTTTCCGTGCCGTTCAACACGGGCGAGCTGAACCAAAAGACAGAAAGCACTTCCACCAACTCTCTCCTATCTTCACTGCCCGAATCGTTCATGAATGGTTCGACGCTCTTGAACCTTTTCAACAGCCTTTGCGTCGGCTACCAAGATTCCATCAATTTCAACGACCTTCCAATACCTTTTGCCTGCATTGCCACCGAGCTTACCACTGGCGAAGAAGTCATCATACGCAGTGGAAAATTTGCCGAAGCCATCCGTGCAAGCATGGCCATTCCTGGTGTCTTCGACCCAATAACTATCGATGGTAAGCAACTGATTGACGGCGGTTTGGTCAACAACTTCGCGACCGACCGATGCCGTGAAATGGGTGCCGACATCATCATCGGCATCGAAGTGGCACAAGGTTTGGTGACCGACCCCGAAAAACTCAAATCGCTGCCACAGCTGTTAGCCCAGTTGAAAAACATTGCCGTTAAGGGCCACAACGAAGAAAACCGCAAGTTGTGCGACGTGTATATCCAGCCAAATGTCAGCGATTTCGGCATGTTGAGCTTCAATGCAGAAGCTATCGACTCGCTGGTTCATAGAGGCTACAGAGACGCCACTGCATTCCACGACCAGCTTCAAGCCATCAAGGATTACATCGACAGCTACCAACCCACCGCCAAGAATTTGCGAGCAGCCAAAGCGAGATACATTGGCAACGATTCCATCAACATCCGCTTCATCAACATGGCCAACGTCAGTTCCGACGAGGCCACCTGGCTGGTGCGCAAAGGCGAACTGGAAACCGGAACCCATATCCATTTCTCCGATATTGAAGAAGCCATCAACATCTATAGAGGCATCGGCAGTTTCTCAAAAATCACATACGAACTCCATCCCGTTGATTTTGAGAACGACACATCCCACATCAAGACATACGACCTCAACATCGCTTTCACGCCTTCCGTGCCCCATGTCATCGATTTAGGTTTCCGCTACGACAACGAAGAAAGTGCCTCCATCCTATTCAACGTCGGATTGAACCAGAGAAAACTATCCGGATTGAAAGCCAACCTCTCTCTCTGCCTCGGTTACAACAATTGGCTTAAAGCAACGGCCACCTTAGCAAGCCTTTCGCTCGCAAACATCAGTATTTCATACGATTTCAGGATGATGCATCCCAACGTCTTCGAACTCAACTTCCCTGACCCGAACTCTACAAACAGCTCATTCCTTCTCACCAACAACCTTTTCTACCAGAACCGGTTTAGGATTTACATCTCCGAATTCCACCTGCAGCATATCCAAGCAGCAATCGGTATTGAATCAGAAAGGATTTCCTACTTCCAGAAACCAAATAACGTGTTCGATGTCACTCCTTCAGACGATGAACAGAGTTATGTGAACGCATCATTCGGCCCATTCACGAAACTCAAGTTCGACAACCTGGACGATGCCTATTTTGCCACGAAAGGCATTGAATCGGCACTTGAAGCCCACTGGCGTTTCGACCACCAGTTTAAAGATTCCATCGGCAACCCAAAGCCTTCTAACTTTGCCGACATCTGCTTCTATCTGAAAGGCTATTTTGGTCCGAAAAAGGTCATCTTCATCCCGCAACTCTACTCGCGAATGATTCTTGGCAAGAACAATCTTTACGCATATCACAACAATGTAGGCAGCAACAATTTCGGCCGCATCTACGATTATCAGTTGCCTTTCATCGGACTGAATCACGCTACCGACCTTACCGACGACTTCAAATGCTTACATGTCGTCCGTATGGATGTGCGCTATAATTTCTACAAGAAGAACTACCTCACAGCAATGGTCAACTACGCCAGAGCTTCTTTGGAACTCCAAGATCTGTTCAAAAATGATTACTCATTCGGCTCATTTGGTGCTGGCCTCATGTATTCCTACAACAGCATCATCGGCCCAATATCGTTCCAAGTGCACTGGCTAAGCGACATAGCTCAGCCATGGGGCGCCTACATCAACATCGGTTATGTGTTCAGATAAGCAGAAAACAAAAAAAATCCCGATGGGTTCTCATCGGGATTTTTATTTCGAGACAAACCAAACTTGTTCAGACAAACAATGTTGCGTTCTTTTCATAAAGGCCTCGTAGCAAGTCTATCTCCTTGGTCTTCAACTTAATTTTAGGAACATACTTCTGGAAGCTACTTAAATGGTGCATATCTAACCCAACGAAGTCATACCTACCTTTGTTCAGCAAGTACAATGCCTTTTCAAGGGCTTCTTTACCATAAGCGCCCGAAAGCGAAAGCAGATTCAACTGGAATAGATAGTCACGTTCTTTCCAACGATGATATTTACCCTTATCTGCATAACGATAGCGCTCAGGATGGGCTATAACGGGTTGATAGCCAGCATGCATTGTCTCATACAATGAATCTGAGAATGCCGGAGGCGGCATGATATAGGAAGTCTCACACAAGACCAGACTTTTGTCATTCCCCAAGGTCAAGAAACCACGTTCGAGATGTGTGGCAAAATGGTCATCAAGCATGTGCTCGGCAGCCAAATGGAGTTCAATTCGCGACACTGCTTTGGCTTTTTCACGAAAAGCTTCAAATCTTTCGGTAATTGAATAGCGGTTATTCTCAGGATACGTTTCCATGAAATGTGGTGTCAGGCACATCTTCTTGAAGCCAATCTTTTCGAGATAGCGCAACGCCTCAAAAGCATCCTCTTCCGTGGCGAACCCATCGTCAACGGCAGGCAGCAAGTGGCTGTGCATATCGCAAGCATCCTGAAAGAAGCCTTCCGGGAGTTGCTTCAAGAACAAATTTGAGAATATGCTCATCTATCCTTGTCCTCCGATTGGTTCTCTTTTGAACTATGTTTGTGACGCGAACGATGGTGCCTACCCTTTTCTTCCTCATCAACACCATAACCATAGCCGTAACCGTAACCGCCATAACCATAGCCGAAGCCATAACCACGTCCGTAACCATAGCCATAGCCTCTGCGTTTCTTGTACTTCACCGAATTAAGAATAATGGATAGGTTCGGGAAGGTATTGTTACGATACAACTTATCCAAATCGTTGAGGAAACGTTTATCAGTCTTGCCCGCGCAAAGCACAAACAAGGTGGTATCGACAACACGCTTCACAATATCTGCATCGGCAACCATACCCAACGGCACATTGTCCAAGAAGACATAATCATAACGTTCTCTCAAATAATCCACCAATTTTTCAAGACGGTCGCTCATCAGCAACTCAGCTGGGTTGGGTGGAATAGGTCCCGACAAAATGGCATCCAGGTTCTTGTTGCCTGTTTCATGCATGATGATTTCTTCCACGTCGTCGCATTTACCAGACAGATAGGTTGATACACCCTGATGCGTCGATTTCTGTCCAAAGACCTTGTTCAAGGTACCCTTGCGAATATCCAAGTCAACCAAAGCCACCCTCTTGTTGCCAAAGGCAAAGCTATAGGCCAAGTTGGACGACACGAAAGTCTTGCCCGATGACACCATGAACGAAGTGAATAGCATTACTTGGCCCTTCGACTTGTCCTTGTCGTTGATTCGCATATACTCCAAGTTGGAGCGAACCAGACGGAAAGCTTCGGAGACAGCATCTCGGCTATCCTCCTTGATAACCAAGCCATGTTCTACCGTTCCTTCCTTATAAGGAATCTCACCCAAGAATGGAGTCTTGGTCTTCTTCTCCACATCGGCACGCGTATGGATGGCCGTATCGAACAAACGAATCAGAAGAATGAGGGCGACTGGAATGGCAAGACCGACCAAGATTCCCGAAGTGACTTTCTTCTTCTCGTTAGGTGACACAGGTGAGTAGTTCGCGATTGCTGCATCCACCACCTTAGCATTGGTTTCCAACTGAGGACGGTTCAGCAACAGTTCTTCACGCTTGGTCAACAAGTTCAGATATAGCTGTTCCTTGATTTTCTGCATTCTTTCGACCGAGCCTATGACAACTTGTTGTTCAGGCACGGCTTGGATGACTGCTGTTGCTGCCGATTTCTCAGCGTAAGCAGCCTGGATTTGGCTATTCATGGTGAGCAAATCCGTTTCCAACATGCTGATGATGCTGTTTTTCAAGTCGGGTTGCGACTTTCTTACCTTAACGACTGTCGGGTTGGCAGCGGCTCCCGAGCCCTGAAGCAAAGCCACATTCTCGTTATATTGCTTGATAAGCGCGCCTGCCTCAGAACCCATTCCTGAAACAGCAGGAATCATTTGGTCATCAGACAGATTTTCGACCGTATTCAGCACATATTTCAAACGGCTAGCTTGACTTTCCAATGCCTTGACCTCAGCCGACATAGCCGATTTGGTTGACATTTCGGCTTGTCCCAAAGTATGCACATCAAGCACTTGATGGCTACGCTTGAAGTTCACCATCTTTTCTTGAATTGAGTCCAATGACTTGTCGAGATTTGCAATACGTTGGTTGATGAATTCTGCGGAGTAATCCAAGATTCTTTGTTGGTCTTCAATGGCATCTTCATTATAGACAATAATCAATTGATTGAGGATATCGGCTGCTCGCCTTGGCGAAGTGTCACTGATGGAAAGCTTCAAGATGGTATTCTTCACATCATCACGAGCTACATAAAGACGCGAGCGATATCTATCTGCCAATGCTGAGACAGGATAGATGCGCACCATAATCGGCACATCTACAAAATTACTGAAATTCCATTTTGCGTTCAGCACCATTGGGCCATAAGGCGTGGTGACGGTATCTCCCACCTTGACCGTCTGCTCAGGATAATTCTCCCCCAAATCGCTCAAGACCGCATTGGTATCGTCTTTTGGGGTAACCGTAAAACTAACGTACGTATCATCCCCAAGTTCAGGAAACGACACTTCAACAGGAGAATTATCATACAATACGCTATTGCGACGCGCCACCTTTGTCTTGTATAAATAGTCCTTGTTAAGCTCCAAATCACGAACCACACGTTCCATCAGTTTGGCAGATTTCAAGATAATGATTTCGTTATCGATGCTGCTGATAGCCACACCTACACCAGTTATCTGGGTCATCATGGCCGAAGAACGGACCGATTCTGACCCGCCACTGGAACCCGTCTTAATCAGAATGGTTGCATTGCTGGAATACACCCTTTCTTCCATTCTAACCTTATAATAGGAATAGCCACCGCAAATCAGTGCGCCCAAAATAAACCAATGAAGGTTTCTGAGTATCAGCAGTAAGATATCTTTGATATTTACACTACTTCCCGACTCCTCCTCCATGAAGGACATGTCGTTGTTATTTGTGTTTTCTGTTGCCATCTTTCGTCAGAATTAGATACTATAAATAGATTTCAAAATCACTTTCCACCCAAGTTGCCTATCAAAGTCTTGAACGAGATCACCAAAGCCAAAATGGAAGCTACCGTTGTTATAGGTGTCAACACCGTACCAATATTGCCCATAAGTTCTCTGAAATAGACATAGTCCATAGCCTCGGTAATGATGATGTCGTTTTGCTGCAACATGAAGAAGGGGTCGTTGAACACTTCGGATGAGCGCGGGTCCATATAGTGGATGACCATCTTGCCGTCCACCTCGCGCAACACACCAATACGGTCGCGCTTGGTATAGAGGTCGAGGTCGCCCGAAAGGGCCAATGCCTCAAGGAAAGTACAACGCTCATTAGAAATCGAGACGCACTTGCCGCCATTGCTTCCCAAGAAGAAAATCTTATAGTTCAGGAAGCGCACATCCACTTGGGGTTCGTCGAGCAACTGCCTTGTTTTGAGCATATTTTGGATGGTGTCGCGAACCTGCAAACGAGTCAAGCCAGCGATGTTCACTTCACCCAAAACAGGGAATTCGATGTTGCCATTCACATCCACCAGATAGCCCATGCCATTGGAAGTACCTCCCATAGAGCCATTCATCGTTCCACCATAAATATTAAAAGGTTTCAGCATTTCTTCGTCGTCACCCGAACTCAACACCGTGATACGCAATTCATCATTCGGACAAACCACGGCTTCCAGAGAATTGGTCAACGGAACACCTTGCAAGTCATTCATGTCACGGACATAGCGCACATTGCGAGACGAAACGCACGAACTTGACACTACAGCCAAACCTACTAACAATAAGAAAACGAATCTATTATTCTTCATTATTTTACAATTTTCAATTTTACTTAAAGCGTGCAAAAATAGTGATTATTTCCCAATTATCATGCCTTTGACTATGTTCTTTATTTTCTGTAGGAGCAACTCTTTAATCCACAGCACTTTTGAATCAGTCCAACGTTGGGGATGAGTGGTTATCATCAGCCGATGTGGCAACTTTTTACCCTTAATTGCTTTAATGATGTCATCCGTTGAATGATAAACCAATCCATCTCGCACCCATTCATCTTGATATACAGGTATCTTATCCCTCACACTCACATTGAAGCCATCCCAACGCCGGCCAGTATCGGTAAGGTAGAAAGTTTTCGAGAAATCAGTATCAAAATACGGCTCAAACTCAATGCCAAGCTGATGATAATCATATTTTTTCCAAATGTCCTTGCTGTCCCACTTCGATTTCGGGCTACCATGCATACAGATGCTTTTTACTGGGACAATAGCCCTCAATTTTTCCAAATTTTCACAGAAATCGCGGTATGCAGCATCCAAATCGCCATCACAAGTGGTCAACGACTCATAATGATAACCGATTTCGTGACCCAACGCTGCGATTTCACGGATAATGCTTTCGTTCCAACTTTCAGGAACAGCACGAAAATAATAAACCGCTTTCCAACCCAATTCATGCTCGATTTTTGCCGTTGCCAAACTGTTTTGCGGCTTCAAATCCACATCATGGCGCAAAATGATTTCGCCATAACCTTTCAGCACCACAAGCAGTTCGCGGTATTTTTTTAAGGTAAAATCCATATTCAATCCATTATCATCAACCGTTCCACAAATTCCATTTTCTGTGCATCGGACATGGTGTTGAACCCCTTCTCCATGATTTCCATGAACTCTGCACCTTTCGGTACAATGACATATTTCCTTTCAAAGCCATCAATCACGGCCATGAGATGGATATTGCCGTTTGCCGACATTTCGAAGCGCACATTGCTGACGCTGTGACCTTTAATCGTTACGGAAAACTGATTGGGTTTCCAAGACGACATCTTTTCCTTGTATTCATCGGGGACGAGTCCATACAAATGCTCTTCAATGCAGTTTATCCAATATGATGACACGCCATTCGCCTTTGCAAAGTCTCGGAATGACGCAACCGAATCAAGCACCTTCCGGATAATGCTTTCCGGCCTTTTTATGCTATTGCGAGAGGCAAAGTCCAAAAGGTCATCGACCGAAAAACCATCCATTTTCCCTTGCAACGACAAGCAATGATGTTTTTCTCGATTCACGCCATCAGTGGCAAAAATAAACGTCATGTCGTAGGCCGGAGTAATGTGCCATTCGCCATTGCGATTCATCATAAAGGAAAAATTCTTATTGTGATCGTCCGTGTTGTTGGCAAAAACATTGAACACCATTCTGCGGTAAATCTCGACCTGTTCGCGTTCGGAAATGCCAATCCTGCGACAGACGCGCAACAAATCATCATAACTCTCCGCATCAGGGTTCATGGCCGCCAAAGTCTGAATATGCACTTTTTCCCCTTGGGGTCTATCAAAACGTTCCGTCATGAAATGATTCACGCCATCAACATTCAGCAATGAACACGGCATCATATCAATTCCCGCAGCCACAGCCATGTCGTAATACGTCTTTTCCAGTTCGGCTGTCATTCTTTCCTTGTCGCCGAATTTCAAGAGACAATATTTATAACCTTCCAAGCCAGCAATTTGTCCTGATTTCACTGTCCCGTCTGGCGCAATGGCGACAATCGCCTTGGCTTGCCGACCGCCTGCCGACGTGCCAACCGCAATCAGCGATTTCACCGACAAGGATTCGTCAGGGATAATGACAGCCTTGCTCCTATCCTGAAAGATTTTTTCGGACAAGGCATACAAAGAACTCAATTCAAGCGACGCCACTTTAGACGCCACATCATAATCAGGTTCAAACTCGAAGGCGCCCATGCCACGACGTCCTACGAAAGCCAGCTTATCAACAGGCGTTTTGTCTTTTTCATGGATTTGATTCTCTTTTGCCCACAATTCAAACAGCTCGTTTCCCCACGCATCAGGCAGAGAATCAGCGATAAACGGCGGAAGTCCCTGATACAGTCTGTTTCCGGCAGAAGGCTTTTCTCCATAAAACGGCACATGTGGCTTGATTTCATCCAAAGGAGCCAATAGCGGAGCTATGTTCCACCCTTTCCTGACAAAATCCGGATGAAAGGTAAAACATGCAATTTTCCGAATATCAATCCATTGGAGCCGCCCCACTTCCTCACCCCACAGCATCACTTTCAGCACATTGTCTCTCATGGCTTTTTATGTCTTACGCGTTGCATTTTCTCTTTCTTGTCGTTGAGCAAATAAGGCGATGGCGGCAATCCCGGAAGCAATTCATTCACATTTTCCAACATCCCAATTGCGCGCAATAATGAAATGATGGTGTTTAAAGCAATATTAGTCGCGGCTCCCGACTCAAAACGGTGAATGGTCATCACGGAGACATTCGTCTTTTCCGAAATTTCCTTCTGCGTCAAGCCGACCCGCACACGATATTCCTTGTAGCGCTCTCCCAACAGCTGCACAATCTCCGAATTCGAATATTCATCAAGTTTCATAACGTTCACAGAAAAACGCTGCAAATATACAAATATTTTAATTTATCGGTTTATTTTATAGTTAAAATAACACAAATTATGATTTAAATACAAAGAAAAACAATTAAAGTTTTTCCAATATCTCCACAATCCGCTCCGCAGCGTTTCCATCCCAAAGTTCAGGAATGG
>CALBNP010000168.1 GCA_937896505.1 uncultured Bacteroidales bacterium | reverse complement strand
TTTACGGTACCGCTAAGGACCAAATCGGCAACGAATACTTCCTCGTGAAGAACAGCTGGGGCGATGCCGGCAACTACAATGGCATTTGGTACGCATCGAAGGCTTTCGTGCGCTACAAGACCATGAACATCGTTGTCCACAAGGATGCCCTTCCAAAGGATATCGCCAAGAAGCTTGGCATCAAATAATTTGGCAAACACCTAAAATGCAAAGAGGTATCGGATTGATGCCTCTTTGTTTTTTATTTTGTTGTATCTTTGCACGCAAAATCTTAAAATTCTTCTAATATGAAAATCAAGAAAATGCTTCTCGCTGCTTTTCTGGCAGCAGCCTTAATGGGCGGAAATTCACTGTTTGCCCAATCAAATTCGATTCTGAATTTAGGTCTCAACATTCCTCAAGGCAGTTTCGGAAGTAAGACCAACACATGCGCTTTGCTTGATCCAAATAGCGAAAATGGCGGTGCCAACCTCGGTGCCAACTTAGGTTTAAAGTTCATTGCCGACACAAAAGCAAAAGGTTTGGGCATCATGTTCACCATCGACGGCATGTATAACGGTTTGCAGAAAGACCTCAAAATAAAAGACTACCTGCATGCCGACATTCCTGAAATTGCAGGTCTCGACGCCAAGATCAAGAATCCGAGCTACATCAACATGCCCATCTTGTTAGGTCTGAATTATACATACAACTTCACCAACATGATTGGCATCTATGCTGAAGGCGGTGCAGGTGTCAATGTAAGATTCATTCTTCCCTGCAAGCTGAGTGCCAATGGCTCGATTTTGGGTGTCAATACCGAATATTCGTATGAGTTACACTACACTCCGAAAGCATCCTTCGCTTTCGAATTTGGAGGTGGCATCTTGATCAGCAAAGCAATTACCCTTGGCGTGAACTACTATTATCTTGGTTCAGCCACCGTTTCGGGCCACGCTGATAGCTACCTGAAGCTTCCCACCAGCAGCCAACCTACTTCAAGCACAATCGATTTCGCTAACAAAGATTTATCAACCAGCATGTTAGTTATCCGTTTGGGTATCTGCCTGCTATAAAAAAACCGACTGAAAAAAATGCAGGGACAAGTCTTTGTTCCTGCATTTTTTTGTTTCTTTGCGGAACCAACATTCAGCAAATAAAGTCAAAAACAACAATCATTTATTTCCTAATCTGCTCGAAACCCTTTCCGTAGGCTCCCATCACAGTGTTCATCGTCATGAAGGCCGCCGGATCCTCTTCTTTCACGATACGCATGATTTGCTGCGCCTCGCGCTTGTGCGTCACCACCATGAGGATGTCGCCTTCGCGTTTCGTGTACCAACCCATACCTTTGACCGCAGTCACACCGCGGTGCATTTCGTTCGTGATACGGTCGGCCACTTCAGCAGGTTTCGATGTGAAGATAAAGGCCTGAACCGATTGCTTGTTACCCGTCAGCACAAGGTCGATGCAATAGCTGCACACGCCCAGCACGACAAAGCTATAGATGATGCTCTCGATGCTATGGAAGACGAAATAAGAGCAACCGATGATGATGATATCGCAGAACAAGATGACTCGGCCTTGCGAGATGTTGCGGTACTTGTTGACAATCATTGCGATGATATCCGTTCCACCCGTGCTGCCGCCCTGAGTGAAGGCCACCCCGATGCTGGCACCAGCCAAGGCGCCACCTATGATGGCTGCCAGGAAACTATCCTTAACGAACAAATCCATCGTGCCAGCCAGCATAGGATCGGTGATGAAATGCTGCTGCAACGACATGAAAACGGAAGCCATCACGATGGAATAAGCCGTCTTGATGCCGAAACTCGGTCCGATGATTTTCAGCGCAATCAGCAGCAGGATTGTGTTGATGACGAAGATGGAGATACCAGTAGAAAGTCCTGTAGCCCAAAAGATTAAGGTAGCGATACCGCTCACGCCACCGCCCATCAGATGATTGGGGATGAGGAACGCCGTCCAGCCGAAATCCATGACGAAGATGGCGATTGTAATAATGACATAGCGCTTGATTTCCTCTAAAATTGTCTTTTTGTCTGCTTTCATAACTCATTAAGAATTTAGTTTCAACATTGACCTTTCACAAGGCAAATATAAGGCTTTTTCCCTTTGGCAGAAAACAAATGACGAGAAATACTTGTTTATTTTGTTACCTATGACAGTGGCTCACGGCACTGCTATATCTCTACCGCCCTTACAGGGCTTCGCAAAGTCCCGCAGGGACGAAAAAGATTTAGCAGGCGGTGAAGCGCAGCGGAAACACTGCCCTTAAACGAACTGCCGCTTGGCGCCTCGCCATGACTTTTGGCCTTTTTCACATGCCATTACACATTCCGCATTGGCAATTCGGCATTATTCCGTATCTTCGCGCCCGTTTTCATAAACTGTCAAACAATG
>CALBNP010000167.1 GCA_937896505.1 uncultured Bacteroidales bacterium | reverse complement strand
AAGCTGGAGTAGCTTGGACGGTGCACGACTGGCCTTGGTTGAAGGTGCCGCCTCCTGTGGTCGTTCCGCCATTAGTTGGATTCGATGAAGTGGTGACGGTGTATTGTGTGCTACCGCTTTGCACTGGGATAGTGGCGCTGTAAGGTTGGCGTTGTGGCTTTGTGACGACAATCTTCACATTGCCCGAACTGACAGGTGTGACTGGCACGCTGACCGAACCCGAAGCTGGAACCAAAGCGGCACCGAGAAGCACATTGTCTTTTGAAATACCGACATACGAACCTGCCTGGGCATTGACGGTGAACGAAGTAGCGTTGGCTGGGAAAGTCTGGGCATGGCTTACGGTGTTGGCCGTAGGCTGCACGCGGTAAGGCATGATGGAACCATCACCCAAAACATGATATGCCTGCCAGTAATATTTGTTGTTCACACTGTATTGGTAGTTGCCGGCATGGGCATAGCATACGGCGAGGTTGCCCAAGAATACGATTGATGAAACGGTGTTGTATGTATCGTCCATCCAGATGCCATCATAGCAGCCCGTGGAGGTGTTGTTGATGTTAGGCATGGTGTTGAAGGTGTTGGTGGCACCAACGGCAAAATAATAGTCTTCATACCAATAGGAACTTGGGCAGGAGCCGATATAGGAGAAGGCACCTTTGTTTTCGGCACGAATCATGGCCTCGCCGAAACAGGGTTGGTAGTAGCCAAAGTTGGCAGCCAAGCAGCAGTTGCCCATGGCCAAGAAATACTTGTTGGTGTTGGTCAATTGGTTGACGTTGTTGTTGTTGAAATTCGGCTGGTACCATTCCTGATTGTCTCCGTGAGCGGTATAGTTGACGAAACCGACACCTGTGCTCAAGGCATTGTAGCAACCGCTATATTGGCTTTGGTTCAAGTGGGCATTGACTTGGCTGAAACCATGGGCCGTATTATAATAATAGGTGGTGGCATAATTGATGGTTGGCTGGCCCACTCTTGGGTTCCAGCCGCTGTCCCAACCAGCAATCAGGGTGACGTTGTTGAGGTAGCTTGGGTCGGGCATGGTATATTGTTCGTACATCAAAATCTTGTTGATGATGGCTGTCAGTTGGTTGGTGTTTTCGGCCGACATGCGGCTGTAGAACATATCCGGGAAGTCATCGTTATCGACAGAACCATAATAAAGGTCGGTGACTTTTTGCGACTGGTTGCCAGTAGTGTTCGGCACTTGCGCAACATCGCCGACGAGAATCAGGAAGGTAGGAGTCTCGCCTGAACTGACGCCCGTGTTATATTTGTTCTGCACGAATGAGCGGATGGCATTGTAGTTCGAGCCAGTTTGTGACGTGGTGTAAACCTCGACGTCGAAACCTTTCTGAATCTTCCAGTTGGTCCAAGGCTGCAAGGTACTGACGTAGTTTTCAGGTGTAATGACTATCATGTGAACGGGATAAGCCATCAAGTCGGGGTGGTCGGTATAGACGTCGTTGATTTGGCGGTAGTTGAACATCTGCTTATAGACGATGTCGAAATAAGGGCTGTAGGTATTAACTAACATACGCTCGGTTTCGGCATAGTCGGCACCTTCGAAATTGATTTCTACTTCGATGTCGTTGAACACGCGCAAGGTGTTGGTGGCGGCATTGTAGCTCAACGGGTTGACGAGCAACGAGCCGATGCGGATACCGCGCATGGTGCCTTGCACTTCGATAGTAGCTTCAGGAGCTGTGGCGAGGCTGCGGGTCTGATAGGCGGCTTGGTTATAGACAAACTCGATGTCATCAGGATTTTGGTCCTTGCGGACGGAAGGCTGGTGAGGGATGATAGTGTTGATGCCGTAATCGGGAAGTCTGTAATCAGTTGTTGTGAAACTGACAACGGAAACCATTGGCGTAGCGCCAAAAGGCACCGCAAGGAGTTCGTGGGTGGCAGGCAGTTCAGGAGTGCCTATCTCGCCCGAGGCATACGTGCCAGGAAGGGCAATCTCGGAGAAGGTACCTTGTTCGGTGGTCACTTCGACACTTTCAACTGAGCCGTAACTGAACACGGCACGCAGGGTCTTGAATTCGCTTTTGGTGATTTCGGCACGCGATTCCGAACGGAGTTGGATGCGACCGTTTTGGGCCATGGCAACGATGCTGCAAAGCACCATGATGGCAACGAGTGATAATCTTTTCATAGCTATGTAATGATTTGTTATTTTATCTTAGGTGTGCAAAATTAGTTTACATTGGGTGAAAGGTGATGGGTTAGTGATGATGGGTTAGTGATGATGGGTTAGTGGTGAGGGGTGAATGGTGATAATCAGCAAACAACAACCCATAACTCATAACCCATAACCATTATGTTGTTTATTATTGGCAACTCACTTATCAATTATGCTTTATCTGATGATAAATTTCTGGGTTGTTTGGCCTGATTCGGTGGTGAGTTGGATGAAATAAAGTCCTGGAACGAGTCCATTAAGTCCGATTTCACCCTGGGTTCCGTTGATGTTTCCAAAGGCGACGCTTTGTCCCATGATGTTGACTACCTTATATCCGTGAATGGTTTCGTCAGATTCGATATGGAGTCGGCCTGAAGTTGGGTTAGGGTAGAGACTGAAGTTCGATTGGCTGGTTTCCTCGACGGCATCGGGACGAATTGTGCAATCGGCGGTGGTAAGCAGCAAGGTGCCATGTGGATTGCTTTCCGATTCGTAAATCACATCGCCGTCGGCGTATGAAACTGTGAATGAGCATTCTTCGTCGTGGCTTCCCCTTTTCCAAACTAACATGAAGCGTGTGCCTTTGCTGCATTGAATACGCGTTTGCCCTTCTGAGCCTTCTTCCAGTGTGATGTCAGTTGGTTGGCTTCCGTCTTCGAAGGCTACTTTTATGTAAGCTCTGTCCCAACCGTTGCCACCCGAGTCGCGAAGGTCGAACACCAGTTCGCATTGGTTGCGGAGCGTGATGTCGGTTTCGGCTTCGATTCCGTGCTTGGCGTTCACCAAAACATGGAAGTCGATGGGTTCATTCTCGTCGATGTCTTCCGAAACCATGATGTGGAAGACGAAATTGGCTGTGCCATATACACCGACATGACCATAGTAATAATGCTCATTCTCGATGGTGACGTACGGGTTTTCGGTGCTGAGATAGGCAATCGCGTCTTCGGCATCGGCATGGCCGAGATTTGTGAAGTTGACGGTGAGGTCGAAGGAATAGCCTGCCGTGAAGCCGTCAGACCATTGGAAGTCTTGATATTCGAAGACGGGCTTGAAGGCAGTGAGATAAAAGTCGCTGATGGCTCCGCCACCACAGTCGGCGGTGGCGAAAAGGCGGAAGTCTTGCTCGTCGTCGATGTCGTTGGTGGTCTGCACAATGATTTGGCCAGGTTCGATGGCGTATTCTTCATCGTGGGCGAGAGCGGGAATCGTAGCTGTGCCTTGCAGAACCATCATGTTCTCGTCTTCCGATGTGATGGTGATGCTTGTGGCTTCGCTCATGTCGGTTCCCACATTCTTGATATGGATGGCGTTCGAAGTGGCTTCGCCGATATTGACGGGGTTGCCGCTGTGGCCGATCACCATCGGGAAAGGTTGGTTGGTTTGGCCTACGGGCAAGGTTTCTATATAAGGTATGCCTTGTGGCTTCGTAACGACCAGTTTGGCCAGTCCGTTTTCTTCCATAGGAGTGATTTCGATGTCGATGATGCCATCGTCACCGATAAGTCCTGTGCCGTGCAGGATGCCGTCTTTCGAGATGGCTACGAACGAGCCGGGCCGTGCTTCAACGGTGAAGTGTGTCGCTCCGATGGTGATGATGGGTTCGTGCGAAACGGAGTTTGGCTCGCCCTCGGTGTGGTAGCCTATCAACGATGGGTCGCCGAGCACGTTGTAGGCTTCCCAATAATAGCGTGCCATATCGCTCCAGCCGTGGTTGACGGCTTCCAACACGGATAAGTTGCCGCAATAGACGAGGGCACCCATTGAGACATAGCTGCTTTCGTGCATGGCATCGAAGCTGCCCATGGTGGTCTCGCCGTAGCTTGGCGTTTGGCCTTCGTTGTCTCCGGTGATGTGGTAGGCGCCTACCGACCACCACACGTCTTCATACCAATAGGTGCTTGGGGCGGAGCCGATGTAGCACACGGCACCTTTCTTGTCGGCACGCACCCACGATTCACCGATGCATTCGGCATAGCCGAACTGTGACGACTCGCAGCAGTTGCCGATGGCAATAGGGTAGAGGCCTTCGTTTTTCATGCGGTTGATGCCACCGGCAGAGAGCGAAGGAGTGCCCCAAACGGTCTCATTGCAGTGTGCTGTGTAGTTGATGACGCTCACGGCGATGCGCTCGTCAGCATAGCAGCCGTCGTAGTCATTGGGACCGAAATAGGTGGCTACGTCATTGTAGCCATGTTCGGCATTGAACCAATTTTCGACTCCGTAATGTACTGTAGGCCAACCACAAGCAGGTGCGCCCCAGTCGTCCCATCCTGCAATGAGGGTGACGTTGTTGAGGTAGGAAGGGTCGGCAAATTGGTATTGTTCGTAATAAAGTGTCTTTTCGATTTGCGGGATGAGCTGCTCGGGCGTGCGAGCCGAGAAACGACCGTAATACATTTCGGGCAGGTAGTCGCCATCGACGCTGGCATAATACACGTCGGTGACTTTGCCTGACGAGAAACCTGTCGAGGCAGGAATCTGTGGCGTGTCGCCAACGAAAAGAATGAAACTCGGAGCTGGGTCGTCGGGTGTGGCAGCGTTGTAAAGACCGTGGAGATAGGCTTGAATCTCGTCGTAAGTCGAGCCGATTTCGTCGGTATAGGCAGTGATGACGTGGAAGCCTTTCATGGTTTTCCATTCGATGAACTCGCCGAGGTAAGGCTCAAACATGCGGTCGGCCACGATGACGTATTTGATGGGATATCGTGTCATGTCGGGATGGTCGGGGTAATCTCTGACGCCACTGTTGACAAGTTGCTTCTCAACGACGTCGAAATAAGGTGAGCGGGTCTTGGCTTTGATGTCGCGGGTCAAGGCCATGTCGGCGTGCTTGAAGTTGATTTCCAGTTCAATGTCGTTGCTGATAAGAATCTTGTTTTTCACGGGGTTGTAGCTCACGGGAGCCACGGTCAGCTTGGCGATGCGGTAGCCGCGCAAGGTGCCGATGATTTCGATGTTGGCCAAAGGCTGGCCGAGATAGGCATCTTGGCGATAGGTGGCTTCGTTGATGGCGAAAGGTACATCTTCGGGCATGTCAGCCTTCGAGATAGGAGCTTGTGCGGGCGCGATGCGCTCGATGCCATAATCAGCCAAGTCGATTTCTTGAGTGCTGTGATTCAATACTTTGACTTCAACATCAGCACCAAATGGAATTTCTATTAGCCGTTGTGTGACGGGAAGTTTAGGTTCGCCTATGATGCCGTCGGTGTAACCGCCTTCAAGCAACAGTTCGGCGAATTGGCCGCGCTCGTTGCTCATGGTTCTGATTTCCATCGAGGCGTAATCGAGTTTCATTTGCAGGGTCTCGGCATTGTCTTCAATCAGGTTGATGGTGTTGCCCGAACGTCCCAGATTGATGATGTTTTGGGCATAGCCAGAGATGCAACCCAATGCCAAAAGAAGAATGAGTAATGTTTGTTTCATTTTGTTCCTCCCTTGTAGAGACGCGATTCGTCGCGCCTCAATTGTTTGTTTTACAACATTTAAGAATAATTGCCTTGCCATCGTGATGGATGACGATTACGGCGGCAAATTTAGTGTAAAATCGAGAAAAATAGGCCGTTTTTGAAGCTTGATGAATTTTTTTTTTCGCAAGTCGGTTTTTGTATCGAAAAATGTTCTACTTTTGCAGCGCAAATCTGCAATGGGGCATTAGCTCAGTTGGCTAGAGCGTTTGACTGGCAGTCAAGAGGTCATCGGTTCGATTCCGTTATGCTCCACAAACAATAAAACTCGCTGAAAATCAGCGGGTTTTTATTGTTTTATTGGCAAACATCATTCGTTTGTAGAGACGCGATTCATCGCGTCTCATAATGCCGTTTTTTTAAGACGCGATTCATCGCGTCTCTACGGGATGGATGATTAATGGTTTGCCACAAGCCACTTTCTCACCATACCATCCTGTGCACTGTCAATAGTGCATTTTTTTAATAAATATGCACTGTGTATAGTGCAAATTGTGTATTTTTGCCAAAAAATTGTCAAAGCCATGATTGATATTACACTTAAGGCATATATGCAGGAGCAGCTGAGCCAGACCACATTCAGATTTAAGCGCTACAAGTATTTCCAAATTGATTGGGAGATTCGTATGATAGCTCTTATGGGTCCGCGTGGCGTTGGAAAGACAACTCTCGTGCTTCAGCGGATTCTCGAATCAGGTCACGAGAAGCAGAGTCTATATGTCTCGACAGATCATTCTTATTTTGGCAGCCATTCGTTGGTGGAAGTGGCTGATGAATTTGTGAAGTTAGGCGGTGAATATCTGTATTTTGACGAAGTCCACAAATACAAGAATTGGTCGCGCGAGCTAAAGCAAATCTACGACACGCATCCTGATTTGCATATCGTCTTTACGGGTTCGTCGGTGCTCGACATCCTGAAAGGAGAAGCTGATTTGAGCCGTAGGGCGGTTGGTTATCTCATGCAGGGCCTTTCGTTTCGTGAGTATCTGGAGCTGTTTCATGACATCAAGACACCTGTTGTCGGCTTGGAGCAAATTATCGAAGGCGATGCCAAGATAGAGGGTGTGTTGCATCCTTTGCCTTATTTCGAGGATTACCTCATGATGGGTTACTATCCTTTTGCGAAAGAAAGGGCATTCTATACTAGGTTGGAACAAATCATTACCCAGACTATAGAAAATGACATACCCCAGTTTGCCAACATGACAGTTTCGACGAGCCGCAAGTTGCGTCAGATGTTGTCAATCGTGGCAGCGCTGGCTCCCTATAAGCCTGAAGCTAATGCCTTGGCTACCGAATTGAAAGTGAGTCGCAATGTGATTCCCGATTATCTCCTTTATATGGAAAAAGCTGGTTTGATAGGTCAACTTCGTGATGCTACTGGTGGTATGCGTGGATTGGGCAAGACGGAGAAAGTATATTTGGACAACACCAATCTGATGTATGCCTTGGCTGGAAGCAAGGTGGAAATAGGCAATGTGCGTGAGACTTTTTTCTATAACCAGACACGCAATGTCGCTGATGTGATTGCATCAAAGGTGGCCGATTTTGAAATCGGGAATTATACTTTTGAAGTGGGTGGGAAGAACAAGACTCGACGTCAGATTGCTGAGACAGAAAATGCCTTTGTGGTGAAAGATGGGATAGAATATGGTTCTGGCAACATCCTTCCACTATGGGCTTTTGGCTTGTTGTATTGATTCCTTTTTGTCAGTCGCTACTACATCCTCACCAATTCATACTCCCTGCTGCCAATTCCAATCTTTTCGGCGTGGACCACACACGACTTCCAGTTGGTGTCGGGGTGGAGCAGGTCCCAGTGGTCGTGGTCATGTTCGCATTCTTCGTGCGTGTGCTTGGCGGTGAGGGCGTTTTCGCTGCTCAGTATCGGGGTGTGGTTGACGAGGTCGGCGGCGGCGCAATCCAAGGCGACAGGGTCAAACGAGGCCAACATGCCGATGTTGGGCACGATAGGTACGTCGTTGTAGTTCCAGCAGTCGCATTCGGGCGACACATCGACGATGATGCCGATATGGAAATGAGGCTTGCCTTGCAACACGGCCTTGGCATATTCGGCAATCTTGCAGTTGAGGATGTCGAGTTGCTCGTCGTTGTCGGCAACGGCGGCTTCGTGTTGGCAAGCAGCTACGCATTGTCCGCAGCCCATGCAACGGTCAGGGTCGATGAAGGCCTTGCGTTCGGCGTTGAGATGGACGGCATCGTGGGCGCAGTTGCTCACGCAGATGCCACAGCCGACACAGTTCTCTTGGTTGATTTTGGGTTTTGAGCAGCTGTGCATCTCTTTCTTGCCAGCCACGCTGCCACAGCCCATGCCGATGTTTTTTAGGGCACCGCCAAAACCTGTCATTTCGTGGCCCTTGACGTGCGAAATTGAGATGATGACATCGGCTTCGGCAATGGCACTGCCGATTTTTGGTGCCTTGCAATATTCTCCGTCGATAGCTATTTCTTTGTAATCCAATCCTTTCAGACCGTCGGCAATGATGATTTGCGCTCCGGTGCTCATCGGGAAATATCCGTTGTGCATGGCGCTGTCGAGATGGTCGATGGCGTTTGAACGACCGCCCGAGTAGAGCGTATTGCAGTCGGTGAGGAAGGGCTTGCCGCCTAATTGCTCGATGATTTTCACGATGGTGGCGGCATAGTTCGGACGCAGGTAGGCCATGTTGCCTGGCTCGCCAAAGTGCATCTTGATGGCAGTGAACTTGTCCTTGAAATCGATACCCTCGATGCCTGCGGCTTTAACGAGGCGTTCAAGTTTCTTCAGTTGGTTGCTCTTTGGAGTTGTCCGTAGATTGGTGAAATATACTTTTGATGTCATAGCTTTAATGATTTGGAGTGCAAAGGTATTGCTTTTTCTTCTTTCGAACGCATAAATGACGTAATTTTGCAGCATGAATAGCCTTACCGATGAACAGAAACTGAACGAGAAATACGTGATGATGACCCAAACGCCGGTCCGTCGTCTCATCCTGAAGATGTCGGTGCCTACCATCATCAGTATGTTGGTGACGAGCATCTACAACATGGCCGACTCATTTTTCGTGGGTCACCTCAGCACCGAGGCGGTGGCGGGCGTGGGTGTGGCTTTCGCTTACATGGCTTTCATCAATGCTTGCGGTTTCTTCTTCGGCCACGGGTCGGGCAACTACATCTCGCGTGCCTTGGGAGCGCGCCGTGTGGAGAAGGCTGGGCGCATGGCTGCGACGGGTTTCTTCAGCCCTATAATCATTGGCTCGATAGCGGGAATGTTGGGCTTGATTTTCCTTTCTCCACTCTCGCGAGCCTTGGGAGCTACTGAAACCATCGTACCGTTTTCCAACGATTATCTGCGCTACATCCTGATTGCAACGCCGTTCATGATGTCGTCGTTGACCTTGAACAACCAGTTGCGTCTGCAAGGCAACGCCCGTTTTGGCATGATTGGCATCGCTTCGGGTGCCATCCTCAACATCATCCTCGACCCAATCTTTATCTTCGTCCTCAAAATGGGGGTGAGTGGCGCGTCGTTGGCTACGGCCGTCAGCCAGCTTTTCGGGTGGTGCCTGCTGTTGGAGGGAACTTCACGCGATGGCAATGTGCATATCCGTTTCAAGAACTTTACTCCTACTTTCGAATACTATAAGCAAATCGTCAAGGGAGGCTTGCCTTCGCTGATGCGTCAGGCCTTGTCGGTAGTTGCCACGATTTGCCTCAACCGTATGGCGGTGCGTTATGCAACGCTAGGCGAAGAGGCCTCGGTGGTGGCGGCCTTTTCCATCGTCAACCGTATCATGTGGGTGTGCTTCTCCATCGCGTTGGGTATCGGCCAGGGATTTCAGCCCGTGTGTGGCTTCAACTACGGGGCGAGACTCTATGGTCGGGTGAAGCAGAGTTATCTCTTTTGCATCAAGTTGGGCTTTATCTGCCTGACGCTGATGGGAGTGGCGGGTTTCTTGTTTGCTCCCGAAATCATCGCGTTGTTCCGCAGCGAAGATCCCGACTTGATTCGTGTAGGTAGCCATGCCATGCGTTGGCAGTGTGTCGCTTTCCCGCTTATGGGCCTTTGCACGATGACGAATATGCTGTTCCAAAACATAGGTTACACATGGCAAGCTACACTGCTTTCGATGTGTCGCCAAGGCATCTGCTTCTTGCCTGCAGTTTTCATCGCACCAATGTTTTGGGGCTTGACAGGCTTGGAAGCCGCACAAGCTATCGCCGACCTGCTTTCGTTCATCATCGCCTTGCCGTTTGCCATCCACATTGTGAAGGAACTGACGGCGAAGGAAAAGGTGGTGAAAGCAGAAAATAGGAGCTATCTGAAATAGCCAAGTGCCTTGATGAGAAATCCAAGGAGAACGGGCGTTACGCGTTATTACTTTGTTTCGTCGAGCCAACGTTTCAAAAGGAAAGTGCAGAAATAGGGGAAAGTATAGAAGTTGCCGTTGAAGCCGACATTTCGGTTGCACAGCTTTATGCCGTATTTCACATCGGGATAGGTGTTGCTCTTAATCAGGTTGTTGAGCGAGGCCGTGGCACCATCCTTGGCTTTTACTTCAACGGGAATTAGGCTTTCCGAATCGCGTACGAAGAAATCCATTTCAAGTTGGGCGTTCTCCTTCTTGTAATAATAAATGGGCAATCCAGACTTTACAAGTGCCTCTGCAACAATGTTTTCGTACAAGGCACCTTTAAACACGCCAAGGTTTCGGTTGCGTCTTAGGTCGATGGCTGAAGCTTCATCGAGACTGGCTATCAACAGTCCGTTGTCGTGGTAATAGATTTTGTATTTCAAATCGTTATAATTGCTTTTCAGAGGAAGTTTCGGAAAATTCAGACAGTGGCAAACATTCACGATTCCGGCATCTTGCAGCCATTCGATGCAACCTGCGAAATCGCGTGTCCGTGCATGAGCGGCAAGTTTTGTAATCTGGAATTTCTTGTTTTCCTTCGCAAGGAAAACTGGAATGTTATGATAGACGCTTTTGATTTTCGCCTTGTCTATGCCTGAAGCATATTTCGTAATGTCGTTTTCATAGTCCAGCAGAAGTTGCTGCTGCATCTCGTTGATACCATAGTAATTACCTGTTGTCACGAAACGCTTGACCATTTCGGGCATGCCGCCAATTACGGCATATTGCAGGAAACATTCGTTCATGACATCCATTTCCAAAGCGGTGAAAGGCATCAGTTTCATAAGATGAATGAATATGCTTTCAATATGGGTTTCGTCGTATCCTTTCGCCCACAGGAATTCCTCAAAATCAAGCGAATACATTGTTACATCCGTCTTGTAGCCAACGCTGTTCGAGGTGATGTCCTTGTAGTTGATTCCCATCATGGAACCTGAACAAATCACATCATAACGTCCATCTTCCTTGAAAAACTTCAGGCTGGTCGCACAGTCGGGATGTTCTTGCAGTTCATCGAAAAAAATCAAGGTGTTTTTCGGAATGAATTTATATCCGGGATGACGGAACGAAATCTCTCTTTCAATAGATTCTACCGAAAAGCCTTGACTGAAAATAGACTTGAATTCGGGATGCGTCACAAAATTGATTTCGATGAACGACTTGTAGGTCTTGCCAAATTCGCGTATGGAATAAGTCTTTCCAACTTGTCGTGCCCCTCTGATTATCAGAGGTTTCCTTTCTTCATTTTCTTTCCAGTTTCTCAGATATTGATCTATTTTCCGTTTCATAACTAACCTGATTTTCACATTTTATGAACAAAATTTTCGGCAAAATTACACATTTTATGAAGAAAAATACAAGTCATTCTTCACATTTTATGAATATAATTTTTGTCGGATTCACACATTTTATGAACAAAATGCATTTTTTTATTCCCAAAACAAGGTCTCCGCTATGCCGTCGGCAAAGAGCATTTGGGCATCGGTGAGGTGAAGAAATTCGCGTGTCTGTGTGATTTTGCCTTGTGCTATCATGCCTTGTGCTAGCTTAAGACAATAATCGGAAAAACGTTTGCCCATCTCGCGTTCCATGTATTTCAGGTCGATGCCCCAAGCGGTACGTAATTTCAGCATCACATATTCGTCGTAGGCTTGCTCTGGCGTGAGAATCTCCTTAGTGATAGGTGATGGGTGATGGGTGATGGGTGATGGGTTAATTTCGTATTCAATGTATTGACTGACATTGTCAACATTCCATTGGCGCGAAACGTCATCGAAAGAATGGGCCGAAGGACCGAACCCAGCGTAGGGTGTGCGGTTCCAATAGGAGCAATTGTGCTTTGAGCGGAAGCCAGGCTTGGCAAAATTGGAAATTTCGTAATGCAGGAAACCGTTTTCCTTGGCGCGTTGGCAAAGGATTTCGTAGTCGCGCACAGCATCGTCTTCGTTCACAGGCTGCAACTTGCCTGTGGCGATTTGCTTGGCCATGATAGTGTTAGGTTCAACGGTGAGGGCGTATGCTGAAAGATGTTGGGCACCAGTTTCAAAAAACAAGTCGAGGTTTTGGCTCCATTTTTCGGAAGTGGCCGTTGGCAGGCCGTAAATCAAATCGAGGGTAAGGTTGTCGAAACCAGCTTGTTTTGCCCAACCGACACATTGTCGGGCATGGTTGGCATCGTGACGACGGCTCAGATATTTCAAGTCGTCGTCGAAGAAACTCTGGATGCCGATGCTCAGCCTGTTGATGCCCAGTTCCCGCAAGCCTTGAAGGTATTCGGGATTTAGCGTGTCGGGATTGGCTTCCAGAGTGATTTCGGCGGCAGGATTCACCTTGTAATGATGGGAAACGCATTCCAAAATGCCTTTTATTTCTTCAATCGAGAGAATGGAAGGAGTGCCGCCACCGAAGTAAATGGTGTCGATCTCTTCGCCTTTCAGGTAATCGGTGCGTTGTTCGATTTCGCTGTGCAATGCCTCCAAAAAGGCGGATTTCTGCTTTTGCGAAGCGATGGAATAGAATCCGCAATAGGCACATTTCGAGTTGCAGAAAGGAATATGGATGTAGATGCCTGCCATTTTTGGGGTGTTGGGTGAATGGTAATGGGTTAAACTTTCACCCTTTACAATTCGCTGTTTGTCATATTCAAGAAAGCCCCGCATCTTGCGACACGAGGCTTCCGTTTATTTTAGGTGTTGAAATTACTTTTCGCACTTCTTGCATTCGCATGTGATGGCTTTGTAGGCAAGGCCAGCGAGAGCAGCACCTACGAGAGGAGCCACGATGAAGAGCCACACTTGACCCATAGCGCTCCAACTTTCGCAGTTCGAGAAGAGAGCAACGCCGAGTGAACGGGCAGGGTTGACTGAAGTGTTGGTCAACGGGATGCTGACGAGGTGGATGAGGGTGAGGGTGAGACCGATGGCGAGGCCAGCGAACTTGCCGTTTTCGTGACGGCTGTCGGTAACGCCAAGGATGACCATCAAGAAGACGAAGGTCAGGAGGGCTTCAACCAAAAAGGCACCGCCGCAGCTGATGGCTTGATAGTCAGCATTGCCGGTAGCAGCTTGGAATTCAGCGCCAAAACCGTTAGAAGCGAAAACGCCAGTAGCACCAGCGCCAGTAGCATTCCAGATGCAAAGCAGGATAGCGCCAGCGATGATAGCGCCAACGAATTGGGCAACCCAGTAGGTGAGCATTTCCTTGAAACTCATGCGGCCATTGACGAAAACGCCGAAGCTGACAGCAGGATTAAGGTGAGCACCTGAGATGTGGCCGATACCGTAAGCCATAGCGACAACGGTCAGACCGAAAGCGATTGAAACGCCGACGAAGCCGGCATGGCCAAACAAGGCTGTGCCGCAACCGCCGAGAACGAGAACGAATGTGCCGAACAATTCGGCGAAGAATTTGTTACAAGTCTTCATAACCGTTTAATTTTAAGTTAGTTAATTATTGAATTATTTTGCTTTCCTATAACTAGTTTGATAAAACTATTGTCGTTGAGACCATGCAAATGTACAAAATAAATGTCACGCTCCAAGTGGATATGCAAGAAAAAGCTATTTTTGCAGAAAAAGTTAGAGTTATGTTTTGGCCTCTGTTTTTCGTTACCTTAATTATTATAGCCATTGCTTTTGTAGGCATCGGTATCAAGATGTTTGTGAAAAAGGATGGCAAGTTTGAACGGCATTGCGAGAATGAAGGCTCGGCACATTGCCTTTGTGGCGGGAAAGGTGGCGAGGCATGTCGGCATTGCCCAAACAAAAACAGGTAGAGACGCGCCATGGCGCGTCTCATATCGTTGCGTGGCGAAACAAAGAAGACGCGCCATGGCACGTCTCTACAAGATGGACGATTGTTGGAAACATCTCAGTGTCTGTTTTGATTTTTGAAAAAAAGCCTATGTCATACCGACGAAGGAAGGTATCTATAGTTTTTTTTGGGCAATAATATACAATTTGACCCATAGTGGTTTATCATACATTGATAATGGTGTAAATCAAGTTGATATGGATTCCCGACCGAGGTCGGGAAATCAAGGATTCATCGATACGAAGTGAGATAATGGAAATCGCGGGAGTTATCATAAGGGTGGCGGCGGTTGATGTTTGCGTTTAGTTGAAAACTGGTCGCCGCCGCTCGTTCTTTTAATCCACGGTCTCCATTCCCGTCGCCAGACGGGAATCTCTATTTGTGGGCATAAAAGTATATTATTGCCTTTTTTTGAGTGAAACAAATAACAATAGATTTCTTCCCTGCGGTCGAAATGACATTGTTATTTGTTTCACCTAAACAAAGCTGACTCATAATTATTTGATTAATTGTTGCTTAATGATAAAAATCAAAAAAATCAAAAAAAATCATTGTCGGTATCAAAAAAGGTTGTACTTTTGCACCCGCAAATCGAAAGATTCGATGCAAACAAATGAGATGCTTCCGTAGCTCAGTTGGTAGAGCACCTGACTCTTAATCAGGGTGTCCAGGGTTCGACCCCCTGCGGGAGTACAAAAAAGCCAAGTCGTGATGATTTGGCTTTTTTTGTTTATTAACCTTATTCCAAGATTAGTCGTTGAAATTCTTTCGTCGCAAAGGTCTTCAATTCGCCTTTGTCGTTAACGAAGATGTAGTAGGCTTCGGTGCCTTCGCGGGCGTTGATGATTTCGAGCGATTTCTCCAAGCCCATCACCATGCAGATGCTGGCCAAGGCGTCGGCCCAGACGGAGTTCTCGGCGATGACGGTAACACTCAGCACGTTGTGCTCGACGGGATAGCCTGTCGTCGGGTCAATGCAGTGCGAATAGCGTTTGCCGTTGCGTTCCACATATTTTCGGGTGCTGCCAGAAGTCACCAAGCCTTTGTCGCGCAGAAAGAGGCGTTCCTGCACTACGCGTTCCGAGTCCCAGTTGGCTGCGGGTTTCTCAATGCCTACAACCCAATCCGAGCCATCGGGCTTGCTTCCTCGTCCCATGATTTCGCCTCCCGTGTCAATGAGGAAATTGTGAATGCCTTTAGAACTGAGAAAACTTGCAATGAGGTCGGAAGTGTAGCCTTGTGCTATGGCGTTGAAATCTAACGACATCAGCGGATTTTCCTTCACCACCTTGCCGTCTTCAATCTTGATTTTCCTATAATCGACCAAGGCCTTGAGGCTGTCGGTGAGTTGCGGCGTGATGCTGTCGCCGTTCTTGTAGCTGAAGCCCCAAGCGGCCACCAAGGGTGAGATGGTTGGGTCGAAATAACCGTTTGATAGTTCGGCGGCTTGCAGGGCGATGTTGAAGTTGTCGATGAAAATCGCATCGAGTTCCACGTTCTCGTTGCGGTTGACTTTCGAGATGGTAGAGTTTTCGTTCCAAAGCGAAACCGAGCGGTCAACGGCATCGAAGATGGAGTCGATTTCGTGTTGGAAATTGCGGTTCAGACTGTCGTAGTAGCTGATGGCGTAATACGACCCTTGTGCAAGGCCTTGGATGACGGTTTTCTGAGGTGGCGTACATGCCGTTGCGACGGCGAGGAAAGAAAACAGATAGAGTATTTTTTTCATCATTAAAGGCTTATGGTGGCACTGATTTTCAACGCGAAGTTGTCCCAAGTCTTAGGGAATGCGTAATGGCCATAGCGGTAAAACACACCAGCTCCGATTTTGGCTATTGGTGTAGATAGCAATCCATTGACAACGATTCCACTTTCAAAGAATCCCTTGTTCATTGGATTGGCGGTTTTTCCTGTCTTGAAATTGTTGATGGGTTGGTTGCCGTTGCGTCGCATATCGCCCCATGCAAGGTTGGTGGCAATGGTGAGCTCGGGCTTGAAGAACTTGGTTTTTGGACTCCAAAGCAAGCCGCTGAAGTTATGACTGAGGAATAGGGCAGCGTAACGGTCGCAGAAAAACTCGTTTTCGTACATGGTGCTGAAACTGCCAGGAGAATAAAGGCCAAACTTAACCTTGGAGCCGATAGGGCTGAAGGTTTCCATCACAGGGCAGGTTTCGGTGGCATAGCCAGCTTGAAGCATGACTTGGGTGATGCCTAATGTGTGTGTGTAGAAGTTCTTCTCGATTTGGAGCTTGAAACGGTCGAAATTGTCTGCGCTGCCAAGCAAGCCTTTGAAACAGTGTTTGTAGGAGAACCAGACGATGGGCGCGTTGGTGCCGAGGCTGCGGAGTCCTTTTGTGTCGCTGATGAATTTTTCGTTGAAGGCAAAGCGCAATTTCACTTCTCCAGTAGTGTATATTGCTTCGTTTTTTACATCTTCAGGGTAGATGTAGAATTGTTCCCAATAGGAGTTGTGATACCTTCCTAAAGTGACAAAGGCCTTGAAATAGCGTGCGAAACGAGTCTCGTAGGCGACTTCGTAAGCCACTTGCCTGACGCTGATGTTTTCGTAGAAAGTGAAACGATAGTCCGACTGACCGAGGAGATTGTATGATTCTTGCATCCCGTGAAATTCGCCGATGGCTTCCGAACGGTTGTAGAAGTTTAGGCGGAGAAGCATTTGCCTTTGTCTGTTCAGCGTGAAAACGGTGCTACCGCCGTAGTCCCAGCCTCGCATACGGATCCAATAGCCGCCAAAGGCGTTGAGCTGTATGACACGAGATAGATGACTGTTGGTGAAGACACCCAAACCGAAATACCATCCTTTTTGTTGCGAATAGCGTATGATTCTTCCCAAATCGAGGCTGATCTTGCCAATAGGGAAGGTGCCATTTTGCGCCAGTTCGCTGGTGGCACCGAGAACACGGTCGAAAATGTCGTTGCCTTGGGTGATTGAGTCCATGAAGGCGTAGGTGGCTTGTGTACGTTGGTTGAGCGAATCGATGCGCTGGTGCGACCAGAACTGCTCGTCGCGAAAACCGGCGTTTTCGTCAACGTTGATCATCACTTCTGAGAACTCGCGCTTTTTGACTTCTGGGTTGATCTTGATGTCGGTAAGGTAGCTTTTGCCGATGGCGACCAACGGGAAAGAGTTGCCGTCTAATGGTACTACTGCTGTCGGTGCCAATAGGTTGATGTTAAACTGCTTAGGAAACCATTGACCATCGATTTTCTGGTAAAGTTGCTGAATGGTAGGCTCGAAGAAACCAGATTTTTCGGAAGGTTGGGCTTTCACGCTTTGCACTGCCCATTGCTCGGAATTGATGTTGAGTACGCCTGTAAGGGCTTCAAATCTGGCATCCTTGTGGGGATGGAAACTGATGGTGAAAAGGGTGTCGCCGTCGTTGATGGGTGTGGCTGACTCGATGTTAAAGTAGTATTTGCTTTTGGAATTGAGGCTTAGTGGGTTGATGTAGTTCGTGCCAATTATTTTCACGTAATCTTCATAGAAGCTTACGGTCTGCATTTCGTTGACCAAATACATGAAGGCCGGGTCTTTCATGCCCGAAATCTTGGTGCCGAGCACGTCGATGCGAAGGTTGTCGGGATTGAGGAACTTCACTTCTGAGGAGGTTTCCATGACCATCAAGTCGTTGTTCCTCAGTATGCTATCGAAGAAGCTTAGGTCGGAATCCGGAATCGTGTCGGTGATTTTGGCGGCTTCGAACATGCTGCTGTCGATGGTAAACACCATCTTATCGTAGATCTTATAGGAATAGGAGTGCAAACTCGCTGGATTGTTTTCCAAACGGTGTGCCATCACATTGTCGATGATGCGGTGTGCGGGATTCTCGCCAGCCTCAACGGTTACTTCCTGCAACTCGATGCTGATAGGCATGAGGCTGACATTCAACTTGTTTTGCCCGTTGAGGTCTCCGATGACCTTGGCCTCGTAGCCGATATACGAAAAGCGTATGCTCTTGATGGCTTCGGGCGATGTGATGCTGTAGCGGCCATCAATGTCGCTCATGCCGCCATACGAGCCATTGTTGATAACGATATTGACGAAAGCCAAGGGCTGACGGTTATGCTCGTCTCTGACTTTTCCAGAAATGGTGTAGTTCTGCGAAAAAGAAAGTGTCGAAAACGACAGTAGGCAAATGAGAATTGCCGAAATCCGCTGTATGGCCTGACATTTCATTTTTGCGTTTCGATGAGATAAATCACTTCGTTGTCGCGTTTCATCATGTAATTCTCGCGAGCAACGCGTTCCATGGTTGCGGTGTCGTTTTGCAAGTCTTCGAGAAGCTGTTTTTCGTTGGCAATTTCTTGCTTGTAGAACTCGATTTGCTGTTTTTGGTCTTTTAGGGTCATTTTTAGCCTATGTTGCTCAAAAACATTGAATTGGTCAATGAAAAGAAAAATGGCCAAGAATACAATGGCGATGTAAACATAACGGTTATTAAGTTTTTTAAGAATATCTTTAAATGTCACGATGTTTGTTTTTTTGAAATTACGCTGCTGCAAAAATAATGATAATTTGTTATTGTCAAAAGAAGTAAATGTAAATCTCATAAATGGATTTCGTTTTCCCACTAGAATATGGCTTCGAATATCGTTGGTTGGGTTATCGGTGTTTGAGTGCCCAACAAGTTGCGACACAGTGGAAAAACGATGTTTCCGAAATAGGATGCAGTTGCTTTAAATTAAAAGGTTTCGTGTTTTTTCAACAACGGATGTTGGAATAAAGATCCTCTACGTTCTTGGCAAATGGAATATTTTACCAAGAACGTAGGGAATGCAGAACGATTAGGATTTAGACTGTGAAAATCACCATTTCAAAATCTTCTTGAAATCGTAATCTTCGGGCGTTGGCAGATAATCCTTGGCCTGAATGTAATCATATGGTGAAATGTACTGCAAGCCATCGTTGAAAATCAGTTCGGCCTTCGGACCGTTCAGGTTGACGAGACGCGGCTTGATCTTGCCGTTTTCGTCTTCCACATCTTTCAGGTATAGCGGCAGGATTTCGCCCTTCGGGTTGGTCGTCACCATCGCGCCGGTAACGCCTTGGTCGAAGAGTTTCTTCACGCCGTAGCCCAGCAATGAGC
>CALBNP010000166.1 GCA_937896505.1 uncultured Bacteroidales bacterium | reverse complement strand
CCGCATTTACTTTCTCACGCCTTGGCGAAACTTGTTTTTGAACCGCTGATTACACCGATTACGCGGATTTTATGAACCGCGAATTGGGCGAATCGGGCGAATTTTTAAATACGCCCTTCGACAAGCTCAGGGAGCGCAAGGAACTGCGCATAAATTGATACGGATTTGGCTGACGCGAGAAAAAAGATTTATGCCAGATTGTTGTAAGATTTATGTCCAAAAAACTATTTTTGCAAAGAAAATTTACGTTCCATGAAAGCATTTCCATTCCTAATACTGTTTCTCGCCTTGGTCTCATGCAGCACAAAGCCCAACGAAAGCGAGCAAGCCGCCAACGATGTGATAAGCCGTTTTGCAGCGCAAGACCTCAACATCGAACTCCACGCCGACCTGCCCAAGACCGATGATGGCTGCGACCAGTTCACCGCCGCCGTCAAAAATGGCCGTCTCATCATTCACGGCAGCAGCGGCGTCGCCCTTTGCCGCGGTTTCTACGATTATGTGAAAAGCCAGGAAGCAGGCATCAGCAGTTGGAGCGGCAAGCGTTGCGAATTGCCTGAGCGACTGACCGATACCGATGAAAAACATATCATCTCGCCTTTTGCCCACCATTATTATTTCAATGTGGTGACTTACGGATACACCATGCCTTATTGGGACTGGAGCCGTTGGGAAGCCGAAATCGACTGGATGGCGCTGCATGGCATCGACATGCCTCTGGCTTTGGTCGCCAACGAAGCCATCTCGGCCCGTGTGTGGAAAAAGATCGGCTTGACCGATGAGGAAATCAGCCATTATTTTGTCGGGCCAGCCCACCTGCCTTGGATGCGCATGGGCAACATCAGCGGCATTGATGGGCCTTTGGATGATGTCTGGCACAATGACCAAATCGCCTTGCAGCATAAAATCCTCGACCGCATGAGAGCCTTGGGCATGACACCCGTCTGTCCCGGTTTTGCCGGATTTGTGCCGCAAGCCATCCAACGCCTTTATCCCGATGTCACCCTCACCGAAACATCATGGTGCGACAGTCATTTCCACAACTGGATGCTCTCGCCCACCGACACGCTTTTCATGCAGTTGGGCAAGATGTTCATCGAGGAATGGGAACAGGAATTTGGCCCGAACCAATATTATATCATCGACAGTTTCAACGAGATGGAGACGCCATTCCCGCCCAAAGGCAGCGAGGAACGCTATGAATTGTTGGCCACTTACGGCGAAAACGTCTATCAAAGCATCAAGGCCGGCAACCCCGATGCCGTGTGGGTGATGCAAGGCTGGATGCTTGGCTATCAACGCGATGTGTGGGACCAATCGACTTTGAACGCCTTGCTCAGCCGCGTCCCTGACGACAAGATGCTCATCCTCGACATGGCCGTCGACTACAACCAGAACTTCTGGCACAACAGCAAGAACTGGGACGAATACGAAGGCTTCTACGGCAAGCAATGGATCTACAGCGTCATCCCCAATATGGGCGGCAAGACCGCCCCGACCGGCGTCATGGAACATTATGCCAACGGCAAACTGGAAGCCTTGCGCTCGCAAAACAAAGGCCATCTCGCCGGTTACGGCATGGCACCTGAAGGCATCGAAAACAACGAGGTGCTTTACGAACTCATTACCGATGGCGGCTGGACTGCCGACAGCATCATTTTAGACGACTGGATGGCGCACTACTGCCAATGCCGCTACGGACAATACACGCCCGCCATGCAACAGTTTTGGGATGGCGCAAGGCAAAGCGTTTACGGCAGTTTCACCGACCACCCACGCTACAACTGGCAACTGCGTCCAGGCCTTTGCCGACAAGGCAGCGTCCGCTACGACAGCACTTTCCTTGACGCCGTCGAGAAGCTGCAAGCCGGTGCCGAAAGCATGAAAGGCAATTCGCTTTTCGAAGCCGATTTAGCCGAAATGACGGTGATGTATGCCGGAGCCTGTGCCGAAAAACTCACCCAGCACATTGAAAAATCACTCGATGTCCAACCAAGAGACGAAGCCGCAATAAAAGCAGAAATCCAACGCTTCGAGACCCTCATGCGCGACATGGATTTGCTTTTGGAGACGCACCCCACACTGCGCTTGGACCGTTGGCTCCATTACGCCCATCAGCACGGCGAGGGCGATGCCTACGAGCACAACGCCCGACGCCTCATCACCATTTGGGGGCCGCCCGTTGATGATTATTCGGCAAGAATCTGGTCAGGGCTTATCCGCGACTATTACCTGCCGCGCTGGATGGCATATTTCAACCAAAGACTCAGCGGCGAGCCTTTCGACTTCGCCGAATGGGAACGCCAATGGGTGGAAGAAAAGACAGGCGTCTCCGCCGTTGAAAAGCCTACGGATGTGGTGGAATTTTGCAAGAAAGTGATGGAGGAATGTAAGTGAAAGCCACTCAATAAAGCAGCCCAAACATCCATAACGGTATACGGTTGTGATGACCCATTTCCATATCATCAAGAGCCAGAAAACTATCAGGCACATCCTTGATTTGGTCAAATGACTTGCCACGACCACCGACCTCAAACAAAAATTTCCTATCGACCAAGAAATCGCCCTGCTTTGGATAAGACACCTCGGACACTGCAGACAGTTGGTTGTAGAAAAATGTCTCGCGCAGCGTTCCTTTGTCAGCTCGATAGGTCAAGGCACACATCAGGCTCGGATTATTCAACAGAATTTTGTCCGGTTTAACCAAGGCTTTCAAGTTTTTCTTTTCCGAAGTCACCAAAGACAATAAACCGGCACGTTCAAGGTTATACAGCATTTTGATGCCTGAATCGCGTGTCGTATCAAGCAATCTGTACAAATCAGACAGCACAGGGGTCTGCGGCACTTTCTCTGCCAAAATCATCAACATGCGCTGTGTCTTGACAACCGTATTAAACGAAACATCCTCAACGGCAGGCAAATCCTCGTGCAACACTTCCTTAACCACCGCCTGAACACGATAATCGAAGCCCTTGACATCTTTTTTATAAAAAGGATAATAGCCCATTTTCAAATATTTCTCAAAATAAGGCAACACTTTTATTTTCGACGACAGTTCTGACGCAATTGTAACATGATCAGCAAGCAAGGTCTCCAACGAAACCGGGCTTATTCCACACACTCCTTCAAACTCCAAAAATTCACGGAACGACATGCCTCTCAATTCGTACACAATCTGGCGACGTGACAAATCGCCTTGAGTATAGTCTATCTGCAACATCGAAGACCCCGTGTAAACAACATGCAAGCCTGGATATTCGTCGCAAATGTTTTTCAAAAGTGTCTGCCAATTTTCATAATGATGAATTTCATCAATAAACAAGTGAGTTCCACCATGCAAATAGTGATATTCGACGACCTCAGACAAGGTGTGAGTACTGAAGAAAAAGTTATCTAGCGAGACATACAAGGCCTGGGCACTTTCTCCGAAAACTTCCTTGACGTGCTGCAACATCATTGTCGTTTTACCAACGCCTCTGGCACCTTTAATGCCAATCATCTCATTATCCCAATTGATTTCATTGTAAAGATAACGGATAAAATCCATTTTCGTGCTTTTTACCAACCTCTGATGGGTCGCATAAAGACCTTCGATATTGTATTCCATGCTTTTACGAATTATTTTTACGCTGCAAAGATACACAAAATAACGAATGGAAAAGTTTTTTTTCGCATATTTTAACGAGTGCAGTCGTTATTTTTTACAGAAAAAGACGAATAAAAAAGTTATTTCAAGGCAATTTCAAGCTTCATTCCACAATCTTCTGAAGCACGAAATCAGCGATTTTGCCCCGCGCCTCGGTCATGCCGATTTTCTTGCGGATGTTGGTGCGCCCCTTCCCCACCGTGTCGGGACTTACCTTTAGAATGTCGGCCACTTCCTGCACCGAAAACGGCATCATGGACAAGATACAAATGCGGAACTCCCAGTCGGCGAGGGTCGGGAACTTGCTGCGAATACCCTCCACCACATCGGGATAGGTTTTCTGGTATTCGTTGAAAATGGCGTCATACGCTGTTTCGGCTTTCTTACCACAAACAAACCCTTTCAGTTTCTGATAAGTAGCCACGTTCTTTTCCTTGACCTCGCCGAGTTGGAACACCTTGAAAATCAATTCCGCTTTTTGGAACATGTTGTTTTTCGTAGTCTCCGAAACGACTTCATATTCGGTCTGCAAAGCAATGATTTCCTCATTCAGTTCGGCCATTTTCTTTCGCTTTTTCGACAGGTTCATCACCACGGCAAGCACCACCGAGAGTGCCGCCAAAAGCGACAAGGAAAGCACGATGACCCAACGCTGCTTACGAATCAGCGCGTGGTTAAAGTCGTTTTGCAAGACCGCACATTTATTGTAATAATAAAGCGCGCTGTCGATTTCACCCGCCATTTCGAAAAGCCTTCCCATGGCACCATAATTGCGTTCCAAAATCGTGAAATCATTGTCATTCAATTTGTTGGAGTTTCTGAAATCAGCCAAGACCGCAGCATGGTTTGCCGAATCGGTGTATAAGGTCGAGACGGTTTGCTTCACTTTGTCCACCAAGGCGGCATTACCCGAGGTTTCTGCAATGGAGAAAGCCTCATTGATAGCCACCGCCGCCGAATCGTAATCGCCACGCTGCCAATACGCGCAACCGCTGTAAAGGGATGACAAGGCCTGCATTTCGGCATCATCACAATGCTTGGAAAAATAACGCTGCACTTCGAAAACCGATGTGTCCTGCGAAATGTCTTCGCCATTCTCAAACTTCGTTTCGATTTCGGCAAGGCGTTTCTCCATCATCATCCGGCGGTTGCTTTCGTCGCAGGAAACGATGAAAAACATTGCACCGAACAAGAGCAAAATCACCAAAGAATTATTGTTGCGCATGACTGTAGTTTTATTCCGCAATATTAACGCGAAATCGTTTCAAGTATTTCAAACGGGGAAAAAACTACAGTCATTTACAGATACGAAAAAACAAATTCAATTATAAATCAACAATTTAAAACTTTACAAACTACAGACATTTTCCGTCATTGACCAGCACTTTCACTCCCTTGACGGGCCTCGTTTTCAAGTTCCATTTTGCCAAAACGCAAGGTAAATCCCGCACTGATGAAATTGCTCCGATAAGTCGATTCGGTTTGATAACTAAGGGAAGGATTATCCTCATGCCGTCCGTAACCGACCCAATGGAAAATGTCGTTGCCATTGACGAAAACCGAAAGCCTGCGGTCGAAGAAATCGGCCCTCATGCCGCAATCAATGGCATAACTCGGATCAAGTTGCCCGAAAAGAAATTGGACTGGTGACGCATATCGCGCCGCACAATGCACCTCGAGCCGATTCCACAGTTTCGTCCAAAGATTCAACGTCAGGCTGTACGACCACAGCTCGCTGATGGTCTTTTCCTGCATGTCGCCGTATTGCGTTTCTAAATAAGAATCATACAGATTACCATAAAGCCGCAGATTGAACATCGCATTCGGGCGGTAAGTCACATTCACCTCGCCACCGGCATTGTAGGAACGTCCCACATTGACGGGATGGTTATAACTGACAAATGTTCCGTAAAGTCCATCGTAAGCCGAGGTGTTTATCGAATTGATTTCGTTTGATTTGCCTTTGTAATAGCCCGACACGCCAACCGAGCCGAAATCGTCCCAATATTTCGTCCAGTTCGCCTCAAGCGAATGGGTGAAAATCGGTTCAAGGAAAGGATTGCCCGATGAGAAGCTCTCTTCGTCATACAAGTTGTGCGGCGTCAGTTGTTTGCCCGTTGGAGTCGTTACACGGCGCGTATAACTCAACTTGAAATTGTGCATCGATTGCGTGCGGTACGACAAATGCAAAGATGGCAGCCAGTTACAATAATCTCTAACCAAGTCACTATCAGTACTTTCCGGCAATTCCACCCGAACATGATTCCAAGTGAAACGCAAGCCAGGCTGAACAGTAAAATTGCCGAAACTATGCTGCAACGACAAGTAGGCACTCTGACTTGCACCGTGCGAAACATCATGATAAAAATGCCGGTAATCAGGATAATACACGCCATCGGAAAGCGTGTCCCAAGTAAACTCATGATCATCCTTGTCGAAATGCGACAAAATGCCAAAACTCAATGTTCCGTTTTCCGAATAGGGTCGGTTGTAATTGACCTGCGCCGAAATATAGGGCATTCCCCTATCGTAAAAATTCTTTGTCCGACGGTGCGAAACGGCAGGCAAAACCATGTCCTTGTCGCCAAACAGAGTGAAACCCATCGAACTGAGCTGACCATCGACCATTGCCGAAACATTGTGCCCATGGTTGTCAAATTTATGCAGATAATAGAGACTGCCAAAACCTGCCAAATATTTGTTGTCGTCCGACTGAAAACGCAATCCGTACTCATAAAATCCTGGTTGATAGATATATTCATTCCTTTTGCGATGGCTTTCAATCAGCGTAGAGGAAAAGCCTGTATTAAGATTGGCCGACACACGGAATACATTCATCGAGTCGATGTTGCAAGCCGCATCAAGATAGGCAAACGGACCAAAATCCTTTGAGGCCATCAACTGCGTGTTTTGCGTACGACTTGAAAGCGAGCCCCCATCCGCATAAAGTGTCCTGTCATACACGCTTCGGGTTTCGCTCTTGCTCCAATAAGTGCTGGCATAGGCATTAAAGGTCCATTTTTCGTTTGCCCAGACATACGAAGCCCAAGGCATCAGGTAGGGAGCCGAAGCCGCATTCAGGCCAAAGCTTACGAACTCATTGCGTTTCAACTTCGCATTCAGCACGATGTTGATGACCGCATCGGCCTGTGTAGCATAACGTGCCGAAGGATTGCTGATGACCTCAATCCTATCGATGGCATTGGCGGGCATGGTTTGGAGGTAAGTCTTCAAAGTCTCTTTGGTGAGATGCGAAGGGCTGTCGTTAATCCAGATTTCCACACTCGAAACACCGCGCAAGGTCACATTGCCCTCCACGTCCACGTAAACGCCCGGCGCATTCTGCAAGGCATCGGAAGCCGTGCCCGCCTGCACCGTTGGGTCTTCCGAAACGTTATACAAGGTCTTTTCACCCTCGACGGAGAACAGCGGGCGCTTCTCCTCAATCATGATTTCGGGCAAATTGATAAGGTTGAGACTGTCCATCGAAATGGAATCGTTAGTCACCACTTGCGCCACACCTCTCATAAAAAAGGCGGCAAAGACAGTGGTCAGGAAAAATCGGTTTCGTGTTTTCATATCACTTCTGTTTTGCATTATTGCAACAAAAGTATAACGAAAAAACGCATGAAAACCAAGCCGTCAAGCGCACTACAGACATCCGTTCAAGCGGAGTGGAATTGACAATGAAAATCAACGGATTGCGGGAGACTGGACTACGGAAATTTGAGGTGATTATATACTTTTTGACCCATATTGATTGCCAAATTCTTGTATGTCGGAGAGCACATCTCGGTTAGATACGATAAGTTGACAAAACAAAGGATGCTGTTTTTTCGACCAATTTATGACAAATCACAACGCCTGTTTTTATGCAATAAATTCATCATCAACAATATAACAAATTCCATTTTGTCAAAAAAATCATTTGTCATTTTGTCACAATAAGCAAATTCAACCTCCTCGTCATTTGTCACCTATTAATAAAATAATTAATAATATATTATTAATTAGGTATAATAAGTAGGTGAAAAGAGGTTGAAACATCGAAATCGCTTATTGTGATTTTTTGACAAATGACAAAATGACAAAATCGTCTGGCTGAGGTGCGCACTATACCCGGGCTATACCAACGCTATCTCCGCATCCAGTCTCCTGCCGCTCCGCTCCCACTCCGCTTCGCTGCGCAACGGAGAAAACCTCCAAAAGTCAGCCGGACAAGGTGAAGAGAACACGGCCTTGGTATTGGGATGGTGGCGGCCTGGCATATTGTCTCTGTTAGGGTCTAAAAGTATATGGATGCCAAAAAAAAGCATACCTTTGCAGTCAAAATCATTTTAAACTAAATTCATAAGAAAATGAAGAAATCATTACTCTTTCTGATTGGGGCCTTTGCGGCCAGCACGCTGCAGGCACAATGGGTCAACGACCCGGCAACAAACACAAAATTGGCCACTGCATCTTCCAGAGCATGCGAAATCTACCTGCGCACACACGAGGCCTCAGGCGACACTTACATCCAATGGAGCGACTCCGCCTCTAATGGCTGGAGCGTCAACCTGCAACGCATCAATGCAAGTGGCATTCTGCAATGGGGCGATGCCGGCATCCACATCGGCAGCCAGCAATTTGAATCATGGTCTTCAGGCTATGCCATGGCAGTCACTTCCGACAACAATGCGGTAACATGCTTCGCCAATGCTGACAACGAATGCATCGCCATAAAATTCGACAAAGACGGCAACGCCCTTTGGGGCGAGCAAGGCATTTCAGTCTTCAACCTACCAGAGGAAAGCATTGGCCGTTTAAAAGTGGAGCTCCAAGCCGGCACTGATGGCGGCATCTGGGTCTTGGCACACGACTTTAATAATGCATATCTGCGTTACATCAATGCCGACGGCACTTCCAATCCCGCTGTTACAATCTCCGATGAAGAAAGTGCATGTCAGGATGGTCTCATGGTACCAGGTCCTGATGGAACTGTTTTTGTAGCCTACAAGAAGTTAAGCCCAAAACAAGCAACTTATCAGACCCTAAACAATGAAATCTGGGTGGCAAGCTACAACGTTGACGGCACGGTTGCAACAGCCCCAGTTCAACTTATGGAATCACAATATTTCGACGAAACACAGCTCCACGACATAGTTCCAGACGGAATAGGCGGCGGCTATGTTTTCATCTGTCACGCTGGCTTCGATGATGATGGTTTTGAGGTTCCGTTTAACACCTATGTATTCCATTTTGATTCCAACGGCCAGTCAACCATCAGCGACCTCAAAGGCGTTGCCGTTCACAGTTTCGACCCTGAAAACAATTATGTTAATCCATATGCCACCGTTGATCCTGTGACCCATGACCTCATCTTGGTTTACCGTCAAATCGATTCTAATACAGAATCCGAATCAAGAATTTTCGCAAACCGCATCACTACGACAGGCGAAGTACTGTGGGGCGAAGGCAAGCTCATCGCTGACAACGAAGAAGAATGGTATTTCCTGCGTCCAACTATTGACGCCTATCCCGATGGCAGCGGCTTCATGGTTTCGTATCAGAAAACCCCAATGTATGATCTTTATTATTACACTTTTGAAGCCTATGGCTACGACATGGAAGCCAACCAGACTTGGCACACACAGATATGTTCAGTTCCTGATTTCAGAATATATCTAGGAAACACCTCTGGTTTCCACAACGGACAGAACATTTTTGTCTGGTTTACGAGTGATGGCTTCCTTTATGGCCAGAACATTGACATGAACGGCAAGATGGGACCTACTTCCGTAAACGAAAACGTAAGCTCCCTGTCGGCCAACATCTTCCAAAACGGCAACAGCCTCATTGTTTCCTGCGAAGGCCTCAGCCAAGTGGAAATCATCAGCATCACCGGACAAAGCATCAAGACCGTGGAAGCCAACGGCAACGCTGCTGAAATCAACGTCAATGGCATGACCAAAGGCCTTTACATCGTTAGGATGAATGATGCTAACGGCAATATCGTAGTGAAGAAGACTGTGATTAGATAATTCCTGTAGAGACGCGATGAATCGCGTCTAAATTTCTATGTGTTTGAGACGCGATGAATCGCGTCTCTACAACAAAAAAACCGTCATTCAGGCTTTGGCTTGGGTGGCGGTTTGTTTTTGGGAAATAATGTAAATTTCAAAAATCTCGTTCCATTCCCAAATATTTCCTATCTTTGTCAACTTTAAAATCAGTCGACAACCCGCTAACATACATTTTATGAAAAAGACAAGCATCATACTCAGCCTAATCCTCTCATTAGGAATGTTTTTCAGCGCGCAGGCGCAAAACCGCATCAATCTGAATGGTGCCAAATCCATGCAGCAATGCGATAACGCGACCGAAAAAGGCTTCTCCGCCACATTCTCTTTCGGCAGCATCGAAGCCAACGCTGTCAATACCGAAAAAGGCGTTTTTTCGGAAATCACCATGAGCAACACCTTCAACTACGGCAAGCCGGGCGAGCCGTCTTTGCCCGCTGTGCATCAGCTTGTCGCCGTTCCTTTTGGCGCAAAGAATGTCAGCGTTGAAGTGAAGAATTACAGTACAACCATTTACAAATTATCCGATTACGGCATCAAGGCCATCGCACCGCAGCAGCTTTCGGTCAGGAAAGACCAGAAGGAAGTGCCTTTCCATTATAACACCGAGGCCTACGCCACAAGAGGTTTTGCCGAGCGCCCTTTAGCCGAAATCGAACTGCAGGGCACGCTGCGCGGCATTCAAGTCGGTTCGCTGGTCATCAATCCCGTGCAATACGATGCTGCCAGCAATTCATTAAAGGTTTTCAACGATATTGAAGTTGAAGTCAGTTACGGCGAATACGACCAAGCGGCTGCCTACGAGGAATTTGCGCGGACGGCAAGCGTGTATTTCGCGCCGATTTACCGTCAGATGTTCAACTGGCGCGACGATGTTTACGAACAGCACCCCGACCTTTGGCAGGCACCTGTCAAGATGCTGGTCATCGCCGACCGCATGTTTGAAAACGCCATTCAGGATTGGGTGGACTGGAAAATCAAGAAAGGCTTCTATATGGATGTGAACTACACCGACCAAATCGGCACATCGAGTTCAGCCATCAAGTCGTTCATTCAAACGAAATATAACCAGACCGCACCTACTTTTATCGTCATTATCGGCGACAAGGACCAGATTCCTGCCAGTGCCATTGGCAGCGCAACAAGTTGCGTAACAGACCTTTATTATCAAGCAATCGACAACGACTATTACCCCGACATGCTCCACAGCCGTATGCCAGTCGAAAACGTCGAGCAACTCAACAACCTCTTGGAAAAGAGTCTGCAATACGAGCAGTTCACCATGCCCGACCCAAGCTATTTGGACAACGTCCTGCTCATTGCCGGCTGGGACGAAGCCTGGAATCCAAAGGCTGGACAACCTACCATCCAGTATGCCGTCAACTATTATTACAATGAAGAACACGGCTTTGAAAATGTTTATGACTACTACAGCCTAAACGACTATCCTGGCTGCTACGACAACCTGAACACTGGCGTCGGCTTTGTCAACTACACCGCCCACGGCGCCAATGACCACTGGGAATATCCGCTTTTCGAAGTCAGCGACGTCAACAACCTGACGAATACCGACAAGTATTTCCTTGCCATGGGCAACTGTTGCTTGGCTGCCGACTGGGGCATCTCAGGAACATGCTTCGGTGAAGCCATGGTCCGCGCTCCACGGAAAGGTGCTTTCGCCTATATAGGAAGCTGTCCTTCAACCTATTGGTACGAAGACTATTACTTTGGCGTAGGCGCAACGAACGTCTTCTACAGAATGCCCACCAAAGACGAAAGCGCCATAGGCGTTTATGATGGTGTTTGGATGGACGACAGCTACAACACTATTCAGTCGATGGTGTTCTTGGGCAACCTGGCCGTCACTTACGCACACGTCAACAGCGGTTATACCGTATCTTCCGATTCCTCCCCACTCTATTACTGGCAATGCTACCACACCCTCGGCGATGGTTCCATCATGCCTTATCACGTGAGACCTGCTGAAAATCAAGTCTTCCATGCGGCTATTGTCCCGATTGGAGCCACCACCTACGAAGTCAGCGCCGATCCAGGTTCGTATGTTGCACTCACAAAAGAAGGCACCATTTTAGGCACAGGTCTCGTTGACGAAACCGGCACGCTTATCTTCGACATCGAACCTGTCACCACGAGCGGCAACGTCACCCTTTGCGTGACACACCCGCAACGCGTTCCTTATCTTGAAGAGATTCCTGCCGCCCATATCGACGGTCCTTTCGTCACCATCGAAAGCTACACGCCAAGCAATGCCCACATTGGTGCAGAAAACGCTTTGGCCATCACCTTCAAAAACAACGGAACGGCAGCAACTGACGGAGCAACTACCATCACATTGACATGCGACGACCCGAACATCACCATTACCAATGGCTCGGCAAGTTTCAACGCCTTGGCACAAAACGCGACAATAGAACTGAACGGTTTCCGTTACCGAATCAACGAAAATGTGACCGACGGCACCCGATTCCATCTCACGGCAACTGCAACTTGCGGCTCTGAAACTTGGGAAGGCGTGGTCAATATCACGGCCAACAAAGCCGTCATGGAATTTGCCGAGGCACAATGCCCTGGCGAATTTGTCCCAGGTGAGACCTTGCAAATTGCAGCCTCTTTCGAAAACGTAGGCCATTATGTCGCCACAAATGCTAACATCAGCATTTCATCGACAAGCCAATACGTCACTTTCGGTGAAGAAAACATTGCCGTTGGTAGCATTGCACCAAGCGGCATCGGCACGGCGGTCTTCGATGTCACCATTGCATCAAATTGCCCAGAATCAGAATTGATTCCACTCACATTCGGCCTTACGGCCGATGGCAACACTTTAGCCGAAGGCACGGCCACGCTGCAAAACACTTGCCTCGTCATCTTTGACCTTGCCGACAAATGGAACGACGGCTGGGACAATTCAAGGCTGCATGTCGTCTATAGCGACGGCACACCTGCCGATGACATGTATGTCTCGCGCGAGCAAGGTGCCTTTGCCACCTACGAGCGTCGCCTTCACCACGGTTCACACGTCACGCTCACTTGGCAAAGCGGTGGCAACTGGGATAGCGAATGTTCATACGTCGTCCACTACGAAGACGGCACAGTCATTCTCAGCAAAGGAGCGCAAGGCGGAAATTTTGACGTAAGTTGCGGATACGATGGGACTTACAATCCAGTTTCAGACCTCAACATCTCGGTCAACGGCTACGATGTCACCCTTTCGTGGACGGCTCCTGCAGGTGCTTACCGTTACCGCATTGCCCGCAACGGAATCACTTTGGGCGAGACATCCGCCACGAATTACACCGATCAACTTCATGACGACATGACCTATACCTATAGCGTTACGGCCATCTATTCCGGTGGCGAATCCATGCCAGAAAACGTGTTGGTCGAATTCGACTGGGCCGTCAGCGAAACGGAAAGCAATTTCAGCATTTATCCGAATCCTGCCCACGATGCGATTTACATCAATGGTGGCATCACTACATTCGATTATTACATCTACAACGGCACCGGCCAGCAAGTCGCCAACGGAAGCGCAAAAGGCGCACAGAGAATTGATGTCAGCGGCTTGTCCAAAGGCCTGCATGTCATCAGAATTTGCAGTAACGGACAAGTGGTGACACGGAAGATTGCAGTCAAGTAATTTTGACTGGAACACAAAAAAAAGAGGCTCACGCCTCTTTTTTTATTTTACCTCAATCTCATCGACGAAGAGCCAGGCCGACTCGCCGTAAGCCTCGTGGTCGGCTGGCAAGTCGAAACTCTCAATGACGACTTCCACATAACGAGCCGAGACAGGGTCGAAATCAAGGCTGTAATGGAAGATGCCATCCTTATCTTCCCATGTCGAGATAGGATATTCGTCATGAGCGACATTGCGGAAGTTCTCGCCGTCATCCGAGACCATCACCGTTGCCGACTTAGGATTATAGATCCACGAGCCCTTGTTGACATTGGCATTGAAATTCACATGGCTGATTTCTGTGGCATTTTCAAGGTCGATGACAGCATCAATAGGATAGCCTCTGAAACCCAGCCAGCGGTCGGAATTATAGGCTCCTTTGCCCAAGATGCCATTGTTGAGCGTGGAAGCGCCCTGGGCCGCATATTGCTCCGATGGCGGGTCTTGGCGCAACGTGATAGGCTTATGCGTCGCCAAAGTCGGTGCGATAGTATCAAGCAACAGTTCCGGATGGAAGATATGCTTGGCGTAGTTGTAGTGATACAAGTCATACAACTGGGCCATGTGGTTCATGCGATTCAGGAAAGCATCATAGTTGCGTTGTTCTTGGCTGCACCACTGCACTTCGGCCAAAGCGGCAGCACGAGGCAAGGCCATATACATCACATGATTGAATGTGGCGATATATTCGGTCCAAATGTTGGCTTGGACGCCGATGATGTGTTGCTGTTCTCCAGCATTCAGCTCTTCAGGCACAGGATTGAAGGAATAGACACGCTCCACAGGCACATAGCCGCCAATGCCAAGAGGCTCGTTGGCAATGTCTTCACTTTGATAATAGTCAAAGTATAAATATGACGTAGGCACCATGATGACATCGTGACCTTTTTGAGCTGCCTCAATGCCGCCCTCAATGCCACGCCAGCTCATGACGATGGCATTGTCGGCCACCTTGCCTTCCAATATTTCGTCCCAACCGATGACGCGACGGCCTCGGGCTTCGATAACCTTTTCCATACGGTCCATCACATAGCTTTGCAGATAATTCTCTGCTGTGAAGCGCTCGTCAGCCTTGATACCCAATTCCTTGATTTTGGCTTGGCATTTTGGGCAATCTTTCCAACGCACCTTAGGGCATTCGTCACCGCCCATGTGGATGATATCTGACGGGAAGATGTCCATCACCTCGTTCAGCACATCCTCAAGGAAGACCATGGCATCCTCGTTGCCTGGGCACAACACGTCATCGCTGACACCCCAACGGTTCCAAACCTTGTAGGGGCCTCCCGTGCAGCCCAAATCGGGATAGGTAGCCAATGCAGCCTGCATGTGACCTGGCAGGTCGATTTCAGGGATAATGGTGATATATCGGTCGGCAGCATATTGCACCAAGTCGTGCAATTCGTCCTGCGTATAGAAACCTCCATGGCGAATCGTATCGTAAAGGTTGCTGTTGTGCCCGATGACGGTGTTATCGCGGAAAGCGCCCACCTCGCAAAGTTCAGGATACTTCTTGATTTCGACACGCCAGCCTTGGTCGTCGGTGATATGGAAATGGAATCGGTTCATGTTGTGCATGGCCATCATATCCACATATTGTTTCACCGAGTCGAGAGTGAAGAAATGGCGGCTCGGGTCGAGGTGCATGCCACGATAATGGAAGCGAGGAAAATCCTTGATGGTAACGCATGGCAACGCCACCTTGCCGGTTTCACCGATAGGCAAGCTCTTGCGCAGGGTCTGGATACCATAAAACACACCAGCGGCATCCGAACCCAGCACCACAATCTGACTTTTCGTAATGTCAATCTGATAAGCTTCGGTTTCATCGAAAGCATCTGGACTCGTCGAAAGCACAATGCCATTGTCAACATCCTGATTCTGTTCTTGCACTTGAAGACTAAAGCCGAGCAAGTCCTTCACATAAGAGGAAAGGAACTCGGCATTGCGTTGCAAATCGGCGTTGCCAGCCTCATAATACACCGTGACATTCGGCGTAAGCACGAAAGCATCATCTTCGCCAAGCATCACCTCTTTGGGAGCAGGAATGACATCGTAGTCGGCTTCGGCCAACTTCTCATTGCAGGCAGGCAGCAGCAGTGCCACCATGCAAAATAAAGGGAATAGTCTTTTCATATAGATATTATTGATTAATTAAATCGTATTCAGTCACATACAAAAGCATGACAAGCAGTATCAGACAACAAAAGTACTGAAATAATCTCATCCGCTTCATTTTGTTGTCGCTGATTTGAGAATTTTTTGCAATATTTGCCATGGATTATCGGCAAGGTTAGAAAGAATTCAAGACAAGCCATTCTCCTGATTCATCTCAAGTCAATTTAATTCATTTAATATCTAACAATCAATTAATTAATCAATTGCAATTATGAAAAAAGGATTTTTATCCCTGTTTTTGGCCTGCGCCTTAGGTTTGGCAGGCACTTGCGCCCAAGCGCAATCAAGATTTATGGTTCCATACGATTTCAGTGGATCCTATGAGTATCCGAATGGCGTGAAACTTTCATGGCAGTCGGAAGCACCAACTTCAGAGGTACCCGAAGACCTTTATTGGGATTTGGAAACCATGATTGAGGACTGGACGCTTATTGATGCAGATGGCGATAATCACTGCTGGATGCACGTACAAGGTCTGGAATGCTCAAGTGGCTACATTTGCCTGGTTTCCGAATCGAAAGACTGCTATGGTACTTATGGCGGTATTCCTTATACCCCTGATAATTACATCGTTACACCAAGAATACAAATTCTGAGCGGGACGGTTGTCAGCTTTATGGCTTGTGCCGCCGATGCCGTGAGTTATGCCGAACATTTTGGCGTTGCCGTTTCCACAACAGGTAACACCAACGCAGCCGACTTCACGACCGTTGCCGAATGGACCATTACGCCTAGCAAACTGAACCAGACACCTTGGATGGAATACTCCGTTGACCTCAGCGAATATGCAGGTCAGGAAGTCTATATCGGATTCCGTCATTTCAATTGCACCAACCAGTATGCTTTGGCTATCGACGACATCCGTGTTTCCTATCCCGAAGCCAATGATTTGGAAAGCTTTAACCTCTATCGTTCCACAACCGATAGCAACTATGAGTTAATCGCAAATGTTCCTGCTGTCGAAAACCAGACTCACTATGAGTATCTTGACAATGTGGAAGAAGGCACCTATTATTATCAAGTGACTGCCGTTTATGCCAGCCAAGGCGAAACCGAACCTGCTTCAACCGTTGCCACGGTGACATCAGTGACCGAAAATGCCATCAACGCGAAGGTATTTCCAAACCCAACCCATGGTTTGCTGAAGGTTGAGGCCGCCAACATGAAACAAGTCGATGTGATGAACACTTTGGGACAAGTCGTCAATTCGATTTCAGCCGAAGGCGAAGAAACGGCCATCGATTTCTCGCAAATGGAATCAGGTCTTTATCTGCTCCGCATTGTGACCGAGAACGGATGCGAAGTGCGTCAAATCAGTGTTGTGAAGTAAGGCAATCGTTGATAAATCGAAAAATGGTGTCCTTTGATGGGCACCATTTTTTTATGTTCCAAACAATATAACATGAATCACGATAGCACAAAAAAGGGGCGACTCACGTCGCCCCTCAAAAAAAATATCATGAAAAACAATTACTTTATTCGCCTAATTTAATGCGGAGGAATTGGTTCACGGTTGCTTCCTTATCGGCTGCAGCAACATATTCGGCCACAGTCTTAGGATCAGCGATAAGAGAAACTTGGTTGAGCAAGCAGTTCTCCTTGAAGAACTTGTTCAGACGACCCTTGGCGATATTTTCAACCATCATTTCGTTAATCTTAACGGTACCAGGAACGGTAGCGATGATTTCGCGAGCGGTAGCGCCTTGTTCTTCGGTCAGATAACCCTTGGAGATGTTCGAGCTGATGTGGTCATCGCTGTCAACATGGTTAGGATTGATGCCAGCCTTGCGGAGAGCCTTTTCAACTTCCTTCTGGATTTGTTCAGCTCTTGCCTTTTCGGCAGCGACTTGGAGTTCGCGATCCTTCACTTCCTGAGCGATGGCAGCTTCGTTGACAGCCATTGGGTTCATGGCAGCCACTTGCATAGCCACTTCGTGAGCGACTTCTTCGATGCCTTCGAAATTCTTGTTCATCTCGACGACAGTGGAGAGGCGGTTACCTGGGTGGTTGTAGTTGGCGATGTAAGCACCTTCGAGGACTTTGAATGCACCGAGTTCGGTCTTTTCACCGGTCTTGGCACCTTCGTCTGTCAGGCGGGTTTCGACGGTGACGTCACCCAACTTGGCAGCCTTGAGGTCATCAATGTTCTTAATGCGGTTAGCGACAGCGAAGTCGAGCATTTCGCGAGTGAAAGCGACGAAGTCGGCATTTTGAGCGACGAAGTCGGTTTCGCAGTTCAGCATGATGACAGCACCATAGGTGTGGTCTTCGCTGCACTTCGACAAAACGCAACCTTCAGCAGCAGTGCGGTCGGCACGCTTGGCAGCCTTGGCGATACCCTTCTTGCGGAGGATGTCGATAGCGGCTTGGATGTCACCTTCGGTTTCGACGAGGGCCTTCTTGCAATCCATCATGCCGGCACCTGTCATTTGTCTCAGTTCGTTAACTTGAGAAGCGGTAATATTCATAGTATTATCTGTCTTTTTAATGGTTATTGTTTAGCGACTGGCTTACGAGGACGGCGGTTGTTGCGAGGACGGCGTTCTTCCTTTTCCTCTTCTACAACTTCTTCCTTTTCATCGTCGAAGTCTTCTTCTGGCTCGTCAACGAGATCCTTGTTGTTCTTGCGTTCGTTCATACCTTCTTCAATGGCTTCGACCATCTTACCAACGATGAGGGCGATTGACTTTGAAGCGTCGTCGTTAGCTGGGATTGGGAAGTCGATGAGGTTAGGATTGGTGTTGGTATCGACGATAGCGAAGGTAGGGATGTTGAGCTTGTGGGCTTCAGCCACAGCGATGTGTTCCTTCATGATATCGACGACGAACAGGGCTGAAGGCAGACGGTTCAGGTCTTGGATTGAACCGAGGTTCTTCTCGAGCTTTTCGCGTTCGCGTTCGATTTGGAGCTTTTCGCGCTTCGAGAGGCTCTTGTAAGCGTCGCTTTGCATCATCTTGTCGAGGCTGGTCATCTTCTTCACGGCCTTGCGGATGGTGGCGAAGTTGGTGAGCATACCTCCAGGCCAACGTTCGGTCACGTAAGGCATATTGACTTTCTGAGCCAGTTCGGCGACAACGTCCTTAGCTTGTTTCTTGGTAGCGACGAAAAGAACGCGCTTGCCAGATTTAGCCAGTTGGCAGAGAGCTGCAGCAGCTTCGTCAACCTTGGCTTGAGTCTTATAAAGGTCTATGATGTGGATACCATTGCGCTCCATGAAAATGTAAGGAGCCATGTTCGGATTCCATTTTCTCTTCAGATGGCCGAAATGACAACCGGCATCCAGTAATTCTTCAAATGTTACTTGTGTCATGAGTTTTCTTTTAAATGTTTACATTCAC
>CALBNP010000165.1 GCA_937896505.1 uncultured Bacteroidales bacterium | reverse complement strand
TCGCCCGTGGCCAAATCCATGATGGCATCTTCGGTCTTGAAGGCCGGATTGACGCGGAAGGTCTGGGCGGCAGCGCGCACGGCTTTTTGGTCTTGTGGCGTGAAGGCGCGCAAAGCGTGCTGGACACGGTTACCAAGTTGTGCCAAGACATTGACAGGCACATCGCTCGGCACTTGCGTAATGAAGTAAATGCCAACGCCTTTCGAACGAATCAAGCGGATGACTTGTTCGATTTTTTCCACCAAAGCCTTCGAGGTGCCATCGAAAAGCATGTGCGCTTCATCGAAGAAAAACACCAACTTAGGCAGTTCCAAGTCGCCGACTTCGGGCAGACGCGAATAGAGTTCCGTCATCAGCCAGAGCAGGAAAGTGGAATACAGTTTCGGATTCAGCATCAGGCGGTCGGCAGCCAGAACATTCATCACTCCCTTGCCATCTTCAACAGCAAAAAGGTCTTCGATGTCGAAAGCCGGTTCACCAAAGAACTTGTCGCCGCCTTGGGTTTCAAGTTCGATAACACCACGTTGGATGGCGCCGATGGAAGCCGAGGCAATGTTACCATATTCAGTCGTAAACTTAGCGGCATTCTTGCCAACAAAATCAAGCATCAGGCGCAAGTCCTTCAAGTCGATGAGCAACAGATTGTTATCATCGGCGATGCGGAACACGGCATTCAGCACACCCGATTGAGTCTCGTTCAGACTCAGAAGTCGCGACAGAAGTTGTGGGCCCATCATGGAGACGGTGGCGCGCAGCGGATAGCCTTGTTCGCCAAACACGTCGAAGAAACGCGTTGGGCAGCCTGCAAACTGCGGGTCGGTGATGCCAAATTCTGGGCAACGTTTTTCGATGAAACTGCTCATCTTACCCATCTGGCTGATGCCCGAGAGGTCGCCTTTCATGTCGGCCATAAAGCAAGGCACGCCCGCCTGACTGAACGATTCGGCAATGACTTGAAGGGTGACGGTCTTTCCCGTACCCGTAGCGCCAGCAATGAGGCCGTGGCGGTTAGCCATATTACCCAAAATGTGAATTGGGCCATTGTCGCTATGTGCGATGTATAGTTGATTCTCGTTAGTGTACATAATTGTGTATTTAGGATTTCAAGATTTAAAGATTTAAAGATTTGGATTGATTGCCAATATTTTACGGATTGATATTAAACCTCAAATATTTAATTGTCAGGCCTTGGTCGAGCCACATCTGTTCGTAGAAAGTGCGGATGGTTTTCACTTCCAAATCATCATCGTTGGCGTAAAGGTCATCATAATTGTAATAGATTTTAAGTCCTTGTTTTTCAATCACATCATGCAAAGTAAACTCATACATGATAGGGCTGTCCGTCTTCAGGTTCAGGATGCCATTAGATGTAACGATTTTACGGTAACGCTCCAGAAACTCGGGCGAAGTCAGGCGGTGGCGGGCATTGCGTTCGCCTTCGCCAGGATGCGG
>CALBNP010000164.1 GCA_937896505.1 uncultured Bacteroidales bacterium | reverse complement strand
GGTACCATGTTTCATCTTCATGGAAATAGCGGTCGCGGTTGTGCATCTTGATTTTATCGAAATGGGCAATGACGTCAAAATGCTCATTTTCAATCATTTCATTCGACTGCTCAAAGAAACGGCGCACACCGCGGCGAATGTCACCATCGAAAAACTTCTGCAAGCCTTCATCGTAGATTTCCCATTTCGGTCCGTCGATAAACCACAACTCATCAGGATTGGCCGATTGACCCACAAGATGAACGCCACCAATCAGATAATCAAGATGATACTTTTCCTGAGTCACTGAAAAAGTCTCCGATGTGTTTGAAATGTAATCGGCTTCCAGGGCGCAATAAACCTCGATTTTATCCTTGAAATCCTCTTTCAGCTGGGCAATTTCAGCCACATAATGCGGCATGTCGGCCGATTTCACCGAAAATGTATTGTCGAAAGGCAGTGGACTGTGCTCCGAAAAACCAAGTGTGGTCAAGCCTTGACGGATGGCCTCTTCCACGATTTCGCGGGGCTGGGATTTGCCGTCGGAATAAATGCTATGGGTATGTAGATTGAAGTTTTGCATGATTGCTCTTTTTCGGTTTTATGTAGAAAGAATTATGCAAAAATACGGCTTTTTGCAAAAAAATCTTCTTGATTTGTAACTTTTCGGCGATTTCTCCGTATTACTATGGAAATTCAAATCCAATCAACAATGAAAACACAAATCTTAAACAGAGCTTTGATGCTGATGGCTTTATGCCTCGTTGCCTTTGGTTGCAACGCCCAAAAAATCGACAACTCCACCGTGAAAACCATCGACTTGAACCGCTATGCTGGCGAATGGTACGAGATTGCCCGTTTTGACCACCGTTTTGAACGTGACCTTGACTATTGCAAAGCTACCTACGTGCTGTGTTGCGACAACCGAATCAATGTTTTAAATACAGGTCAGAAAAACGGCCAATTCAAGTCTTCATCAGGGAAAGCCAAGACAACCAAAGATCCTGGCCGCCTGCGCGTTTCCTTCTTCGGGCCTTTCTATTCTGATTACCGCGTCATGATGCTTGACCCTGATTATCAGTATGCCCTCGTAGGCAGCAAAAGCGCAAAGTACCTTTGGATCCTTTCTCGCACACCGAAACTGGACGAGAACGTAAAGCAAGCCATTCTTGCAGAAGCCACACGCCGAGGCTACGATGTCAGCAAGCTTATTTGGGTAAAGCAATGAATGGTTTGTAGGACTGTCATACTATGGCCTCCGCACGACGAATTTTCGAAGCGGCTGCCTCGGTGCGACAGCCCTACATGGTGGAAACCATCTTATAAACCTTATCCCCTCTCCTGACCAACGATTTGACAGGCAATGAGCATGCCTCGCCTTTCACGGTTTGTTGAACCGGTTTCAGATCGACGCGGATTTCTTCAATCGTATCTTCATAAACGCCTGTCGTTGGGCCGATAATCATGATTTCATCACCGACATTCAGGTCGTGAGTTTCCATACGGATTTCGGCAACGCCCAACTTGCTGAAATAATTGGTGATTTGACCAACATAAAGTTTCGTCTTAGTAGCCTGTGAACCATAAACTTGCGTCCATTCTCCAGTCTTGCGGCCCAAATAATAGCCATCCCAGAAATCACGGTTATAGACACTGCGCAAACGCTCCATCCAAGCATCGACTTTTTCCTGCATAAACGTGCCTTCCTCAATAGCCTTGATGGCTTCGTGATAAACCGCCACCGTCACCTTGGTATATTCCGGCGAACGGCCACGACCTTCAATTTTCAGCACTTCGACACCTGCATCCAAAACCTTGTCCAAGAAAGGCAGTGTGCAAAGGTCTTTGGGCGACATGATATATTCGTTTTCGATGGCCAATTCAATGCCTTCTTCGCGGTCGCGGACTTCGTAGCCACGGCGGCAAAGCTGCAGACAAGCACCACGGTTAGCCGACGAATTATAATTGTCCAGACTCAAGTAGCATTTGCCCGAAATGGCCATGCACAAAGCGCCATGACAGAAGACCTCAATGCGCACCAAATCGCCTTTTGGACCGCGAATCTGCTGCTGTTCAATCTGCTCGGTGATGCGTTTCACCTGATTCACATTCAGTTCGCGTGCCGTCACCATGACATCGGCAAACTGCGAATAGTATTTCACAGCCTCAATGTTGGTGATGTTGCACTGTGTTGACATGTGAACCTCGATGCCCAACTGACGCGCATATTGAATGACGCTTTGGTCGGAAGCGATGATGGCCGAAATGCCGTTGGCCTTGATGGCATCAAGCAACTGGTGCATCTCTTCCATCTCCTCATCGAAGATGACCGTATTGACTGTCACATAACTCTTTACGCCGTTCTGGTTGCAAATATCAGCAATCTGACGCAAGTCGTCCAAAGTGAAGTTCTTCGCCGAGCGCGAACGCATGTTAAGTTTGCCGATGCCGAAATAAACACTTCCGGCACCGGCTTGTATTGCTGCTGAAAGGGCTTCATACGAGCCCACAGGAGCCATGATTTCGATGTTTCGTTTCATGGAAACAATTTTAAAGTCCAAGACGTTTGTTCAAAGCCTCAGTCTTTTCTTCAAAGCCTTTCTTGCCCAACAAAGCGAACATGTTCTTTTTGTAAGCCTCAACGCCGGGCTGGTCGAAAGGATTCACTTCGAGCATATATCCGCTCAAGGCGCACGACATCTCGAAGAAATAAATCAATTCGCCAAGCACTTTTGCGGAAATTTCGGGAACGACGATGCGGATGTTCGGCACACCGCCGTCTTCGTGAGCCAACACCGTGCCCAATTCGGCCTTGTGGTTGACTTCGGAAATGCGCTTGCCGGCAATATAATTCAACTGGTCCAAATCTTCGCTTTCATTCGGGATGCGCAATTCGCGGCTGGAGTTTTCAACCGAGATGACTGTCTCGAAGAGGTTGCGCAAGCCATCTTGGATGTATTGTCCCATGGAATGCAAATCGGTTGAGAATGTGACTGATGCAGGGAAAATTCCTTTATGGTTCTTGCCATGGCTCTCACCGAAAAGCTGTTTCCACCATTCGGAAAAATACACCAGACGCGGCTCATAGTTAACCATGATTTCGTTGGTCAAACCCATTTCATACATGGTATGACGCACCACGGCATACTCCGAAACAGGATTGCTCATCGTTGGATTGGCCTTGCACATCTTTTCCATTTCGACTGCTCCCTTAACCAATTGGCGGATGTCGATGCCAGCCACAGCGATGGGCAACAAACCCACTGGAGTAAGAACCGAGAAACGACCGCCCACATTATCGGGGACGATATAGGTCTTGTAGCCTTTCACATTAGCGAGTTGCTTCAGCGCACCTTTTGCCTTGTCGGTGATGGCTATGATGCGTTGGGCGGCTTCCTGTTCGCCATACTTATTAATAAGGTGTTGCTTCAGGATGCGGAAAGCGATGGCTGGCTCGGTAGTGGTTCCCGACTTCGAGATGACCGCCAACGAGTAATCTTTCTTGTCGAGCACGGCAAGAAGTTCGCTCAGATAATCCTCGCTCATGTTGTGGCCAGCATATACGACGAGCGGTTTCTGGTCGGCCAACGGAGCAAAATGGTTTTGCAACGCCTCGATGACGGCACGGGCGCCGAGATAGCTTCCACCAATGCCGATGACGACAAAGATATCCGATTTTTCGCGCAACGACTTTGCGGTTTCCTCAATGTCGGCAAGCATCTCTTCGCTGATTTCAGAAGGCAGATTCACCCAACCGAGAAAGTCGTTTCCTGCACCAGTTTTTCCAAAGATAGTTTCGTAAGTTTTTGATATTCTGCATTCTGCTGATTTCATAACCTCTTCGTTCAGAAAAGGATTGATGTGTGAAAGGTCTAATTTCATAGTCGTAAGTTTTGATAATTTGCTGCGAAGATAGGAATTTTGTTGCAACCAAATGCCAACAACAAGAAAATCCCAGCGGGTAGCCAGGATTTTCAAGAACCAAAAACCAAAATTTATGAAACCTTTTATTTCACTGCTGGAGTCCCAACAGTGAGGTTATTATGATAAGAACCGCTGCAAAAATAGTTAAATTAACCAAACCAAGGCAAAAAAAATGATTTTTTTTTCGCGTTAAACTTTTTTTGGCATCGTTTAATGACAAAAAAACGATAATTTTGCAATTATGAAACGCAAAGCCACCATACAGATTTCCATACTCATTCTTTTCATTGCCATCGTCCTTGTCATCAACCAGCGCGACATTCTGAGTATCAACCATAAATACAAGAAAACCGAATTCATGGCCGAAGTTGACTTAGCCATGAGAAAGGCACTGAAAGAAATTGACTACGAACTTTTCGACCAATGTGTGATACATAGTGACGACACGATTTTCAAGAAAGAAATGCTCCGCGATTTCGAGGAGCTGAAGATGAATCGCAGGAAAGACTCGATAAATAGTTATTATGACGACTTGGAAGAAATCGACCGTTACGAATCGCTCATGCTGCGGTATCTGATTGAATCGAAAGCCATGTTCGACTACCAGACTCTCGGCGTCACGTATGTTGATTCGGTCGTCAATGCGTGTTTCAGGCATTTTGCCATCGAAGTACCCTACGAACTGGGGCTTTATTGTCCTCTTGAGTCACGATTCCTGTTCCAAACCACAGGAAACTACAAGCAGGAACTTCTTAGCGAAGGCGTGCGTTTCGAAGTGTTTTCACCTCGAAAAGGCAACATTCCGAACTTTGACCAGATAATCATCTATTTCCCCCAACTCGATTCATGGCTCGCCAAGCAAAACAGTGAGATTTACCTACTAAAAATCATCGTCTGCCTCATCGTCATTTCGTGTCTTGTCTTCATGTTTTTCATCATCAAGCGCGAACGCGAACTTGCCGAACTGAAGAACAGCCTGATCAACAACATGACCCATGAACTGAAGACCCCGATTGCTACCATCGGCTTGGCATGTGAAGCCCTGCAAGATCCTGGTTTTGAGAAAAACGATGAATTGGTCAGCACCTATATCCGCATCATCAAGGAAGAAAACAATAAAAACAAGGAAATGATTGAGAATGTGCTCAATATCGTGAGAAACGAGAAGAAGATGAAAGCCAATTTTGAGGAAGTACACATCAATCAGGCCCTGGAAGCCATAGTGTCAATGTACAAGCTTCCCGCCCAAAAGAAAAACGCACACATCACGCTAAATCTCAACGCGAAAGATGATTTGGTTTTGGCTGACAAAGTACACATTTCGAATGCCTTATCGAATATCGTTGACAATGCGCTGAAATACACGCCCAACAATCCCGAAATCAGCATCACAACACGAAACAGCTCGAAAGGAATGATTTTCGTCAGCATCAAAGACAACGGCATAGGCATCAGCCGTTCCGACCAAAAAAGGATTTTCGATGAATTCTATCGGGTCGATACGGGCAACATCCACACAGTGAAAGGCCACGGCTTAGGCCTGCACTATGTCAAGCAAGTGATTGATTTCCACCATGGGAAAATCAGCATCGAAAGCAAGCTGGGCGAAGGCACCAATTTCATTATTTCACTTCCCCTCAAGAAAATCAACATCAATTAACTTTATATCAGTTTTTTTCCTATTTTTGCCCTGTTAATTTTTAGGGTCATACGATTAAAAGAATCAGTGATCGGAATTGCTTTTTTAATTTTAGATATTTTTTCAAAACAAGAAATATAACATGACTAAAATCAGAATCTTGCTGGCAGAAGATGATGCCAACTTCGGTACTATTTTCAAAGGATACCTCATCAATAAAGGATACCCAACCACCCTATGCCCAAACGGAGAGGAAGCCTTGAACACATTCCAAACCCAAGAATTTGACCTATGTCTCATCGATGTGATGATGCCTGTCATGGACGGCTACACCCTGGCCAAGGAAATCAAAAAAATTAACAAAACGATACCTATCATTTTTCTCACTGCAAAGAACCAGCAGGAAAACATTCTTGAAGGTTTTAAGGTTGGTGCCGATGATTACATCACCAAGCCATTCAGCATGGATGAGTTGCTCATGCGAATCCACGCTGTCTATTCAAGATATGAGCTGGCTAATACACAGTCAACTACTTTCCAGATTGGCAGTTTCACCTTCGACTCGCCTCGCCACACTTTAACCAAAGAGGGTAAAACCACAAAACTTACCTCAAAAGAATCGGATTTGCTGCTGTTGCTATGCGAAAATATGAACAACACACTTGAACGCTCGAAAGCCTTGAAGACCATTTGGGAAGAAGACACCTATTTCAACGCTCGCTCGATGGACGTATATGTGACGAAACTGCGCAAATATCTCGCTGACGACCCCAACGTGCAACTGCTCAACGTTCACGGAGTGGGATTCAAACTCGTGACGAAAGACACCGCTGGCAACTGATGCATCGTGTCGTCAAGAAACGACCACAACATATCTGACGGAATGAGGTGTGTAGTGTTTGTCAGCACTATCAGTTTCCGATTGAGTACCACATCACGGATAATGACACTACGATAGCCTTTCCACCAACCAAAATGGTAATACGCATTCGGATGGTTATGACTCATACGCCAACCGAAGCCATAGTTTTCGTCGTGTTTCCAAGCCTCAGAGCCTGGTTCGAAAGCCTCCGATTGGATGCTGTCAGGCAAAAGCAAGTCGTAGTCCAAGGCAACAAGAAATTTATAGATGTCGTCAACTGTCGAAAACATGATCTTGTCGCCCATCACCCCATTCAGGTAATCGTTCTGCATCACTTCGGGACCATTGCGATACATCGTATGCCCTTGAACTGGCGTATTCATATAAAGCGAAACCGACGTGTCGTCACGCATCGAGAAGATGAACGAATCGTCCATGCCTAGAGGCCCGAAGATATTGTCGTGCATGAAATCCTCGAAATGCTGACCGCTGACACGTTCAACCACCGAAGCCAGCAACGCATAGTTGATATTGTTGTAAAAAAACGTGACATCGGGGGCGGCATACCGTTCAGGCTTCCTCTCGGCCAGCATCTTTATCATTTCCTCGTTAGAGAAAGGCTGCGTGCGATCGGGCCAAAACTCGTCGGCCACCGCATCATAACGTGGCAAACCCGAACGATGGTTGAGCAGATGCCGAATCGTGACACCCTCGTAAGGCAGTTCCGGAATGTATTTCCTCACATCGTCGTCATAATCGAGTTTGCCTTGCGCATAAAGCAACATGACCGCTTCGGCCGTAAACATCTTCGAATCAGACGAAAGCTGAAAAGCATCATCAACGCGCAGCGAGTCACGATGGCGACCCGTAAGTTTCCGGTAGCCAAAGGCATTTTCGTAAACCACCTTGCCCTGCTCGGCATAAAGCACCGCGCCATTCAGTCCGGCATTGGCCAAACCATGAAAAAAACAATCAACCTGTGATGCACGTCGAGAAACGTCAACAGAATCCAAGTTGATGAACAGGCTATCCACGTTAACCACATATTGACGGGTTTCATGCGATTTCTTTCCACACGAAACCTGCAACAATAAGAAAACCAGCAATATGTAAAACGTGCTATTTTTCATTTTGAAGTGGGCAAATGTAATGAAAAAATGACCTTTTGCAGATTAATTGATTCTATTTCTTTAAATATTACTATCTTTGCCGCTCATTTTAAACATTTTACAAAATAATTTCATGTCACAATTTACCGATTTTGGATTGAATCCCGCTCTGTTGAAGGCTATAAAGGAGCTGGGGTTTGAGAATCCTATGCCAATTCAGGAGAAAGCGATTCCTATTTTGTTGGAGCAAGATGTTGATTTCGTGGGCCTTGCACAGACGGGTACTGGTAAGACGGCAGCATTCGGCTTGCCGCTGTTGAACAAAATCGATGCAGAGCAACGCTGTGTCCAGGCACTTATCCTGTGCCCTACGCGTGAGCTTTGCATGCAGATTTCCAGAGACTTGAAGAGTTACGCCAAGTACATTCCAGAAATCCTAATTGTGCCCGTTTATGGCGGCGCCAGCATCGAAGTCCAATTCAGAGACTTAGCCAAGAAACCCCAGATCATCGTCGCCACGCCAGGCCGTTTGCGCGACATGATTCGCCGCAACCGCGTCGATTTCACCAACGTGAAGACCATGATTCTCGACGAAGCCGACGAGATGCTCAACATGGGCTTCCAGGAAGAGGTTGACGACATCCTCGAATACATGCCCAAGGAGCGCAACACCATGCTCTTCTCGGCCACCATGCCTAAGGAAGTGGAAGCCATCCTCAACAAATACATGACCGACCCAGTGAAAATCGCCGTCGGCGAACGCAACTCGGGTACCGCCAATGTTGACCACAAGTATTACATGATGGCCGCCAAAGACCGCTATGCGGTGCTAAAGCGCATCATCGACTACACGCCATCCATCTACGGCATCATCTTCTGCCGCACCAAACTCGAGACCCAAGAAGTGGCCGACAACCTCGTGCAGGACGGCTACAATGCCGCTTCGCTGCACGGCGACCTCTCGCAAGGCATGCGCGACAACGTTATGGACCACTTCCGCAAGAAGAGCCTGCAACTGCTCGTCGCCACCGACGTGGCCGCCCGTGGCATCGACGTGCACGACCTCACCCACATCATCAACTACAACCTTCCTGACGACATCGAGACTTACGTGCACCGCAGCGGCCGTACAGGTCGTGCCGACAAGCGCGGCATCAGCATCAGCCTCATCAACTTGCGCGAGAGAACCAAAATCAAACGTTTGGAGAAAATCGTGGGCCGCAACTTCGAACGCGCCATGATTCCTACCGGAAAGGAAGTATGCGAAAAGCAACTCTTCAACCACATCGACCGCATCGAACACGTTGACATCAACCGCGAAGACATCGACGACTTCCTGCCCGTCATTTTCCGCAAGCTCGAATGGATGAGCCGCGAAGAACTCATCACACGCATGGTAGCCCTCAACTTCAACCGCTTCTTGGATTACTACAAGAACGCCATCGACCTGAACGCTACCGAAAAGGACGAAAAGCAAGACCGCAAGGAACGCAAGGAGAAGAAGAGCCACGACGACAAAGGTCTGAAGCGTCTCTATTTCGGAATGGGCAAACGCGACCATGTGCTGCCACCTAAAATCATCGGCAAGATTAATGACGTGACACGCACTAAAGACATCCGCATCGGCCGCATCGACTTGTTCGACGACTACTCGTATGTCGATGTCGAAGAAGTCTATATCCCAATGATTTTGGAATGCTTCGCCGACCAGAAACGCAACCCTTGGGGCATCGTGGTAGAAGTGGCACAAGACCAAAGTCCACGCTCGGAAGGCGAGAAGAAAGAACGCGGTAGCCGCAAAGACAAAGGCGAACGTAAAGAACGTAAGGAACGCAAACCGCGCGAAGATCGCTTCGATGACGATCCAAGAGAAAAGAAGCCAAAGAAAAAGAAAAACTTCGACGACGAAAAACCAAAATATAAAGTGGAACGCTCACGCGACGGCCACGAATGGCTCGACCCCGATTGGAAAGAACACTTAGACGACATTGACATCTTCCTTGACGACGACGACATGCCAAAGAAAAAACGCAAGTCGGCATCTGAAAAGTCATCGTCTGAAAAAAAAGGCAGCTCGAAGAGCTATGCCTCAGGCAAGGAACGCCGTTCGGAACGTGGCTTCGGCGCAAGCCGTAGCTCGTCGAAAGAATCAGGACGCGGCTCACGCGACTCGAGAGATTCAAGAGAATCAGGCAGAGGCCGTCGCGGTGCAGCCCGCTACGACGACAACGACTACTATTCGCCACGCCACCGCGGTGGTCGCAGAAAGTAAGTTCGTTTTTTACCATGACTATGACCATTGACTATGACCGCTTTACGGTATCTGTCAGCGGTCATAGTCAATGACACTAGTCATAGTTCATCTTTCAAAAAAGCATCATGGCAAAACTAAAGACATGGATAAGGGCAGCCCGTCCGCGGACGGTGCTGCTCTCGTTTTCAGGTGTGCTGATGGGCGGTTTCCTATCTATTGCTGAAGGAAATTGCAACTACTTTGCCCTCGTCCTTTGCGCCTCTACCGCCATACTGCTTCAAATCCTCTCCAACCTTGCCAACGACCTTGGCGACTACAAGAAAGGCACCGACAACGCCCAACGCAAAGGTCCGCAACGCGAGTTGCAAAGCGGTTCGATAAGCGAAAAAGAGATGAAACTCGGCATTGTCTTCACAGGTCTGGCTTGCCTCTTTTCGGGCGGTTTATTGCTGCTGTCGGTCTTCCTCACAAGCCATAGCCTTATGGATTTGGCCATCTTTGCCATTTTGGGCATCGCTGCCGTCATGGCCGCCTTGCTTTACACGTTGGGAAAACACCCCTATGGCTACCGTGGCCTCGGCGACTTGTTCTGCTTCATCTTCTTCGGCTGGGCCGCAGTTTTCGGAACCTATTATCTATCCACCAAGAACCTCGATTTCAACATTTTGCTACCCGCTTCGGCCATGGGTTTCATGTCGAATGCCGTGCTCAACATCAACAACATGCGCGACTTCGAAAACGACCGAGTTTCGGGCAAGAACAGCCTCGTGGTGAAGATTGGACTGCAACGTGCATTTATCTATCACCTTTTATTAATAATAGGAGGTTTCGTCGCTATGACTCTGTTCTGCCTCATTAAGCGCTTGCCTTTTTATTGCTATACCTTCTGGCTGCTTGTCCCTCTTTTTGCCAAAGATTTGGTCCAAATCAAGAAAACGGAACCCACGCAACTCGACCCCATGCTCCCAAAGCAGGTGGTCAAGACATTCTTGCTGACCGTGGTTTTCGGGATTACCTTGCTGTTCTAATCTACCATGAACCTGCTCCAAACGTCGAAGCCGGCAATCCATCGCCATTGACCAGATTGGCATCGGTGGTCGGCTGCCAACCGTAACGCACGAAACGTGGATTTTGTATGCTATCGTTCCAGACTTTCACTTGATTTCCAACGACTTCTGCATTTGCAGGGACAAACCGACCTTCTTGTTCTGCAATCTCGAAAGTGCGCAAAGGTTGGTCGTCGCTTGGGTGAAGGCCTTCTGCATAGTCAAAACTGATGAAAATGGCGTTGGCTTTAGTTTCGATGGATTTGAAAAGCGGTCCTGACGGAACCACATCCAAGCCATACAAATCGTGCAAAGCCCAGCGTGCGAGGCGTTGTCCGACAGCTTTCTTGTAGCGTGGATGCACATCGTATCTGTCACCGAAATCGCTGCAAACCGCCATGCCCGTGTTTTCCAACTTGCTCATTAACAACCGCTGACTGTTGCGGAAAGCCGGCCAACTTGGTCTGTCGTGGCTCGACAGTTGCACAAAATAGAAAGGCAAGTTTTCGCCAAAACAATTACGCCAGCTTTGCACCAAAAGCGGAAACAGCCTTTCGTGCGTCTCGATGTTGTGTGCATTCGATTCGCCCTGATACCAAATCACGCCCTTGATGGCGCAGCCTTGCAGCGGCAAGATGCCCGACTCGAACAGATAGCAAGGCTCGTAAGGATGGCGTTGCAACTTGTTTGCCGATTTGGCGATGTTCTTTTTGGCGCGGTCGCGCACCCATTGCTGGATGAAATCGCTGTCTTTCCAATTGTAAAGCATGTCGGGAAATTCAAATTCCAAGGTCTTGCGGTCAATCCATGATTCGGTAGAAGAACCGCCTACGGCATTCAGAATCAATCCGATGGGGACATTCAGACTGTCAGAAAGCATTTTGCCGAATTGGAAAGCCACGGCAGAAAACTCCGTGGTGTTTTGCCCGTTGCACATCTCCCATTGGGCAGGCGCAAAGTGCATCAGCCGGTTGACGGAATCCAAAGCCGTTTCTGGCCATTCGTAATCGTTGGTCAGCCAATTACATTTTTCATTGAAAAGGCGGATATCGGGATTTGTGGCAAGATAAGCCTTGATTTCATTTTGCTCATTTTCAATGCTTTGATCGACACGGAAAACCATGTTCGATTGGCCCGAGCAAAGCCAGACTTCACCGAAAGCAATGTTTTTATAGGTGATTTCAGTGTTTGAAGAGTTTGTCGAAGCATTGCTTTGGATCGTCAAAGTGTAGTTTGTGCCCGCAGCCATTGGATTGAGTGTTACGCTCCAGCGGCCATCTTTTCCCGCCGTGGTTTGTTGCGTTTGGATTTCCTTGGCTTTTCTTTTTTCAGTCTTGCGCAGCAGCACTGAAATCTGGTCGCCGGCATTTGCTTTTCCGCTGATTGTCAAAGGAATATCGCGCTGCAAAACCATATTATCGGAATAGAAGCCAGGCATTTGCAAGCCGCCGAAATCGCCCGTGATGGCTTCATAGACTTGCTGCGCAATGATGCCGGCACCTTCTTTTGTTGGATGCAAAGCATCGGGGAAAAGGTCGGGGCGATGATAAAGTATTTCCTGCAAATCAATCAGTTGGCAGTCGGCTTGTTCGGCTACGACTTCGATGCAATGCTGGATTTCCCAATACCAGTCTCTTGTCCCCGACTTGAAGCGCCAATGGTTGTGACCAATAGGCGTCATGCGGCAAATGTAGATTTTGCAGTTTGTATTTGATGTCCTAAAATCCTGAACCAATGTAAGATAGTCTTTGATGAAATCATCGCCATAGTTCGGCCAATCGCGCGGGTCGGTGTCGTTAAGGCCAAGGTGAATGACGACAATGTCGCCTGCAAAGGCAATGGCGTTTTTGTATTCCTCCTGCTCGTTGTAAGGTCTGTGGCCTTTCCTCAAAAGCGTTGCACCGCTTTTTCCGAAGTTTTCCACCAAATAGTTTTCGCCCAAAAATTGCTGCAACTGAACGGGGTAACTTTCCTTTTCAGGATTTTCCAAGCCGTAGCCGAAGGTGACGCTGTTGCCCACGCAAGCCACTTTCACGGGTTGAGCCTCCAGCAGAAAAGGCAACAATAAAACGATAATTAGACACAGTTTTCTCATAACCATGAAATTTGCTTCCGCAATATTACGGAATATTTCTTTTTCCAAAAGGAAAAGCCATATCTTTGCCCGAAAATTTCAAAAAGACAAAATCATGCAGAAAATCATAGGTTTGATAGATGCTCCGTTTACACCTTTCAAGGAAAATGGAGACGTGAATTACGACATTATTCCCGAATATGCAGCTTTGTTGCAGCGCAACGGACTGAAAGGCGTTTTTGTAAACGGTTCATCTGGAGAAGGTTACATGCTCACTGAAGACGAACGCATGAAGTTGGCCGAGACTTGGGTGAAAGCTGCGCCCGAAGGCTTCAAGGTCATCGTACATGTGGGCAGTTGCTGCGCCCGCAACAGCAAGATGCTGGCCGAACACGCTCAGAAAATCGGAGCCTGGGGCATTGGCGCCATGGCTACGCCTTTCCCGAAAATCAACCGCGTGGAGGAATTGGTGAAATATTGCAAGGAAATCGCTTGCGGCGCACCTGAACTGCCGTTCTATTATTATCACATTCCTGCTTTCAACAATGCCTATCTGCCTATGGTGAAGTTTCTGGAAGCCGTCGATGGCCGCATCCCGAATTTTGCCGGCGTGAAATACACTTTTGAAAGTCTGTATGAGTTCAACCAGTGCATGCTTTACAAGAATGGCCGTTTCGATATGCTTCACGGTCAGGACGAGACCATTTTGGCATCATTGGAAATGTGCGGCACGCAAGGTGGCATTTGCGGCACTTCCAACTACAACGGTCGTTGCTTGGTCGGCATTATCGAGGCTTGGAAAAACGGCGATTTAACCAAGGCGAGGGAATTGCAGAACTATGCCCAAGATGTCATCAATGTGATTTGCCACTATCGCGGCAACATCGTGGCTGGCAAACGTATCATGAAACTTTTGGGCTTGGATTTGGGCATGAACCGCACGCCGTTCCAAAACATGACAAACGAAGAAGAAATGGCTATGCGCAAGGAACTTGAAGCCATTGATTTCTTCAACAAGTGCAATAAGTAAAATTTATGCGACGATTATTCTTAATCCTGACACTCCTGATCTCAGTGATTGCTTTTGGCAAGGACACTGACATTAACAAAATGAACCTCAATGTGTTATCGCCATTGTCAGTCAGTGGCGGACAAGGCCTTTCGGGGCATTTTGCAGAAGTTGTTGATGGAAAGATAATCGTTGCAGGCGGCTGCAATTTCCCGAATGTTCCTGCTGCCGATGGTGGCGAAAAAGTCTTTCACGACGACATTTATCTCCTTGAAAACGCTTTCAAAGACAACGAAAACTGGAAATCCATCGGAAAACTGCCAAAAGCCGTGGCCTACGGCGTGAGCGTTTCCACACCACAAGGCTTGATTTGCCTCGGCGGAAACGATGGAAGCCACAGCCTAATCGATGTTTTTCTCATCAGTTTTCAAGGTGATAAATTGAAAATTACAGCCTTGTCATCTTTGCCTGTGGCTTTGGATAACATGGCAGGCTGCTTGTCGGAAAATGTGATTTATGTTGGTGGCGGACAAAGCGATGGCATTGGCTCAAACCGTGTTTTCAAAATCAATGTTGAGGCTTTGCTGAAAGGTGAATCATGGGACGAAATGCCATGTTTCCCTGGCGACTTCCGTTTGCAGCCTTGCATGGCGGTTCAAAGCAATGCCGGCAACCCGAACCTTTACCTGATGGGCGGTTACGCCACTCCGACCGAAAGTCGCGAAGGCATCGTACATCACAACGGCTTACGCCTCGATTTGAAAACTGGCCTATGGTCGGAAACGGCTCCCATTCTTGCCGATGCCAATGGTGTATCACGTGCCTTGATTGGCGCGGTCTGTTCCGTTTCAGGCGGTTCGCATTTGGTTTTCTTCGGTGGCGTAAACGCCCAAATTTTTGAGGCAGCCATCAACGGAAAATTGGGTGAAAGTCATCACGATTATATGTCGCATCCTACTGATTGGTATCGTTTTAACGACAAGGTTTTGGTGTATCACACGCTCACCGACACTTGGTTCGAAAACGGCTCATTTCCGCAATTGGCCAAGGCTGGTGCAGCCATAGTTCCTTATCAGAATGGCTGGCTTGTGATTGGTGGCGAAAGCAAGCCCGGTGTGCGTTCCAACGAGGTTTCGCTTGTCAGTTTGGAAAGCAAAAAGTCGTTTGGCTGGTTGAACTGGCTGGTGCTGATTGTTTATCTGACGGGCATGTTGCTTTTGGGCTATTATTTCATGCGCAAGGAAAAAGGCGGCGACGATTTCTTCAAGGGCGGAGGCCGTATTCCTTGGTGGGCAGCGGGCATCAGCATTTACGCAACCATGCTGAGCGCCATCACCTATATGGCTTATCCAGCCAAGGCTTACGCTACCAACTGGACTTATTATCCGATGCTCATCACCATTTTGTTGGTGAGTTTTCCGGTCATCAAATACTACCTGCCGTTTTTCAGGCGGCTGAATGTGACCACGGCCTACGAATATCTGGAACGCCGTTTCAGTGGTGCTGTCCGCCTAATGGCGAGTGCCGTTTTCATCATCTTCATGGTGGCACGAATGGCGCTTGTACTTTATCTGCCTTCCTTGGCTTTGACTGCCGTGACGGGCATCAACATTTGGGTCTGCATTGCCTTGATGGGCGTGATTACCATCATTTACTGCACTATGGGCGGCGTAGAAGCTGTCATCTGGGGCGATGTGGTACAAGGCATCATTTTGGTGGGCGGGGCTTTGGTTTCAGCGGCTTATCTGATTTTCTCCACCAAAGGTGGCTTCAACGGTTTTGTCGATATTGCCATGGCGGATGAAAAACTGAAACTGGTGGATTGGAGCTTCGATTTCACGAAAGCCACGTTTTGGGTCGTCGTTTTGGGCGGCATCGCCAACAACCTGATTTCCTACACCTCCGACCAGACGGTGATTCAGCGTTACCTGACCACGAAAAACGAAAAAAGCGCCTCGCATAGCATCCTGCTCAATGGCGTGATGAGTGCCGTGATTTCCATTGCGTTTTTCGTCATTGGCACAAGCCTTTACACTTTCTTCAAGACCCATCCGGCCGATTTGGACATTTCCATGACCAAGACCGATGCCATATTTCCATTTTTTATGATGAGTCAGTTGCCGGCAGGTGTGGCGGGATTGCTGATTGCTGCCATTTTTGCCGCCACCATGTCAACGATTTCATCCAACATCAATTCCATTGCCACAGCTTTTTCCGTCGATTTCTACAAGCGTTGGCATACTCAAACCACTGACAACGAAATGCTTAAAGTGGCGCGTTGGGCTTGTGTGGTTTCGGGCATTATCGGCGTGGGCTTGGCCTTACTGATGGCCACTTGGAGCATTTATTCCCTACTCGATTTCTTCCAGGAAATCTTAGGCTTGCTGTCCTCGGGCTTGGGCGGCCTCTTCCTGATGGGCATTTTCTTCCCGCGCATCGATGCAAAGTCGGCTTTGACAGGTTTCGTTTGCGGCATCGTGGCGGTCTTCTGCGTGAAATATTTCACCGACCTCAACTTGCTGCTTTACGGCTGCATCGGCATGGTGGTCTCGGTGGCCGTAGGTTATCTTGTGAGTCTGTTTTCGCCTAACCGAAAAGATTTGAAGGGACTGACTTGGAAAGAATTAAATGAATAATGATTTAATCTTTATATACTATGGATTTCAAACAATTAGCACAACAATACAAGCACGAACTGCTCGACAAGGTGGTTCCGTTTTGGCTTGAAAAATCGCAGGATAAGGAGTTTGGTGGTTATTTCACCTGCCTTAACCGCGATGGTTCTGTTTTTGATACCGATAAGTTCGTCTGGCTGCAAGGTCGCGAAGTCTGGATGTTTTCCGTCCTATACAACAAGGTGGAAAAGCGTCAGGAGTGGCTGGATTGCGCCATCCAAGGGGCTGAGTTTCTGAAGAAATATGGTCACGATGGCAATTACAACTGGTATTTTGCCCTTGACCGTCAAGGCAATCCATTGGTTGAGCCATACAATATTTTCTCCTATACTTTTGCGGTTTTGGCTTTCGGTCAGTTGAGCATCGCAACGGGCAACAAGGAATATGCCGACATCGCCAAAAAGACTTTCGACATCGTGCTTTCAAAAGTCGATAACCCGAAAGGAAAATGGAACAAGACCGTGCCGGGCACCCGTCCGATGAAGAGTTTCGACCTGCCGATGATTCTCTGCAATGTGGCCTTGGAAATTGAGTCGCTGCTTGAACCTGAATTTCTGCAAAAGACCATCGACACCTGCCTGCACGAAGTTTTGGATGTGTTTTATCGTCCGGAACTGGGTCTCATCGTTGAGCACGTCGGCGTTGATGGCGAACTGATGGACAACTTTAATGGCCGTCTGCTCAATCCGGGCCACGCTATCGAAGCCATGTGGTTCATCATGGATTTGGGCGTGCGCCTGAACCGCAAGGATTTGATTGACAAGGCCGTGAAAATCGCCCTCAGCGAAGTGAATTATGGTTGGGACAAAGAAAACGGCGGCATCTTCTATTTCCTCGACAGAAAAGGTTATCCGCCCGAGAAACTGGAATGGGACCAGAAACTGTGGTGGGTGCATATCGAAACCCTCATCACGATGCTGAAAGGCTATCAACTGACTGGAAATCAGGAATGTTTGGATTGGTTTGAAAAGGTCAACGATTATGTCTGGACGCATTTCACCGACCCTGAATATCCGGAATGGTACGGCTATCTGAACCGCCAAGGCGAGGTGCTGCTGCCACTGAAAGGCGGCAAATGGAAGGGCTGTTTCCATGTGCCAAGAGGCCTGTTCCAATGCTGGCAGATATTGGAAAAATTGTCGTAAATCACATCATGTAGAGACGTTGCGTGCAACGTCTCTCAATTTTAAAATAGAAAAACACCATGATTTTAGCCAAATTAACCGACAGCAGCCGTTACGAAAACCTGCATCCATTGCTCAAGCAACTGTTTGATTATGTGAAATCAAACGATTTGATGAACAAGGATTTAGGAAGAATAGAACTGCAAGGCGATGACTTGTTCATCAACAATTCCGAACCAACATTATTGAGCAAGGAAAAACAAGTTTTGGAAGTCCATCAGCAATATATCGACGTTCATATTCCGTTGAATGGCAATGAGATAGTGGGGTGGAAAGCCCTAAGCGATTTACATGAGCCAATGCATCCTTTCGATATTGAAAAGGATTTCGCAGTCTATGAAGAACCCGCATCAACTTATTTTGAAGTGAAGCCAGGCGAGTTCCTGATTGTCTATCCCGAAGACGCCCACGCTCCCATTATCGGCGAAGGCAATTTGAGAAAATTAATTGCAAAAGTGAAACTATGAATAATCATAAAATTGGTATCGACTTGACCGTCAGTCCATTTGGAAAGGTCAAAGATGAAGATTACAAACTGGTCGTTTTGCCTTGGGGCGCAACCGAACCGCACAACCAGCATTTACCCTATCTGACCGATTGCATCCTCTCTCAGGAAGTTGCCTTAGATGCAGCCAACCGTTTGTTTGAGCAGACGGGCTTGCGTGCGATGGTTTTGCCACCCGTTGCCATGGGCGCACAAAATCCGGGCCAGCGCGATTTGAAGTTTTGCATCCATTATCGTTACGAAACGCAGAAAGCCATTTTGAGCGACTTGGTGGCTTCCTTGCATCATCAGGGTTTTCGTAAGTTGGTCATTATCAATGGTCACGGCGGCAATTCCTTCAAGCCTATGATTCGTGATTTGGCCGTCGATTATCCTGACTTTCTGATTGCCTCTACGGAGTGGTACACTATCGTTCCGCCACAAGGTTACTTTGAGGAAAAGGATGACCATGCCGGCGAATTGGAAACCTCGGTGATGATGCACTATCATCCCGAATGGGTGAATCTTGCCGATGCAGGCGAGGGCAAGTCACATCCTTTTGCATTGCAATCGCTGAACGACAAGACGGCTTGGGTGCCGCGCAACTGGCTGAAAGTCACTGACGACACAGGTATTGGCAATCCAAAGAAAGCCTCAACCGAAAAAGGTTGCCGCTATGCCGAAACCGTGGTGGAAAGATTGGTGGCCTTGTTTAAGGATTTAGCTGAGAATGAGGAGATTTATTAAATTGAATCGTAAGATATTCTGAGCATTTTTTGATATGCTTTTTGTTCATAAACATTATCTTTTTTAGATACTACAAGGCAATAATATACAATTAGACCCAGCATCGTTTAAATTGTTGATTTTACACACTTGTTTTTCATCACGGGTCAAAAAGTATATTATTTGCAATTTGACCCATACGTCTTTTTTGTGGTATTAAGGCCTTATAGTATTATCGAGCCACAGCAACCCTGCAAACCTCGCTCTTGCCGTCAGCCATCTGCAACTTGATGAAATACATTCCGTTGCCATAACCGGAGAAATCCATTTCAAAGGTCTGGCCATCAATTTGGACTGCATTAATCAGTTTTCCCATCATGTCATAGACAGCGGCGTTTTTGATTGTTTCAGTTGCTTGAAGGGTAACGCGGTCGTGGGCTGGATTCGGGAATACCATGCAATCGGTGGCTTTGTTGTCGGCAATGGCCAGAATCTCGTAACTCGTGATGACACGTTTCACTGAGACCATCTCGTCGCCATACACGGCCTGAACTTCAACGATATAGAACTTTCCGCTTTCTTCAGCGAAGGAATAGCTGGTAGCCGTACCGTTTTCAACGACCAAAGCGCCATTCAGCGTCACGTTGTAGCCCGTCGGGTTAGCGTTTTCGGGTGCGTTCCACGAAGCGGTGAAAGTGGTTCCTTCCTTGGTGAGAATCAGATTCTCGACAGGATAGGGATGATTTGCGGTTTCGTACATGAAACGGCTGTTCAATGTGTTTTCAATGCCAGGTTCCTCAACCCAAACCACGACTTCCAAATCGTCCATCTCTTCGACAAATGTCGTTGACATGTCATAATTGTAGTCGAAATGCTTGACTTCGCCTTGCCTGATGCTAAATGTCTTTCCCGTGCCATCGGGCAGCAGTTTCATCATGACGTGATGGAATTCCGTTTCGCCATTTGAACCTACGTTGCCTGTCGTGACTTTCTCATTGACAGAGACCCAAATGCTGGCGTCAGTCATGTCCATGTACGACAAGACATCGGCTGAAATATAAACCATTGAGCCTTCGGTGTAGAATGAGCCGCGGATTTCGACGGGCGAGAGCATGTCGCAGTGACCATCAAAAAGCTCTTGCGAAGGCGCATAGTTCATCAGGCATTCGCAATCCATATAGACGAATGGGGCGAAAGGCACTTCGCGGTGAGGGGGCAGGTGGTTGCCGCGTTGGGTGACGTCTAACGTATAATATGGGTCGTAAGGGGCGTTCATGCAGTATTTTATGTAGGAATACTTGCCAGGATTGTTGTCGCAAAGTGTTTGCATTTGGGCATTCAGCGCAACGCAAGGTTCGCAACCTGATGACGAGAAGACCTCCAGCAACGGTATCTTTTGCGTGTAACCCAAGTTTGCGGTGATGTTTTTCGACATCTGGTCGTCACTTTGGTCGTCATCGGCGGTGCCGTTCACTTTGATGATTTCCATGCTCAAAGTATAGTCGCCCAAGGCAAAATTGGCTGGCTCGGCAAAAGTCAGATTGGTGGCTTCCATGGGTGGGATATTCACCGAAAAGGTTTCGCTGACAGACTGGTTGTCGCCAACCTGATAGCTCGCCTCTACGGAAGTGATGTCGATGGTTCCGAAATTGCGGACCAGCATCCCCATGGTTCTGTCGCCACTGCCAATCTCGTCAGCGACGTTGATGGTGCTGATGCCCAAGTCGAGCACGTCGCTGCCTTGTTCGCCCATGATGAGGATGTTGTCGAAATACCAGTCATCAAAATAGGTGCTGCTGACGTATGGCTCTATATAAATTGAAAACAACACATTAGCTTGACCCATGTCGGCATTGGTGATGTCGAGACTTTCTTCATAAAGCATGATTTGGTCATAATCGATGCTTCTCGAAAAACAGCGGTTCCAAGTGTTGCCGTCATTTGAGGAAGTCTCGATGGAAATGGTGCAAGGCTGGGTTACATGTGTCACATAATGGTTGAAGGAGAAGGTGACAGTGTAAATGCCCGTCAGGTCAACGGCATTGAAAACCATGCGCGTAGGTGTATTGAAATAAGGGCTCCAGCTGAGATGCAGTTCTTTCGGGGTGCCTCCGGCGTAGATCGTAGGCGAAATAGTCCAGTTGCTGAATCCGCCTTCGGTTATTTGCCAGCCTGCCGGCATGGAATTGCTGTCGAAAGATTCCTGCAAGATGACGCCGCGGTTTTGGGCCATGGCTGAAACCGAAAGGAGCATGGCGAGAATGATGAATGCTTTTTTCATATAATCAATTATTTATCAATTTGTTAATGTGAAATGGTCAAGCGTTGCGAAATCTTGCTGCCATCGGCCAAAGTGAGGCTGAGGAGATATATGCCGCTTTGGTATTTGGCAAGATTCAGGTTGGCCGTCGTGTTGTTTAAGGTGACGCTATCGACCAATGTTCCGAGCATATTGTAAATGCAGATACTTTGGATAGGTGAGCCAGCTTGCAAAACAACTTGGTTATCAGCAGGATTTGGGAACATCGTCAACGGCACCGGTGTGTCTTCGCTAACGGTCCAAGTGTTGGTTTTCGTGACGATTTGTTTCACCGAAGTGTTGCCGTTTTCATAAACCGCTTGGACTTCAGCAATGTAAAACTTGCCAAAATCAGAAGCGAAGGAGTATTTCGTTTCTGTTGTGCTTTCGGCCACAAGGCTGCCGTTCACGAAAACATTGTAGCCTACAGGATTTCCATCGGAGGGTTGGTCCCACAAAACGCTCATCTTGTTTTCTTCGCCTAATTCGTCTTCAGTCAGAGTCAGGTTTTCCACAGGATAGGGATAATTCTCGGTTTCGTAGAGGAAATGACTGTTGTGGATGAAATGTGCGGCATGGTCTTCAACCCAAACGGCCACTTCCAAATCGTTCATTTCCTCGACGAATGTTGTTGACATGTCGTAACTGAAATCAAGATGTTCTGTTTCTCCAGCCGTGAAATTCATAGGTGTTCCATCGGCATTGGGCAACATTTTCATCATCACATGATGGAATTCAGTCTCGCCGTTGGTGCCAACATTTCCTGTCGTAGTCTTTTCGTTGACAGCGACATAAATAGTGAGTCCTTCCAAATCGCTGTATGGCATGAGGTCAACCGAAACGTGAATCATATTGCCTTCGGTGTAGAAAGCGCCGCGAATGTCAATGGGAGCCATCGTGTGGTGATGATTGTTGAATTCGTTTTCGCTTGGTGTTGTCGATTCTGTTTCGGAGCCATCTATAAACACTTGTGGTACGCCTGAAACATTGTAATGGTATTGTCTCACATAGCATTCCTGTGTGAAATAAGGGTCGCCTGGTGATGGGAAATCGGTGACATATTTGACGTAGGTGAACATGTCGGGGTGGGCGGCACAAAACTCGTTCATGGTCGCGTTGACTTGCACGCATGGATAACAGGTTGAAGCCGAAAAATGCTCAATCATCGGTATTCTTTCTGCAAAGTCCAGATGTACGTTGATTTCCTTCGACAGAATGTCGTCAGAGGCATCGTCGTCGTGTGTGCCGTTCACTTGCAGAAGTTCCATCTTTACGGTGCTGCCGCCTGGCATGAAGTTGGCGGCTTCGGCAAAACCCAAGGTCGCTGATTCTAATGACGGAATATCCAGGTTGAAGACTTCAACCACAGGTTCTTGCCCGTCAATTTGGTAGCTTGCCTCGATGGAGTTGATTTCGGTGAGTCCGTAGTTGGTCACTTGCATCCCGATGTTAAGGTCGCCGCAAGCGATGTTTTCCGGCACATCGATGACATTGATTCCAAGGTCGAAATTGGTGTTGGTGTAAATGCTGATGTCGTCAAAATACCAATAATTCATGCTTACGCTATTGCCTTCGTAGAAGATGCAAAACAGCACATTTGGCTTGCCCATGTCGGCATTGGCGATGTCGAGGCTTTTTGTATAGATGCCTGTCGTTGAGAAGCTTTTGCGCCAGCACTCGTTCCAAGTGGCGCCGCCATCCGACGAGGTGGCTACGCCAAGGTCGCTGGGATTATGGAAATTGTCGAGATAATGCTTGAACGAAAAAGTGACTCCGGCAATGCCCGTCAAATCGACGGCAGGGAATATCATCCTTGAGAGTCCTTCGAACGAAGGATCCCAGTTGAGCATCAGTTCGTTGGCGTTGCCTCCGGCATTATTGGTGGGCGAGACGGACCAATTCACAGTCCCTAGACCGCTTACCGTCCAGCCCGAAGGCATGGAGCTGCCATCAAAAAACTCTTGGAAAACCACTTCGCGATTTTGGGCCCATGCTGTGGCCGAAATCATTGCGGCGAGCATAATCAGTAGGTGTCTTTTCATTTTTGAACATGTTTATGATTTTGCAAAAATAGAAAAAAGCCATAAACAAGTATGAAAAACACTTACAGAAGTGGTTCGCAAGAATTGGGATGATGTTTCCTAAACGTCCAATTTGAACTCGGCATCAAACCAGCCGGTGTCTTCTTTCAATAAGTCAAATTCTTCGCCTGTGAGTTTATCGACAACGTGCACAGTGCCACGGATGTTGTCGTAAGTAAATGTAAACTGGGAGTTTACGTCGTCTTTGGGTACGTCCATTTTAGATGTTAGTTGATTTGGGCGGCAAAGATACTACTTTTTAAGCCATGCGAATCATTTTTTGAACTCATTGACGAAAATTTCGTGCAACTCGTCGGGTGCGGTTTGCAGAATCGACTTGTAGTTCATTTTCTTTTCGTCCATGAGCCAGACCATAAACTCGTCGTGGAACGACTTGATTTCGGCACCGTTCATCTTGTGGTAAATCAGGTTCAGTTTGGCTTCGGCATCTGCCCATGAAAAGCCTTCGGCTTGGGCAATCTTCTCAATCATTTTATCCATAGTGTTTTGATTTTGGGGTTAATACTGCTGCAAATATAGTGTGTTTTTTGTCAAAAGTCAAGAGTTTTCGTATTTTTAGTCTCTTTTTTTCAACAAATTCCGCTATTTCTTCAAACGAAAGATACCTTTATGCCGTAATTTTTACTTTTGTGTCACAAAACGACCTTCTCAATCGTCTTATAGGTGTAAAAACTCCGAAGATGGAATCCAAGTTTGAAAAGACATATCGAAACTATTACCCGAAACTGTTCAGGATTGCGGCAAAACTGTTGCAGGATTCCGAGGGCGCGAACGATGTCGTGCAGGATGTCTTCACTTCGTATTACCATACTTTGCAAGGCAGAAAGTCCATCAACGATTTGGAAAAATGGTTGGTGAGAAGCACGATTAATAAAGGTATTGACTACAGAAGGAAAAATGCAAGGCTTGTCGTGGTGGAAGATGTTCAGACGGAAATGAATATTGTTGAAAATCAAAACGATGTGTCTGAAATCCTGAATGTGGTTGAACGCCTTGACAAAAAGGAAAAGACGATGGTCGTCCTTTACAGCGAAGGTTATTCCTATAAGGAAATCGCCGAAATTACGGGTAGGAATTTCAATTCGGTGGGAAAAACCTTGTCGAGAATCATGGAAAAGATTAAAAAGCAATTGCAATGAAACACATAGATAACATATTGATACAGAAATACATTGATGGCGAATTGACGGAAAAGGAAATTCAGGCCATCGAATTGCACCTTGCAGATTGTGCTTCGTGCAGGCGGAAAGTTGATGATCAGCGTGCGTTTTCCGAAAAGGTGAAACACTCGTTGGAAAATCCGGTTCCTGATAAAATCGAAATACCTCCGTTCAGCATCAAGGAGGAAACGGTTTCTAAGGATAGGGCTGTTCGTATCGCCATTATTTCATCGTTGGCGACGGCTTGCGCGGTGGCGCTTTTGTTTGTCATTGTCAATCTTGTCAATTCGCGGCCAAAGCCGATTGAGCCATTCTACGACTATTACACGGTGGAGGAATACGATGCCAACAAGACGTTTTCAGAGCAGGAACTTGCTTTGTATGAATTAGAATCACAGTTAAAGGAACAATTATAAAACCAATTTGACATTATGAAAAAGTTATTTTTGATTATCGCGCTGGCATTCATTGCCTTCCATTTTGCTGATGCACAAGAGATTAAACTTGTTGCTGACAAAACATACGGTGTCGGAAACGATTGGGACAAGATTTTCGACAGTTATTACGACAAGTTAGATGACGGTTACAAAATTGGATTGCGAAAGCGTCTCGTTATGTATGATGATGGGAAAGCTATTGTCAGCCATGCCACAAGAAACAGGTATTCGGTGTTCGATGCAAATGGTAAATTCCTGAAAGACATCGTAATACATTTCGCTGACAAGAACAAGAAGCCTTATAATATCCAGAGGATAGGTGGAAGAATTGGCAACCTGTTCTATACGGAAGCCAACAATATGGGCGATATTTATTTCTTTGATGACAACGGGTTGATTGTCAATGAATTGAAAATAAAATACCAGTCCTTGGAAATGTTGACTTTGGATGACAGCCACATTGCCATTTTCGGCGGTTGCGCTTGGTCCAATAAATATCGTAATTTTGTGTCGATTCTCAATGTCAATACGGGCAAGGATAAGATTGTTTGTGACGCATTTGAGGATAAACAGGTGAAAGACAGGGATTATTATGTCGTTGCGGAAGGTGTTAGAAAGGGTCGGGCTGCAGATTTGTATATTGCAACAATCAACGGGCAACTTGTGGTTTCCACGCCGATTGACGGCTTGATTCGTTTCTATGACTTTAATGGTAACAAGGTTTCCGAAAAGAAAGTGGATTGGCAGCCAACGGTGTTGTCGGTGGAAGAGCAGATAAAAATGCAGAGAGAAGAGATAAAAAGTTCGAAAGAAGAGGCTCAGCAAAACAAATCTGAGATGGAGACTTCGTATTATGAGAAATTTATCCCGTTATGTGAAGAAGGCCTGAAGCATATCACCAAACCAATTAATATGGGCTATTATACGATTGCCATTCAAGGTGTTCAGGATAATATTCTGTATTTTCTGAATCCTTCGGAATCGGGCAAAAACCAGTGCCGTGCCTATTCGGTGAGCGAAGGAAAAACGGTTGAGCAATGCACTTTCACGAGCGATGAATACGACCTTGCCATTACCAAAAACCGCTTCGTGTTTTACAATGGTTATCTTTATGGTATTCAAGAGCTTAAAGATTATGAAGGAATGCCGTTGCGATTGGTGCGGTTTGAGTTGAAGTAAAAGCCCATAGATACTCTCCTTCGTCGGTATGACATAGGTTTTTTCTGAAAAATCAGAACAGACACTTAGTTAAAAAACGAAAAAGCGGAAAAACACTAGTTTCTCCGCTTTTCACAATAACACTTTTTAAATCCTTATTTCAAGGCATCGATGAATGCTGAGGCTTCGGCATCTTTCAGCACACGCGTCGCACCTTCGGGCTTGAACTCGAAGGGCTGATAGCGAAAGAGCTGGAAGGAAGCAAATTGGCCATCTTTCGAGCTGACGACGCAAAGTTTCACGTTGCTGTCAGTCTGTTTCTTCAGCTTCTTCAAGGCCTGCCAGTTGCTTGAGTTGAGTGCCGATTGCAGTGCACCGAAATCGTCGGCAAGGAAGAAATACTCCTTGCAGCAAGTTGGCGAGTTGGTGCCTTTATAATACCATGCTTTTGTGCGGCAAATCAGCATGTAGGCACCATAGCACAGCAAGACCAAGCCGATGAAAATGAGCAAGTAGGACAATCCTACATTGGTCATGTTTTTTTGTATGATGAACAAGGCAATGCCTGCGATGCAGCAACCGATGCCGCATGCCAGCGCGCCAGCATTCATCTTCTTTTCTAATTCTGGATGATTGTTGTGATTCATAGTTGTGATGTTTTTATGTAGAGACGCGCCATGGCACGTCTCTGATATGGTTTTGACGTAGAGACGCACCTGGTGCGTCTTGCGTCAGTATGTTTTGTTTGTAGAGACGCACCATGGTGCGTCTTTACTAAAGGGGACTTCTATTTTTAGCATTTTCGCGCCATTCCTCTGAACTTCGTGAAGTCCATTAGCCAAATTTCAAAGTGAATGACACGGCAAATTTACAAATTTTCTTTCAATCTCTAACCTTTCATTATTATTTTATATAATTATTTGAATGTTGTTAATTTACTATTTATCAATGTGATAAAAATATCAATTCATTCCTAACCGTACTATTTGTTCATATCGGCACACGTTGTAAACCAGATTGGTCAAGGTGTTCCTGGCGGCATTCCGCGCGAAGCCGATGACGCGGCTGAACATCCCGTGCAGGTTCAGCTCGCAGTAGCCGAACACATGCTCCACACGCACCCTCGTCCTGGAATTCTTCCGGTTGACCGTCTCCTGCTTCTTGCTGAGCTTTTTCCCTCTCACACTGCGCTTGATGATGCGGTCTTTCATCTGGTATTTGCGCATCACGCTTTTCACACTCTTTCCGATATATGCGCTGTCGGCATACAGCTCCTGCCCCCTGTCGTCATTGTCTATCAGCAGCTTGGTCGGAACGGAGTCGTGCTGTTCCGCGCTCGTAGTCACCGCCTTCTTTATCAGCTTGCTCTTGGCATCGACCTTTGCGTGGTTCTTGTAGCCGTAATATTTCTGCCCGCCCTTCTTCGTCCATCTGGCGTCCGTGTCCTTGTGCCTCTTCTTGTTGGCCTTTCTCTTCTTATCCTCCTCAGCATCGTCATCTTCCGCGTTCCAAAGTTCGCCGCCGCGACCATCCTTTATGGCCTTGTTCTCTTCGCGCGTGTTGCGCTGGCGGGGGACTTCCACGAAACTGCCGTCTATTATCACGCCCTGGCTCATTATCAGGTTCTTCTCCCGCAGGAATCTGTCGAAGTCGGCAAAGAGTCTGTC
>CALBNP010000163.1 GCA_937896505.1 uncultured Bacteroidales bacterium | reverse complement strand
TGCCATCATCAATCTGCCGGATGAGACCATCGAGAAGGTGTGCTCTGAGATTGAGGGTGTGGTGGTTCCCGTGAACTACAACAGCCCTGGTCAGGTGGTAATCTCCGGTGAGGTTGAGGCTGTCAAGGTGGCTTGTGCCAAACTGAAGGAAGCGGGTGCAAAGCGTGCCCTTCCGCTTGCTGTAGGTGGCGCATACCATTCTCCGTTGATGGAGCCTGCCCGTGTGGAGCTGGCTGCTGCCATAGAGAAGGCAGAGTTCAAGACTCCCCGTTGTCCCATCTATCAGAATGTGGATGCAAAGCCTTATACTGATCCTGTGGAAATCAAGAAAAATCTGCTGACACAGCTGACCTCTCCGGTGTGTTGGACACAGACCGTCAAGAACATGATTGCTGATGGTATGACCGAGTTCACAGAGTGTGGCCCCGGTCAGGTACTGACGGGACTCATCGGCCGTATCCAGAAGTCTCTTGAAGCGTAATGGGCGATTACATCGTTAACAGGATATTCAATTCCATCACTTACATTCTGCCGACCGGCAATGAAAAGGATTGCTGGTTGGTGGATTGTGGGGATGTGGAGAAGGTTATCGAAAAAGGTTGGAATGTGCGTGGGGTATTGCTCACGCACGCACATTGTGACCATATCTATGGGCTGAACAAGCTTATGGAGGCATTTCCCGAAGCATTGGTATATACTAATGCCGAAGGGAAGGAGGGCTTGATGAACCCTCGTTGGAACTTTTCGCATTATCATGAAGACGTGGAGGATTTTGTGCTTGCGCATCCGGAGAATGTGAGGGTGATTGAAGAAGAGTGCACCATTGACTTGGGCGGAATGCAGGTGGCGGTTTTCTTCGTTCCCGGTCACGACCCAAGTTGTCTGGCGTTCCGCATAGAGAATGTCCTCTACACCGGTGACGCCTATATCCCAGGCGTGAAGGTGGTGACTTCCTTCCCTCGCAGCAACAAGCAGCAGGCTGCCGAATCACTTGCAAGGCTGCAGCGGCTTGATGCATCGGGGCTGAAGGTCCTGCCTGGGCATTGGGTAGGAAAAGATTGACAAGCAAGCGCACAAGGTGGGTGGCCTTCGGCACAAAAACGATGACGAAAACGAAAACTTTTTTGAAAAAACTTAAACGCAAACTTAAACGCAAACGAAAACTTAAACTTCGGTCTGAGTTTGAGTCTGAGTTTGGGTTAAAGAGGGGTTTTAGTCTGAGTTTATGTTGAAATGATGTTTGAGTTTGCGTTTATGTTTGGGTTTACACTCGTGCAGTATGCAGGGGAGGAGATATGAAGGGGTATGGGCTTCGGTGTTCAGCTGGAACGGGCAGATGGTGGAGAAAAGGTCAACATGTGGAAGTACAATCTCGTCGCCACCGAAGCCTTCCTGCCAAGGATGCTGAGATTGGCGTGGAGTCATGTGATGAGACCGGAGAAAGGTGATTGAGGTATGCTTGACTTTTTGTAAATTTACGGTTTAAACAGATAATTCAATTGAATAAAAACATAAAGAACTTAATGTTATGTCAACAGAAAGAAAGACAATTTACCTCTGCCTCGCTCACATGAGCGAGGAGGGTTATGAACAAAAGTATGTAAAAGAGGCTTTTGACACCAATTGGGTGGTGCCGATGGGGCCAAACGTGAATGCGTTTGAGCAGAATCTCGCTGATTTTGCGAATAGCAAAAGCGATGGCACGAAACTTGACCGTACTGTTGTCTGTTTGTCTGCTGGTACTGCTGCCGTGCATTTGGCATTGATTGGCTGTGGTGTGAAAGCAGGTGACGAGGTTTTAGTGCAGAGCTTCACTTTTTGTGCAAGTTCACATCCTATTACCTACCTTGGAGCAAAACCAATTTTTGTTGGTTCTGAACCTACAACATGGAACATGGACCCAGAACTCTTGGAAAAAGCAATTATTGATCGTAAAGAGAGAACAGGTAAATACCCAAAGGCTATAGTTCCTGTTGCTCTATATGGTATGCCATACGACTGCGAAAAGATTATGAAGATTGCAGATAAGTATGGCATTCCTGTTGTTGAGGATGCTGCCGAGGGCATGGGCTCACGCTTCGATGGACAAGTGTTGGGTACATTTGGAAAGTATGGCGTGTTATCGTTCAACGGCAACAAGATGATAACAACATCTGGCGGTGGTGCGTTGATATGCCGCACAAAAGAAGATGCCAACGAAATCATGTGGTATGCTACTCAGGCACGTGACGCATATCCATACTACCAGCATACGGCTATCGGTTATAACTATCGTATGTCAAACGTATGTGCAGGTATTGGCCGTGGCCAGATGACAGTACTTGATAGCCATATCGCACATCATAAGCACGTACAAGCATTGTATGAAGAACTCTTGAAGGATGTCCCTGGTGTTCACATGCATAAGCAGCCAGACGACCCACGCTATGATGCTAACTTCTGGCTATGTGCCGCAACCATTGACAAGGATGTTCATGTAAAGGGACAGGAGAATGCTTACAAGGAAGTAATCAAGACAGCCGTAGGTGGCGCAGCCGGTGTGATACATGCTGTAGATTGTGCTACTACAGATTGTCAACCAAATGCAAACGTTGAGGCTCTTCGTGTGTTCATGCTCGACAAGAAGGTTGAATGCCGTCCTTTGTGGAAGCCTATGCATAAGCAACCTGTATATGCTGATGCTGCAGTCTATACAAATGGTATTGAGGAAGAACTCTTCAAGGTGGGTTTCTGTCTGCCAGCAGGTCCGTATGTATCAGACGAAGATGTGCATTACATCGTTGATTGCATTAAGGAAGCAATTTGCAACTAATGAACAGGGTAAAGACCTTCATTAAAGGTGTGTGGGCATTTTGCTCATATTTGTTTGTTCCACGCTTCAAATGATGGAAGAAAAGGATTTGCATTCCTTGGCTTTATATGGGGCAGAATTATGCTATGACACGTCTCTCCCTAAATCCATATTGGCAATAAAGGCTGAACAAGTCATGCTAGATGCACAAAAAGAAGGCAAAGACCCCGTTGAGGCTTTATGCTGTTTTCTTGGAGTAGAACGTAAATGGTTTTAATATGGAAGATATTCTTGAAATAGATAGATTTCTGCTTACCGCATTGCAAGAAAATGCGAAGAGGTCTGAGCGTAAACGCATGGCATTTGATTTGCGTACTACCTCTGGTGATAATAGCCAACGTATTCTTAAAGCATTGGAAGTCGGTACTGTTGTTCCAATACATAGACATTCGGACACATCGGAAACTATCATTTGCCTTAAAGGGAGTATAGATGTTGTGTTCTTCTGTAATACTCCCAATAACGAAGCTGGTGGACCTATCGATGGCATTTGTGGGGTTGCCATTGAAAATGGGGCCGAGATAAACATGTTTGAACGCTACCGTACGCGTCTTTGTCCTGCTGAAGGAAAATATGGTGTTCAGATTCCTCTTGGCGCATGGCATTCGGTTGAAGTCTATGAGCCTTCGACCATTTTTGAGGCCAAGGATGGCGCATATAAAGGGTAGGGGATAAGGCATTATTTTCTCTTGTTATCACTCTAATCACTATTCTTGATGTTTAATCTTCGTGACTATCAGGTCGAAATAAAGACCATGATAGAGGATGCCTTTGCTCAAGGGCGTAGGAGTATCATGTGCCAGATGCCTACTGGTACAGGTAAGACCGTTGTGCTTTCTTCTATCATCAAGGATTACATTGGGGTATCATCAGGGACGGTATTGGTTGTTGCTCACCGCAGGGAGATTCTCTTTCAGATAAAGGATACACTGAAAAGACATGGCCTGTCTAAGGAGCTGGAGGATGAAAGCATAGTCGTAGAGAGCATACAGAAACTATCGCTCTCTGATGGTGATTATGGGAAGTCGTTCTCGCTTGTCGTGATTGACGAAGCACACCATGCTCAGGCTCGGACATACAAGTCGCTGTGGCAGAAATGGCCTAGGGCTCATTTCCTTGGAATGACAGCCACTCCTTGCCGTCTGAAGAAAGAGGGCTTTACTGATTTGTTCGATAAGCTTATCTGTGCCTGGAACGTGAAGAGGTTCATCATGGAGGGCTGGCTGGCTGACTATGAATATGTTGTCATACGTCCAGACTCGGACATGAAACAGCGGATAGGGTTGCTGAAGAAGCGTGGTGCTGATGGCGACTATCAGGTAAAGGAGATGGGAACGGTGATGGACAACAGGGCTTGCATAGAGCAGCTGTACGATTCATACAAAAGATATGCCGATGGGCGGCAGGGTATCATATACGCCATCAACAGGGAGCATGCAGAACATATTCGTGAGTTCTACGAGGATAAGGGCGAGAGCATCATGCTCATAGACTCTTCCACACCGAAAAAAGAACGTGACCGTTTGATGGAAGAGTACCGCCAAGGAAAGATACAGATTTTCGTGAACTGTGAGATTGCCGGTGAGGGTGTCGATGTGCCTAACGTCAGCTTTATCCAGATGGCAAGACCGACTCTTTCCCTGTCGAAATACCTGCAACAGGTGGGTCGTGGACTTCGCCCGAACAAGGACAAGGTGAAGACCATCATTCTTGACAATGTCGGGATGTACTACATGTTCGGCTTGCCTAATGAAGACCGTGACTGGATGGCTATGTTCCGCGGCGGACAGATTATTAAACCTTCCACTATCAGCCTTGCATCGGAAAAAGAAAACGTCCAGAATGTTGATTATGATGAAGGTCACAATCTGGAAATGGTGTTCGTTCATAAGGACAACTTGCAGGAGGAACAGAATAAAGCTTATGTAAATACAATATATGGCAGGCATGTGCTGGAGAAGAAAGGTAATGTCATTGCCAGTTATATGTTTACTTCGACAACAGGATTCGTTGATGGTGTTGTATGTTTCGGTTCTTCACTTGACGGCTTTTTCTGGTTCTATGATGATAACGGAACCTTCCTGTACAAAACGGAAGAAACAGGACGGCTTATGCCAAATCAGTTGTATAGGATGCAGGATAAATGGGGACACTATAAATACTGCGACTTAATGACAGGTGTCGAATATCGCTTCATACCTCACTATAGATATATCGGCGATGCGTGCCTGATAGAAAAGACTGACGGCTGGCATCTGCGCAATAGTGTCTACGACTGGATAATAGCGGATGTGGATACTGCACATACCGATGGCTCGGTGGCTTTCATAAAGGATAAAAACACAGGGATAGGCTATGTCGTTACTGGCCACACTCAGTTAGCATACCGAATAGCCGGAACCGAGGAAGATAACAGCCTTATCCTGGTAAATGACTTGAAGCCTAATGGTATTCTCGTAAGAAAAGACGGGAAGTTTACATTCTATTCTAAGAATAGTCAGAATGAATGGATTTTCAAGAAATGGCATAAGGAACTGAAAAAGCCTAAGGTCAAGACGAAGACAGAGGGAAATGTGAAAGTAATCGGTGACAGCCATGAGATTGAAGTCTTCCGAAAGAACGGAAAATATGGTTGGAAATTGAGCGATGAGGTTCTCTGCAAACCAAAGTTCTCAGAGATATTCGAGTTTATGGACAGCGGGGTTGTCTATGTCCAGACAAGCGGAAAAAATACTCGTTCTATTCTTGTTGATATGAAAGGAGATGCCATATTCGACCAACATAATATCAATACAATCCTAGACGGCATTGCTATCTGCCATGAATATGACAATGGAGAATTCAAGACATACAAGTTTAACCCTGTGACATATGAGTTAATCTATACACATGGCCACATAATGGAAGTCGGGAATTTTGTCTTTGAATGGTCATATAGAGACAGAGCTGCCGATGCATATTGGGACTCTGCATCAAAGGCTTTCGTAAGATTCGAATTAGAGTCCATTGAACTGAAGAATGGCATACTTACTGCCTGTTGCCGTGATAACGGGCAGGAGGTCATAGCCTTTGACAGTAACCCTGATAAATTCTATTATATCGTATCAAAAGAGAATCCTTCTGTTTGGAAACTGCGTGATACGGTAAAAGACGAAGAATATCTTTATTCTGAAGGGAGCCTTCCAATAAAATGTAAATAACGCAGACTTGGGCTTTACAGGAGTTGCTACCAATTGAGGATGTGTAAAGAAATTTGAATCTTCCATATCGGAAAAACGTGCGGTTTTACGGCGTATAATATTGTAGATACAAGAAATAACGCAGTAAAATGGCCGTTTTTTTTATAAAATCGTCTTTGTAAAGGAGTAATCATGAGAATCCAATATGTGTCTGACCTGCATCTTGAGTTTCCTGAAAACACACGCTGGATAACAGAACATCCGCTAGAGGTGTGCGGTGACGTGCTCTTGGTGGCTGGTGACTCTGGATATATCAATATGCCCGACTATACGCATCATCCATTTTGGCGTTGGGCTTCGGAGCATTATGAGCAAGTGATAATCGCACTTGGAAACCATGAGTTCTATCAGTTTGCCGACTTGGCGGATTTTCCTGATGGGCTGGTAGGGGAGATTTACCCGAATGTTCATTACTACTACAATCATGTCGTATCATTGGGTGATGTGGATATAATTGTCTCAACACTTTGGGCACGGATTTCGCCAGGGAACATGTACTATACCGAGCATGGTGTTAATGATTTCTACCTCATCATGTATCATGGCCATCGTTTTTCTGCTTCGGACTTTAACGAGGAACACGAACGTTGCTTGCGCTTCTTGAAGAGTGCTGTGGAAAATAGTCACGCGAAGACGAAGATAGTGCTCACGCACCATGTGCCTACTGAGTTGTGTATGTCACCGGAGTTCCGAGGCAGTCTTATCAACGGAGCGTTTACGGTAGAGTTGGGTAACTATATCGCCAATATGGATATCGATTATTGGGTTTATGGTCACTCGCATCGCAACATCGATGCCGAAATTGACGGCACGAAGATTATCTCCAACCAACTTGGCTACATCTCCCATGGGGAATACCTGAAGAATGGCTTCAAGCCTGACAAGTGGTTTGAGGTGTGACAAACTATATAGGAGTATACTGAATTTGTACAGGCGTATATTGAATTCTTTCCCTATTTTCTTGTTCGAGTATCTGAAATAGTCCATGATAGATGTAAATGACGCTTATGCTCGTGAAGTGGAGTGCGAGTATAAAGGAGAAAAATACAGGGTTCGCGATAATGGTGCTATCTGTCGTTTGTCACGCGAGGGTAAACCAAAGCGAGCCAAGGATGATGTATGGACGTTCGGCGAGAAGATAGACCGCGGGTATGCCAAGTTCTGTGGTGAATCTGTGCATAGGATTGTCGCTGTTGCCTTTTTGGGTGAACCACCTACGAAACAGCATGTGGTAGACCATATTGACACTAATCGCCAGAATAACCGACCAGAGAATTTGAGGTGGTTGACTAAGCTGGAGAATATTTTGCAGAATCCTTATACGAAAGCCAAGATTGAATTCTTGTGCGGTAGTGTGGAGAGCTTTCTGGAGAATCCTTCACAATTGAAGGGGCATGAAAGTGAGGATGCCAACTTTGCATGGATGAGGGCTGTAACTCCTGAAGAGGCGAAGAATACGTTGGTGAACTGGGAGAAGATGTTGAGTAAACCAAGGCCTGTTGCCATTGGCAGAGGGAATTTCATAGAGGAATGGATTTTTGAGCAGAATCGTCCTATAACTCAAAAGACTGAGAACATCTTTGACAATTTCGAGCAGGAAACAACATCCGCTGAACAAGTTTTCGAAATTCCTCAGCGGCCTGTGATGAGACGTAATATGGATATAAAGCCCAAAGGGGCCCCCGTCTCCAAGAAGGAATTCATGACGGCTTTGACAGAGATATGTGAGAGTGAAGGTTGGACTTACGAGAAGTACTATAAGGCTGAGAATTGGAAAGCTGATGTGCTCATAACGGTTGGTGGTAAGCAGTTCGCATTTATGGCCTTCTCTTCGCTATCGACGGCATCGAAAGTGTTGCCTTTGATGGAAGCAGATGGTGTATATGGCCTTGTGCTCTCGCCTAAGCGTGATATCAAAGATTCCATAGCGTGCTTTGGTTTGCAGAAGGATGATGGCGGTATGATGGTAAAGGTGGAGAAATGCGAGTTGCCTTTATCGGAATTTGTGAAGAAAGCGGTAGATGGAAAGATTATTCACCGTACGTCTGCTTTGATTAAGAGTGTAGAAGTTATGTTCCCAATCATGAATTGCTACGAATGCAGAACGCCACATTCAGTTTTCTTTGTCCGTTATCTGGTAGATGAGAAAGGAAAGAAGTACGACTTCGCAGATATGTTGTATGAATATGATGAAGAGTTAAAGACGAAACTTCCGGACCTTCAGTTCGGTGACGAGATATTGGGAATGGTCAAGCGTTACGTTGCTGAACATCCTGAGACGAAGATTGTGATGGGTGAGGTTAAAGAGCGCTACAGTAAAACAATGGGTGAGAGTTATATGTCGTTCGGCTGTCCAAAATGTGATAGCATTGTGGGAAACCACTACCTGAATGATTTAAGAATGGATGTAATGTGTGAAACGGATGAAAATCTGATGCACAGAATGCAGCTGGTGACTCCGTTTGAAGCTCCTGTAGATGAATGGGACATAAAGGAATGAACTAGTATTCGAATTCAACAGTAGCAGACTTATATAACGTTTGCTTATAAAATTAGATTAGACATGTTCACAGTACATTTGTACTAATATGTTTAATCTAATTTTTGTATTTCATGATGCCTGGCTTGTAAAAGTCGGGCATCATTCATATAAAGAAGGCGTATCTTCCCAGACACGCCTTCACGAAATCGAATTATTAACTGTAAAAATTTTTCAGTTAATGGTTATACTCCCTTTCCAAGGGTTATTGGTTTCCCGCAATGCGGGCAACGTGCGATATTTCCTTCCTCTTCTCTTTTTATGTCATACGAGAACAAGTCTTTTATCTCGCATGGCTCGTTGGAGAGCTTAGCAATGGCATCGGCAATCGCCTGCAGCGTTTTTATCGTCAGGTTCCCCCTGAGGTTGTAGTTCAAACCGATGTGAGTGATGCCAAGCTCGTTGGCAACGTCGCCGACCTTTAGCCCGCGTTCCTTGATAATCTGTTTTGCTATCAGTGCCATTTCATTTATTTTTATCGGATGCAAAGGTAATGATTTTACTGGAAATCGCTGAAATTTATTAACAAAAATTACGACTTTAATAATCCTCGCAAAATAAAAGTGGTAATTTGTAGTGAAAAAATAAATCCTTATCCTGTCATTCAACTGATTTTCTATTGAAAAGAAACTCGTAGCGTATTTCCAGTGATACTTAGTGAAATTTTACCTTTGTGAGGTAATTATAATATCGATAAAAATGGCAACATTAAATTTTACTAAGCAAGCTAACGGATTTTGGGGCGCAGACGTGACTGCCAATGAGAATTTCGTTATACAGCTTGAACGCAGCAAGGCAGGCCGTATCTTTATTTCCGCGAGCCAGGATTCAACAATGGGTAAGGAGATTTTCTTTGCTGAAAATCGTGGTAAATCATTCCGGCAGTCTTTCAGTGATCTTGTTTTTCCGTTGTACCTACACATCGACAGCGAAAGTGAAGTAACCAATGGTATTTTCCTGGAGAGATGAAACTGTACAGAAGTAACATAAGGGAATTGTACAAGTCGGCAGCCATCGGCGATAGCGTTACGCAATATAACAGTATTGCCGAGTTGCACCCTTTGTTGTATAAGATATCGTATAATTCTCTTGACTATTACGGCGCGCGTAAGCACTTTCATAAGAATGCGCCTGTTGTTGGCGGCGCCTGTTCTGCGATAAGAAGTGGTAATTTCTTCGGGCGGAACCTTGATTGGTACAGGCAGGAATCCGATGACCCGAAGGCTCAGCCTGACTTTATCGTGACTACGCCGTTGACGGATAAATGCGAAGGTGTATTGGGCATTGCGTCAATACCGAAGATGACGGCAGGGATTGCGAGTCACAGACGCGACAGCGATCTCTGGGGATTGCTGCCTTTCTATCTTCAGGATGGCATCAATACAAGTCGCGTATATGCATGTATAAATGTCGTACCGAATGACAAGGGTAACAATACCTACACTATACCTACGGTGGAAAAGCTCGATGAGATATGTTCATTGATGGTTGTAAGATATGTCCTTGACAATTTCGACAACGCAACCGAGGCGGTGGAATACCTCCAAAAGTACGTAAGCATCTACATGCCTACGAGCCTTTCGGCAATGAATTATGAGAGCCATTTCATGATTGGTGACTCTACAAAGACTTATGTAGTTGAGATTGTAGATAATGCCTTAGTATATAAGGAGCACAGCATGATGACCAACTTCCATATAGACGGCGTTAGCTTCCTTCCAGACGGCAAGGTATATACGAATGCCGATGCTGCTGACGGGCATTTTGCAAGCTCGCTAGGTATCACTGACTATGGCAGTGGCCTTGAAAGATACAATATTTTGGTCGATGGCGGTGATATGCGCACCCTGATGAACAGCCTTCTTTACTCGAAGGCCTATAGTCTTGAAGAAAATCCTTATTGGTACAGCGAGTTCGTGAACCAGGACAGAGGTGTCACGGTGGATACGTTGCCTGATGATGAGGATATGCAGTACATGATAGAGGCTGCCCAGGAAATAAAGCGTGGTGAACGAGAGGGCCGACTGTGGATGTCGACCCATTCAAGTGTCTACAATATTAATGACAAGACATTGAACTTGGTATCGTTTGAGGATACGTCGAAGGAATATGAATTCAGTTTAGTATGAACCTGTTAAAAAACAAAAGTGAAGAAAATGACAGACACATTATTGGAAATCCTCGTCGCTTTGTTCGGCGGTACGTCTATTTGGCAGTTTGTTCAATATAGGACAACAAAGAAGAAATACGAAGCGGAGGCAGAGCAGGCGTTAGCGGAAGCACGGAAGAGTAACGCTGATGCAAGAAGTCAGGAGATAAACAATTCGCAGGATGCTTACGAGAGTCTATATGAACAATTCACGAAGCTGCAGAATGATTTCATGGCCCAGGCGGATGAGTTGCGTAAGCTTATTGTAGCAGCTAACAACAAGTGCAATGAGATAGCGGCGTTGAAGTCGCAGTTGCAATATGTCAAAGGCTTGCGCTGTTACAATGTCAATTGTCCTAATCGTATTAAGCATGACCCAGACAAGGAGAGGTGAAAATGGAATTAAAGTTATATAGGAAGTATAAGAAGAGCACCTATACAATAGGAAAGTTCTATATAAGTGGAAAATATTTCTGCGACACTATCGAGGATAAGGACAGGGGTACGACACTTGACATGCCGTTGAGTGAGCTGAAAGCAAAGAAGGTATATGGCAAAACGGCCATCCCTAGGGGAAAGTATATAGTGGCTTTCACGGTATCGGAAAAGTTCAAAAACAGAACCTGGGCAAAACCTTACGGCGGAAAGGTGCCATTGTTGGTTAATGCCAAGACCGGCAAAGAGGACTACGGCTATTCTGGTGTAAGAATCCACCCGTATAATTGTGCTGAGGAGAGTCTGGGCTGTGTGGCGTTGGGAGAAAACAAGGTCGTCGGAAAGGTCATCAATTCAACAGCATGGTTCACCAGGTTCATGGAGCTGTATTATTCTGCATACAAGAAAGGCGAAAAGGTTACATTGGAAATAATATGAAAAAGGTAATAATTATACTTCTTGCAGTACTACTGGCAGGATGTAAGACAAAAGAGATGGTCGTAGACCATACCGACACCCTGTATATTAACAAGGTGCAATCGGATTCTTTCTATCAAACCAGGATAGAATTTGACTCAATCTTCTTTCGCGATTCTATCTTTGTATATGCTAATGACAGTATTAGGGTTAAGGAGGTATGGAAGTTCAGAGACAGAACCAGCGTTAAGCACGATACGGTCTATAAAGACAGATTCTTTACTGACACTATCTACAGAACAAAAAAAGACTACCATGTTGTCAAGGAAGAGTTAACCAAATGGCAGAAGATAAAACTTGACTGCGGCGAGTTTTTCCTGGTGATGGCGGTAGTCTTGCTTGTAGCGATGATATTACCGTTGTTTGACAAAAATCAATAATAGTTTTTTAGTTTTAGTTTGTAAATTTTTGACGTTCCTTGCTTGTGAAAGCAAGGAACGTTTCAATTGGTATCTAGTTGAAAATTCAAGGAACGAATGCCCCTTGTGCAAAAAACATAATAATGTATTTTTGCGATATGGTAATTTATGACAATACAGGTATTCAGATAGGTAACGATGTTCTTGTAGGGAGTGGTTCGACATACAGGCGCACCTTAATGGGTGAAGACAGGATAACACTGAGGTTTTCACTGGAATATCCTATAGTATATCCTTTGGGGTCATATATCGAGCAGATTCATCAGGATGACGAGATAAACACCAATTTCGGCAGGTTCATCCTCACTGAGCCGAATACGCCTAAATATAATCATAACACTGGCGGCTATGACTATGAGCTTCAGTTTGACAGATATTATGTAGAGTGGAAGCATGCAATATGTAAGTTCGTGCCTCAGGCTGCTGCGCAGGAAGCGAGCTGGTCGCTGACGAGTTCTCTTTCTGGTCATCTTGAACAAATCCTGAAGAACATCAACTATAAGGTGAACTATGACAGCCCTTATGGTTTCTACTATCCTGAAGGAGACTTTGAAGGTGACACGACCACATACGTGGGCAGTCATGATTTCAGCGAACAGAAACTTATCACATACGAGAATATAAGTATCTTCGACGCTCTCACAGCATTGGCAGAGGCATACGAATGTGAATGGTGGGTAGAGGGAAGTGTGATATATTTCGGTGATTGCGAGTTCGGCACGCCGATAACATTCAGCATAAACGATACGTCAGCCGCAAATAATCTGTCTTCGCTTACAAGCTCACCATCCAAAGATGACTACGCTACAAGGTATTTCTTCTTTGGCGGTACAAGAAATATTCCTAATGGCTATAGAGGGAAGCTGATATTCAAGACTGTTCTCAACGGCAGGGTGCTGACAGATGCCGATGGCAGGAAGATGCTTTCCGATTGGTTCAAGGAGGGCTCTCGCTATGAGCAGACGGTACAGATAGAGACCGACGACTATGAGGATTCCGAAGAACTTGGCTTTGGTATTAAGACGTTTGCAGAGACTTTGCGCCATGGCATACCTTTCGGAACGTATTCCCCTGACACAGAAACAGCGGCATCGCCGATAGAGATAACGGTGTCCGCTTCACGCACAGGAGGGTTTCCGCATGAATCTTATTTCGAGTTTGCGGTAAGGTTGTTTGCAGTGGGTGACGATGGCAACGAGGTGTCGTTCTTTACGTATAATATTGACTTCAAGGATACCAGCAAGCGCCTGAATGAAGATAATGATTTCACGCAGACTCTTGCGATAAATAATTTCAGCTTTGAAGATGGCACGGAGTTCAACAGCAACTTTGACCTTAGGATAGAAATATCAATAAAGCCTGACGGCTCTACGGCACATCCCGATGACATGATTTCCGTTGATGTCGAGCAGGGTGACTATAATATCATCAAGAGTGGTGACACAAGGTCGGTGGACGTTTATTTCTATGAGTCGGTGCAAGATGCGTTGGACAACGACATTGCTGATACCATACCCGCCTTTGTCAACTATGATTCGCTTAACAGCGGTAACATATTATTATCGGAGGAACCAAGCGATGACTATGATTATTTCTCATTGTCGAACGTCATCAACGCCCGTGTTCCTAACACATGGTTTACAAGAGGCGTTGACCAGGTCGTGGGCTCGTTGGTAGAGGTGCGGTTAAGGCTTCCTCAGACACCATCGACGGGGTATAGCGGCAACGGCTATATAGACGTGGGCAACAGCCCGCGTATCGTGGAGAAGGTTGTCGTCATGGATGATATATATCCTAATGAGACCATCTATGTAAATGCCGTTGACGACACCGCTACGACATCAGCTGACGATTACGGACTTACCAAGAAGATATACAGGGTAAGATGCGAAAGGAGAACTTATGTCGGTACTACATATACGGCGACCCCGTTTGAATTTGACGACGAATACATCCTTGAGGGCAAGACCTTGTCGATGAAGTTCACAAGTGGCACGCTCAACGGCATGGAGTTCGAAGTCGTTCACAGGAAGAAGAGCGTTACCACATATGCATGGAAGAAATCAAACACAATAAAATATACAAAAGTAGAAAATCCGACACCGAACACGGACTATTGTTATAGTAATTCCGGATGTACGGAAGGTGCACAGCTGATTACCAGCTATAATGAAGATGGCATAACGGCGGGCGGAACACAATACGCCTATTCGATTGATGATAATGTCGTGACGTATGAAAGTTGGTTTGAATTAATCTTCAACAATGATTACGGCCTTGACTTGCCTGACGGATATCTGCACCCGAAAGTAGGTGACAAGTGTATCCTGATAGGGTGGGATACCGATAGCGTGGATGATGACTCGGATTTCGTTACGCATGCCGAAGAGGAGCTGTTGGCAAAGGCTAAGGAGTATCTTTCGAAGCGCACGATAAACAATACTTTCGAGTGTGTCTATAACAGTAATCTGGCATACCTGAAGGGTGGGGGAGGCAGTGATGTCAGCCCCTTCTATGCAAGTCTTTCCCTGTTCCCGATAGGGCAGAAGGTGACGATTGTCGATGGCGGGCTTGTTCAGGATGGCTCGTTCTCTTCACGTATCCTGGGCTTTGAGATAAAGCTGGATATTCCTTACGACTCACCGAAATATACGATAGGAAGAACGGCTGCCTATTCACGCCTTGGCAATATAGAGGAAAGACTGAACACACAGCTTCAAACCGAGAAGGTCTTCAATGGCGGTGGCTCTTCACAGGGCTCGACAATAGAATGGGCATCATATTCGGATGGCATAGTAACATTCCTGAAGCCTATAGCAACGGCTCTGTTCAACTCGATAAGGATTGCGGCAGATGGAATATTAAGTTTAGGAAACAACGTAATCAGGGGCATTGCCAAGTTTGGTAGTGTTCAAGACAGCAGCGAGGAAGAGATAGTTACGCCGAGATATTTATATGACCGAGAGAATGCCATAGAGAATAAATACCTGCGGAAGGATATCAACGATGTGACGACCCATAAGCTTACGATGGGCAGCATGTCGGTGAACAATAATCTTGATGCCAACGGTGACGGCGATATACAGAGCCATGACTTTGCAGGTGGTATCGTGGGCGGTGTCGGTTGGCAAATTGACAATAGCGGAAGCGCAGAGCTGGACGAACTGACAATAAGGAAGTTCCTGGAAGTCCCAGAACTGCGTTTCAACAGGGTGTCTATAAATGTCGGCAACCAATGGCGTGCACCTGGCGGTGGAATAATAGAGAGTGTTGAGCAACTTACCCCGACAACAGGTATTATCACATTAAAGCTTGAAGATGGCGAGATAGGAACAGTAGCCGAAGACGATATTTGCCAAGGCATCTTTCATTCGCTAGACCCGAACAAGAATGCTGACGAGAGCTCTGATGACAGCCGAGGAAACTTTGAATTCGCAGGTTTTTACACAGTATATTTCAAGATTACAGAGATAACTTCTGCAAGTGATAACAAGACATTCAAATATTCATTACGACCAACAAGTGAAAGATGGCATAAGCAACATCATCCTGTAAGCGGCATGAATTTCGTCTGCTACGGCAACTTCACTGATGGGGACAGACAAGACTCCCGCTATTCGACGCTTACTTATGAACGGTATTTGCGTGACGTAGATGATTGGGAATACTCTGCCGAGAATATCGGCGCACAGTTCGGTGATCTGAGCAACCTTTCCATACTTGGATTAGAGATGGAAGGCTACAGCGCATATCTGAACAATATCTATATGAGTGGTGTCATCGAGCAGTTTGTGGAAATCCTGAATGTCTATGTCGATAAGCCGATAATATCATATTCGGCACCTGAATGGTACGAAGATGGCGAAGAAGAGGAGATAAACTTTACGATAACTGCAAACATTCAGTCGTATAAGGGTATGGAGGTAATAACGGATGTTGACCTTGTATCGCATATGGAAGGTGTGACGATGGATTATGATGTAACGTATCAAGACGGAAACAAGACAGCTGTAATTGATATCACTCTTACCGGCTTTATCCCTACAAGGGTTGATGGCTTCGAGGTCGAAGATACATATATTGATGTAATCCTAACATGTGGCATGGGCACAGCGACCACCAAGGTAACAATGGCTGAGAACCGTGTCGGCGACCAAGGTGAGCAGGGCCAGCAAGGTGAACAAGGGCAACAGGGTGAGCCAGGAGAACAGGGGTATAGTGGCTGCATAATAAGACGCAGTGAATGGGAGACAGGAAAAGATTATCACAATGACTCAATAGTATTAAGCGATGAAGAGAAATATATCGACATAGTAACGGTTTCCGATGGAACGAACAATTACTCTTATATGTGTATCGAGGGCCATAGGTCATCGCAGAGCAATAAGCCAGGCACAAGTGGCGGTCAGCTCTTTTGGCAGAGGATGAACGACCTTAGGCCTTTGAAGACTCCATTCGCTGATATTACCACGGCAATCATCGACTACCTGCAATCATTCGAACTGAAGATAACAAATCCGCAGGACCCTAATGAGGTGTATGGTGTTTTCGGTGCGCCGAGTGTCAATAATAACCATCCTCTGTGGTTTGGAGGGGGCAGTCCTGGGGATGCTGTGTTCAGCGTATCGAAGGAAGGCAAGGTAAGGGCTACTGATGGCGAGTTCAGAGGTACGGTACATGCCGATGTCCTGTATCAGGGTATGTTGAGAATAAGCGAGAACACAACGATGGCAACAGGCAGCGAACAGCTGACAGTCGCATCTCCTACGATAATCACAGCAAGATGTTTTTATGACATTGACGACCCGACGTTTGCAATAGAAGAGATAACGTCACAGACGGGTGAATTTGTATGCCGTTATCAGATAAAGCTGCCGTACGCTGGGAACTGCGAAGGTAAGATGATAGAAATCATCGCCCCTAATGATAATAAGTACAGTTCTCAAATATGTTACTCTCCGATAGCCATTACGGCAATCGACGCGAATGGCAACGATATAAAGACAATGGAAAGCGACAACCATGTGGACGGATGCATCGACACCATGTTTGACGAGTCGGGTTACGCCGCTATAGTGGTCAATCCTCTTGACACACGAAGGGAGTTCTACCCGTACGGCGACTACCGACATGATATTAGCTTCTCAAGGGTCAGGCTTATCAGTTTCAAGGATAATACTGCATATCATTGGCGCATAATAGATGGTACAGCCTATGTAACGGAAGATTGGGAGAACCAGAACATCATCAATTATAAGAGGGTATGATACAGAAAAGGGAATTTTATTTCAGTTCATTGGCTGACGCACTGCAATTCAAGTTCAGTGCGGACAAGTCGAATACCTCATACTATACGACACCTTTGCAAGGCGGAACGATAGTTGCGGGTGAACCTGATATACCTTTCGCAGCACAAGTATATATACGGACACAATATGATATGCTATTGTGGACTCACGGCGCGTTTGTCGTGTCGGAGGGAAGTGCTATCGTCATAGATAGTGAGATGTCCACAACGTCAGTGAACCCTGTGCAGAACAAGGTTATTACAGGTGCACTGGCAGAGAACAGAGTAAAATGGTACAAAGATAATATTAGAAATAATTAGTTATGGCAAGAAGTAATGTAGATGTTGATTTTTACTTGGTGAATGGTGAATACGATGCCACCAAGGGTAATCAGGAAGGAATGTTATATTTCGCAAGTGACGGAATATACCGAGGTAATGGAAATGTTGGTGGTGTCGCTAATAACCACGCAGTGAGCTATGCCAAGGTGCTGGAGATGCTCAAGCCTTTGAGCGCTGCCCAGGTGCTGGTTGGTGCTGTAACGCCACAGACAGGAGCGAATGCCGGTAAGGTGGTGTTCTCATCTCTTAACGCTGACGTCTTCACACAGGCTGAAAGAACGGCGCTGACATCAGGCGCTTTGTGGCTGTATGAAATAGCACATTATGTTAATATCAAGACTGGATTTTTCTTCCGCAGTTTGACGTCGGGTGATATAAAGGTAACATCAGCAATAACCAAGCACGTAGACGCAGGCGACACGGTAGTGTTTTCAAGGGATATAAGCAAGTCAAGCTCATACTCATTGGTAGAGGGGGATACGTTCATCATTCAGGGTAATATAGATATTTATTCGGGTGGTGCAGCAGGTTTGGTTCCAAGCAAGAGTTCCACAACAGCAAGTTCAACAAAATATCTCTCCGAGCAAGGTACATGGGTGAACCTTCCTACGATAGATACAGGTGTGATGGATGTTCAGGTAGAAGGCTCTTCTATTGTAGACCCTTCTACAGGAGTAGCTAATATTAGATTGGGGGAAGGGCTTGCCAAAGATGCTACAGACCCATCTATTCACGTTGTAGGACACACAACTCAGGGTATAGAGGTTGATGATGACTATGGCGTAGGAGTAAAAGCAGATAATTCTACAATAGGTTTTAATACAAATGGGCAGGTTATTGTTAAAAGCGGAGGTATAACAGCGACGCAACTTGCTGCTAATGCAGTAACTACAGCCAAGATTACTGATGGTAATGTTACTAATGCAAAAGTGGCTTCGACAGCAGCTTTGGCTGACGGGCAATTAGCAACTGCTTCCACAACGGTTAAAGGTGGTATAAAAGTAGGAAATGCACTGAGTGTAGATTCCAATGCAAAACTTAATGTACTCGCAGGACAGGCTGGCACTATTAGTGTTAACCAGGCAGGAATAGATGTAAATCTTAACTCTTCACAATTTGAAACTACTGGACCTCTTACTATTAAAGAAGGAGGTATTACTGGTACTGAAATAGAAGATGAAACTATTTCTTCAAACCATATAGCTCCTGATGCAGAGCTATCAGATGGACAATTAGCAACAGCATCTGCTTCTGTCAAGGGAGCAGTCAAAGTACAGTCTATAACAAGTGGCCTTACTGTAGATAATGACAATCTAAAGCTACAATTAGCAACAGGAGGGGGACTTAGCATTGTATCTGGAGGTACAGGAGGGCTGTCATTAAGTGATGCCACAAAGACATCTTTGGGTAAGGCTGACTCTGCTTTGCAGACAAGTGATATTATCAATAATCTTACATCAACAAGTACGACGGATGCTCTATCTGCAAATCAAGGTAAGGTTCTGAAAGGTCTGGTCGACACTGCTCAGGAAACTGCAGAAACAGCATTGGAAAGACTAAAATGGATAAACGAGGACTAGTATGGATGTTAGCTTTGACAGAACCAAGACACGTGCCCAGGCTTTAACAGAAAGTGTTACCACAGGGCACCAGGGGACGGTGTACTTTCCTACCGATGGAACACCGCCTGTCAGTGATGGCAAGGAGTATGGCGTCACCCCATATGAGGAAACAACAGCACTGAGCAGTGGAGAAGTTGTGCGCCCGGCGGCAATGGCACATAATTTAGTAATCATCGAACATCAATTCACAGGTGAATTTAACTTTCAAAGGTCTGGCAACAGATTGGATATACAAGACGGCTATGCAAGAGTAACGAACATAAAAGGTGACTCCTATGTATGGACACAACATCTGAATAATCCAACATTCTCCGGTACAACTGGCTGGTCGCCCATCAAAGCTTCATTGTCCATGAATTCTGATGGCTCGATGAGGATTACGCAAACTACATTAAATTCCTCAGCATGGGGAATTGCACAAACAGGTATTCGTATGTCAATGGGTGACAAAATATATGTACGTGCAAAAATAAAACGTAGCAGCAACGCATCGGCATATTGTTATATAATATATGGTGGTATTAGTGTAAAGCTGTCCTACGCCACAACAGATGAAATTATTATTAAGAAAAGTTTTAATTTGATTCAGGAACCTTCAAATTCACAGATTACTCTTTATCCTTTTTATACTAATAATGGTTCTACATCATATTATACTGACATATATTATATGCAATGCTATAATTTGTCAAGAATGTATGGCTATGGCAACGAACCTACAGATGCAGAATTCGAAGCAAGATTTCCATTCACTGATTATACAAAAGAAAGCGGTTATTATGTCGCTAACATTCCAAGTGCAATAGAGACAGTTGGAAGACAGCAGTGGGATGAACAATGGGAACGTGGAAGGTTTGACCAAAATACTGGCACAAGAATAAGCGACAGTAATTATATTCGTAGCGGCACATATACAAGAGTGATAGCAGGCCAAAGATACCATGCTACCATTCCGAATAATGATTTCCATTATTACGAATATGATTACAGGCGCAGATACTTGGGAGCTAATATATTAAATGAAGATGGTACATTCGTACCATCAGCGAACTGTTATTATATAATGTTCGATATACAAGGAACAACCTATAATCATGATATATGTATTGCATTCTCTTCCGTTGAAAATGGTATATATGAATCATATTGGAAAGAGCAAACAAATTTTCCTCCTTTAGCTACGTTTCTTCTAACACCAAGGACGGCAAGTGGTGGTACTCTCCATTTAGCAGGACTTAAAAGCGTATTTGGTGCCTGTGATGAGTGGCAACCACTTAAAGATATTAATAGGATAAATGCTGTATGCCTTGGAACTCTCTCGTGGACTTATGAAGCAGGATTCAAGAGGTTTTCAGCAGTAATACTAGATAAAAAAGCAGGGGGTAAAAATCTCTTATGTACAAAATATACCACTAACGAATGGGCTATGTCTTACTTTGACTCAAATGAAGTTATTTGTGGAGATAGCAGTAACTCTACAATATATCTTCGTGATTATAGATATACCTCCGCATCTGCGTTAACGAGTGCATTGGGCAACGAAGTGTTATATTATGAACGTATAACTCCTGTGATAAGGGAATATGCAACAGAGCGCAGCATGCTATATAAGATTGATGACCTCGGTACAGAACATTATACTTTAGATGATACACGCCTTGAAAGTTATTCCCCAATAAACGGAACGAGCTTGCTGAATATTCAATATGGCATCAATGCCGCAGATACTATAAAGAATCTAGATAAGAACTACGCTAATCTGGGAACTCTTAATAACATTGCACATGCTCTTGATGACAGCACAGCCTTTGAAGCTGTCTCTCTTGTTTGGGATGAAAGTACATTTTCTTATAAATTGAATATTACTGACAAGCCTGAAGTTAATTTGGATTTCTTGAAAGAGGTTACATACGATGAACTTGTAACCATGTGCTACGAAAAAAATTTAGTTCCTGGAATGAAGTACAGGATTATTGACTATGAGTTTGAAGCTGACCCTACACGTCAATATGAAAACAGATATAATGTGGAATCTCTATGGAGTTTTGATATTATAGTCACAGCAAAAGATAATCATACTTTAGACGAGAACGCTAAGGTTGCTATACATAAAGCTTTGTCAAACGGTACGATAGATTATTACTATAGAGGATATAAAGAAATAAGTGCAGGAGATAATAGTATTATAGGTCATGTTTGGGAACATAAAGATGTATGGGGAAGACAGACATTTTATGTAACAAATGAATCAAAGAGTCAGTTGACGGAAAATTCGGCTATTTATATATTAAGATATAATACTGATTACTTTGAGGAAAGTACCGTTGGCGCTGAAGGCTTATGGAATTTTTCCACAGGAAAGGTAATCAGAGCTAGATTTGAAAGACTTCGTTTACATACTTGGGATATTAAATATACTATAAATAATAATAGGAACGGTTACGATTGGGTTTATGGTTATCCTAGAGTTATGATAAAAGGTGATGTGGAATCTCAATTTGCTGGCGGCAGATACCTGATGAGATGTATTGATTATGATAATACATTTAGTAGTGAATCTGGAAATTATAAGTATGCTTGGGGAACAAGGGGAGATTTCGAAGATGACGACCCATCAGATTTTGTATATACAGATGTGCCTATTCCTCACTTGGACATGGAAATGTGGACGGAAGGGCAATTGGGAACAGTAGATGAAATAACATATAATACTAAAGGGCTTATCTACTATCAAAGATTCCAAAGGAAAAGAGACAAAAAGATAATTACTCATGGAACAACAGAAAAGAGATTCATCGCACATAGAATGATATCTGCTAATGCAAAAGTAGGAGATACCTATGTGTTTAATACCCTACATGTATATCTTAATGGGGACATTGCATCTGCCTGGGGGATGAGTATTGAAGAGCTGAAAGAACATTTTGAGGATGAGGGTTATACTGTAAACACTACGTTTTCTGCTGATCCAGATACTGGTGAAATGTTCGTTAATGGGTTGACTATACAATATATCAGCGGTCAGCCATACAGCTCCTATGTTACCATAAAAAGATCTTTCTTGGAGAAAGGATATAGATTAAATGACTATATAAGCTATACTAATGTCTTGGACAATATAATACACAATGCCCAGACAACCTCACCATTCTTTATAATCAGTGAAGGAAGAAGTGTATGTATAAAGCTTTGTGCAAATCTTATGCAAGATGCAGCAGCTAGGGATAATTCCCCAAATTTCATATATCGGTGGTCTGCTAGTGATAGTGGTGATAAATATAGAATGTATCAAAGAAAAAGAAAAAGAATCGAGAACGGAGATCATGTTGCACGTATATGGAGAAGATGCTTAAATCAATTAAAATATGGCACTGTAAGAGTACACGCAAAAGCAAGGAGAAGAATTTCTATAAATTATAGGATTTTAAATGTATGGAGAGATAGGTAAAAAAAGACTCTAAGTAGAGTTGCAGATGCCGGTACAACAACAGTCGACCATAGCATTTACACAATCCTACTCGGAGCCTAAATTTCTTCTGGTGCAAAGATAATAATCAGATATGGAATAACCAAACAAATTAAAGAAAAATAACGGTAACTGGTTAAGAATGTGCAAAATGTGACAATGTGGCTTTCGAGAATGTACACGTAGCTACACTTTGCTTCTATGTGGAGAACCTTTGAAATTTAAAATGCCCTAAATCACACTTTCGTCAAGATATACATCATAGCATTTTTTACAATTTCTTTCTTTTATATTGTAATTATTTTCTTTTGGGCTACCAGTTGCTTGCTGGTGGGCTATTCCACCTCTTCAATCTTGATGCTTAGCTTTGCTCCGCACTTGGGGCAGGTAAAGGAACTTGTTTGATGTGTACATGTAACATCATCGCGAAAGAAGTCGCCAACACCGCATCCAAGCACTTTTGCGATAAGTTCAAGTTTCTTCCTTGTTGGGTTGCCATTGATTGTTTGACTAATTGCGGATTTCGTAGGCACTTCTTCTATACCCATTTCATTAGCAATGCGTATCGCTAATTCTTCGAGTGTTACACCCTTTTCCTTTAATATAGCTTTAATATTCATGTTTAGATAATACCTTAATTTGTTTAGCCTGCGCAAAGGTACAAAAACATTCTAAAAGCGCAAAAAAAATTCACATAATTTAGCCACAAACTAAACATTGTTAATATGTGTTTAGTTAAGGGGTCGAATGTTAAAGTTTAGTTAAAAGCTTAACTTTTTGGTCGAATTATTTGGCGGTGTTAAGTTCATACCTTAACTTTGCATCAACAAATCGTTATATCATTAGAAGCAATGAAAGAGTTTACATTAGAAGAAACCAGGTTGATACACAACCTTAATGAGTTTTCAGAAGAAGTTGAAAACGAAATGCGCGAACAGCGCGCGAATCTACAAACAAAATGGCGTAGAGACGATGCATACCACTATCTTATCGTAAACAAAGAGGGTACACGCTTTTTGTCTGCTGACAGAGAAAGTGATTTTTATGGTGCAGGGTCTAGCTATAGCCAGTGGCGATTGCACTACGGCAAGATTGTTTGGCAATTAGATCGTAATCGCAACCCTTTCGAGGTGAGATACGAACCGGCTTGGAAAAAAGGTGCTTGCTTCGGCAAGTCAGCAAACGGGGTAGTCATACCAAAGACGGTAGGCAAGAAAGCTGAAGTCATCGAACTCGCAAAAGCAATAGGTATATTTGATATAGTATGAATAAATCGTTTAAACATTTACATCATGGCAACATTAGAAAGCAAAATTGCAGAAGCAATGAACGAAAGAGGCGCTTTAGTCTTTAACACCAACGAGCGAAATTTCATCGTCGCTCAGATCGACGGTATTATGTTTGAAATCGCTTTTCTTCTTGAGGCAACATTCATGACAGAGCTGACAACCGGCTTCACGCGCGTGCGCGACGTGCGCGCGAACATTATTAATATAGACGCTCTGGATTATGAGAATGAAGAAGAACTCGACCTTAACCTTGACATCAACGCAATAGAAAAAGAACTCGAAAGAGATTTGACAGCATAACGCCTTCACGAAATCGAATTATTAACACTAAAATTACAAGACAATGAAGACAAGAGAGACATTAAGCAGAGTGATGAGCCTTGCATGGCAGTTCGTAAAGCGTAATGGCTTTACAATGAGCGAGGCGTTAAGAGTGGCATGGTGCAACATCAAGTTACACCTGAAGATGCAGAGCCAAATCGTAAAGTTCTATTTCATTAAGGTAGATGGCACGCTGCGCGAAGCTTACGGCACGCTTGCAAGTAACATCGTACCCCAGGCAGGTGAAAGCTGCAGACGTAAGAACGATACGGTTCAGGCGTACTACGACACAGAACGCGAAAGCTGGCGTTGTTTCAAGTTGGCAAACCTTTTAAAAATAGCATAACCATGAACGAAGAAGTTAAAAATTTCATCACAACGAATGGCGGTAAGAGCCGCATTCTCGACGACATCGCTGACGCAGCAATAGAAATGCTCGAACTTAAAGAAGAGTGCTGCACAATACCAATAACAAGATGCCTATTGTACCTCAAAGAAATTCTAAGCATCGTAGAGTAGTTCAACTCGACACAGATTGAAAGACGGCAGGGTTCGAAACCTTGCCGTCTTTATTATAGTTGTTATCTTTGCATCGTTTTGTTTAGACGATGAGTCCACATTCGCAGGCGAAAGTCTGCGGGTGTGTTTTTTTTTATTTCAAGTACTTTTTGAGTATTTCTTCTGTAGCCTTCTTAATAGCTGCTTCTATTTCGGACTCAGCCTTCTTATTATACAGCACATAGTCAATAACGGCGCGGTTGGCTTTATCGACGAGTTTCACGTCCTTGTTGGTGTAGATGTTGGCAACCCTTTTATCAGAGTGCCCCAGCGACTGGCCGATAACGTCGAGTGAAAATCCCATGTTATATGCCACCGTTGCCCATGAGTGACGTGCCCAATACCCCGAAAGCGAGTCGTTTATTCCGATCCTCTTCAAGCTCTTGTTGGCGTTGCAGACAAAGATGAACACGTTTTTGTATCTTTCTGAAAGGCAGAGCAGGTTCTTCTTGCCCTTGTATTTTTCAATTATCTCTTTAGCTTCTGGCTCAACCTTAATACTTATCGGAGCTGATGTCTTTGCGCGTGCGTATGTTATGCGTCCGTTATCGTAGTCTTCGTGCTTAAGATTGAACAGGTCTGTGGCGTTGATGCCTATCAGCAGAAACATGAGTTTGAATATGTCGCGTTGGAAACTATCATATTTTTTAAGCGGCATGTTGAATAGCCGGCGTAGCTGTTCAACAGAGAGCGACCTCTTACGAGTAGGTTCATTTCTGATCTTATATTTCCGGAACGCGTAGTAGTCCGTAACACCTTCATCAATGGCAAGGTTTACTATTGTCCTTAAATTTCTAAGGTGTATGTTCCTTCCGTTCTTCGTCGTACAAGTCTTTGCCATGAACTTGTCGAAGCCGTCTACCCATTCAGGTGTGATATCCTCAAAGCGAAGTTTGCTGATGTCGCAGTGGACCTCCATTTTCTTTAACGTCTGAAAATAAAGCTCTTTCGTGCGTTCTCTGTCGAGACTGTCTATCTTCTTTTGGAAAATCTTGCGCACCATGTCCTCGGGTTCGTCTTTAATTTCGAACATAGCCTTGATGTCCGAAGCTGTCTTGTTCTTTAGTTCACCTTTGAGCGCCATTTCGGATAGTCTGGTCTGCACCTGCAACAGTTGCTGCATGAGTGAGAAGTAAACGGCATCATCCACCTTTCCGTTAATGCGCTGCCAATGCTTCGGGGAGACCGCGATATTCGTCGTGATGTACGCAGTCTTTCCGTGGTGTGAAATTGCTAACCTGACGGGCGAAGTACCGTCCGTCTTTTTTACTCTCGTGTCAAAAAAAATTCTTGTTGTTGCCATATTTTTAATCATTTTAAAAAAAATTACTTGCAATTCTCTTGCAATTGATGGGGTGCAAAAGTCGGGAAAAAGGTGCTTTTTCTTGCAATTTTTTTGGCTTTCCTTTGCACACTTTCGGCTATAAAAACCGATGATTAAAAATAGATAACTTGCTGATAATCAGCAGTGGAGTTAGAGGGAGTCGAACCCTCGTCCAAACAGGGAACCAGCTCGCTTTCTACACGTATATTCCGTGTCTTATCTATTTGAAAATCAATCTAATGCAAAAATGAAATTTTTTACTTGCAATTTTCTTGCAATTAAATTTTTAACTTCACTCTAAACTCAAGAACGTCGCATACACTTTGTACGTCTCTCTTCATTATCTTCATGTCGGAATACCTATCCTTTCTTTCAGGCGCAGCCTTGCAGATGAAGTAGCTGTTTTCGCCTTCATCATAGTAATCAATGAAGCGAACGAACATGCCTTTTTGCTTTACGTCGATGGCGTAAATTTCTCCGTTCACGATGCTGTCAACCTTTGTCGGTCTGAGCAACATGCGCGTTCCTCTCGGGATATAAGGAAACATTGCATCCGAGAACATTTCGTGACAGAAAGGTTCGCCTTGATAATTATTGATGACAGGAATGAGTTCGAGCTTATCCCAATTGGATTTGTCGCGAATGTTTTTTACGATGTCGAAATTTGTTTTCTTAACCCATTCCTCAGGAATAAGCGGTATCTCTTCAATCTCTATGTCTTGAACGTCATCATCATTATTATTCGTGTGCGTGCCCGCGTGCGAACACGTATGTAAAGAGGTGTGAGGAGGCAGCAGCATTTCGCCTTCGCCGCGTAGCAACCATTCGGATGACAATTCCGGAAAAGCCTTGGCCAGTCCGATAAGGCATTCTGCAGAGACATTCCTTTGGTTCTTTTCGTAATTCGTGATGGTCGTAGTGGACAATCCCACCATATCTGCGAAATCAATCTTTGAAAGGGTAGATTCTTCGTAAACCTTTAATACCCTTTGTAACATAAGTTTTTTCTCCATAAAATATAATAATACAAATAGATACGTGATTACCTGGGCCGAATTAATATCGGTATTGTGAGTAAACGTATGTTAAAACACACTAATATATGCTAAAAGATAAACAAAAGTTATTGTTTAATCGAAACTATTGTTACCTTTGCGCCAACTAAAGTTTTTACATGACCGTCTAAACAAAACGTTATGTACGGCAAAAGTAGAAACAAAAAGATAAACAAAAGAAAATAGATGAAAGTTTTTGCAAACTTTAACTTTTTCGAAGCGCTATTTGACTTGTTGGTACATTTCGCGAAAGGGGTGCAGAGACAGCCTGTCGAGAACTTGTAGTAACGGCTGGTGAGACTGCGGGGCTGAGTAGCGAGCGTCTGAAGTAAAAAATCGCACAGAGAGCTATAATGAATATTGATTAAGCAAAGCCTGCAAGAGCACAATTAGTTGTGCAGAAACGTTCATGACAACTTGCAGGTACTTTTAATATAATAGGTGACAGCGGTTGCCGCACTTTTGAATATCGACTTATTTATTAACGATTTGTTGTTTTTATTTGCCGCAGCCTGTGAAGGTGTACGGCATCTTTTTTTATCGAATTATTAACTGTAAAAATATAAATAATCATGAAACAGAACAGAATTTACGAAATTGAATTGACGGCATGCAACAAGATTGCCCAGGTAGTCGACCGAATACCTACGAACGCCGTCATCATATTTTTTGTAATGACATTAATCATTTCAATATTATTATGGTAGATTTGAGAACAGACAGAGAAAAACTGCGCGATGAGCGCAACAAGCGCGTGGTGAAACGTTATGAGCAGCTACGCGAAGAGACCAACGGTGCTTATTCTAAGACCCGTTATGCGAAAAAGGTTGCCGAAGAGAATGAATGCTCGACGGCATTTATTATTCTTATACTAAAAAAAGAACAAGTATGGTAACAAATGAACCCGCCGTAGCAGCTAACGGCAAGTATTACATTAGCGACATTGCAAGAGTATTGGGTATGCACAGAAACACTGTTTCCAACAACATGGACAGTGGCGTTCTCAAATTTCACGTAGGCAGGTCCAAAAAGAGATTTTCCTTCGGTAGTGATGTATTGAGATTTTGGCTGACACATTGATTTTTAATTTTTATTATTATGAGTGAAGTATTTCAGAAATTATCCTCTATTGACGTGAGTAAGCACGTTGAGGTAAAAGAACAGAATGGCGTTAAGCTATCGTACCTGTCATGGGCATGGGCATGGGCAGAGGTAAAGAAGGTCTATCCTGATGCCGAGTATGTAATTTACAAGCAGCCGAATGGTTTGCCTTACGTTTACGACCCGAACACCGGCTTTATGGTCTATACGCAGGTTACAATCGAAGGGCAGACACATGACATGTGGCTGCCTGTTATGGACTCTTCCAACAGAGCTATGAAGGCTGTGGCTTATGAGGTAAAGACGTCGAAGCGAACATTCGTCGTAAATCCGGCAACAATGTTCGACGTCAATAAGGCTATCATGCGCTGCCTGGTTAAGAACCTTGCAATGTTCGGCTTGGGCTTGAATATCTATGCAGGCGAAGATTTGCCTGTAACCCCGAAGAAGGGCGAAGAAGAGGTTATTGTCCAACCTGAACCGGCCAATCCGTTCACAGATGTGATTGAAGACGCCGTCGATGATGCGATAGCAAATATCAAGATCGCGTCCTCGGTAGACGAATTGATGAATATTTACACTGAACTGAATGAATTGCAATCAAACAAGAGATTCATAGCTGAGCTTACAAAGAGAAAGAATGAACTTAAAAATAAGGCGGCATGAAAAAATTAGCAAATTGTGGGGTGGTCTTCAATAAGGCTGCCCACACCTATTCATTAGATGGTTTCCCGCTTCAAGGTATTACAGATATGCTGCATAGAAGGTTGTTTCCCGATATGTATGACTACATACCTGAGAATGTGCTAAAGAAAGCTGCAGAGCGTGGCAGTGCCATTCATGAAGCATGCGAGGCCATAGACAACGGCAAGCACGTCGAAAGCGAGCACACAGAAGTTGACGGCTACAGAATGCTGAAGACAAAGCATAATCTTATGCCGATAGCAAGTGAATATCTTGTTACAGACTCTAACGCGTATGCGAGTGCGATAGATAAGGTTTATGAGAGCAAAGACGGCGTTATTCTCGGCGACATCAAGACAACGAGCAGGGTGCACGAAGAGTATGTCAGCTGGCAGCTTTCTATCTATGCAAGGTGGTTCGAGCAGATGAACCCTGATATCAAGGTAGTCCGGCTTGTATGTGTTTGGCTGAAGAATGACATTGCAGAGCTTATCGACATCGAGCGCAAAGACATCAAGTTAATAGATGATCTGTTAGATTTCGACCAGCAGAAACTGTTAGAGGGCGATGAGACAACGCAGTTCGAATACAAGCGTGAACTGCCAGATTTCATTTCTGCTAATCAGCATGCCCTTATATCTATCACGCGAAAGATCAACGAGCTTCAAGAAGAGAAAAAGGCGATAGAACAGCTAATCAAAGACAAGATGAACGAACTCGGCACGAAGTCTATTGACTCAGGTGCTGTACTTTATACAATGACTAGTGACAGCGTTAGTCATTCATTCGATTCAAAGAAATTCAAAACTGAGCACGAAGATATGTATGGCCTTTACCTTAAAGAAGTCATGAAGTCTGGTGGCTTGAGAATAACAATTCGATAATATAACATTTAATTTTAAGAGCATGAAAAAGTTTATTGATGCTATCACGGCGATCATGACCGATTATGCAAACTTGCAAGAAGAGAAAGACAAATTTGCAAAATGGTGGTCTGATGCAACGCTGAAGAACAACGACTTAGAAAACAAAGTTAGAGACTTAGAAAACAAAGTCAAAGAGTTAGAAAACAAAGTTAAAGAGTTTGAAGATGAGCAGAACAATTAACGATGTTACGCTAGTGGGCTATGTCGGGGGCGACCCCGACATACGCTCTATCCGTGTTGATAAAGGCAGTGAGAAGATTGACGTCAAGGTCGCTACGTTAACACTTGCGACAGGTGGTGAGAAATATAAGCGTGGTGATGGCACGGAAGTGGAGACACCGACTGAATGGCATACGATAGTTGCCTGGCGCGGATTGGCAAGCCTTGTTGAGAAGGCGCAAATAAAGAAGGGCAGCAAATTGTTTGTCAGTGGCGAAATTCATACGCGCGTCTATGAGAAGGACGGAAGCAAGCAGTATCGCACGGATATCACGGCAGACGACATCGTTCTATGCGGTGAACGTCCAACACAGAAGGCGGAATATACTGCTATTGACGTGCCGCCTGAACTACCGAAGGATAACTTGTTTCCGGTTGAGCCGCCGTTATAGTGACGAGCTAATAATTATTGCTGGTAACTATGAGTGTCTATTTGCTTACCGATCCGCTTGACGTGGAGAAGTACAAGAAGGCCTGCTACAGACACCTGAAGCTTGGCCATTTGGTCGAGCTAAAGGAAAGACTTGTTAGGCGCACAAACGCGCAGAACAGCTACATTCACCTTTGTATAGCCTATTTCGCATCACAATACGGATGCACGGAAAGGTATGCCAAGGAAGAGTTCTACAAGAGGGCGGCAAATCCCGACCTATATATAGTGCGGAAGATGACACGTGGCGGATGGATAGAAGACACACGGCATTCAAGTGAACTTTCTAAGGAGGATATGATGGAAAGCATAACACGCTTTCTTAATTGGTCAGCTAGTGAGGCAGGCATCAGGCTACCAGAACCTGATGATCTGCAGTTCCAAAAGGAAGCAATCCGCGAGATAGAACGATGTAAGGATTTTTTGTAATTATAATTTAGTATTTGTTTATTGCGCCCTTGGGAAGTTGTGAAACGTCTCAGGGGTTTTTCTTAAAAAGTGGAAAATATGGATAATTTATTTAATGTAAAAAAGGAAACAATTAAGATTGTTCCTCTGATAGCTGGTGCTGCCTTTGGATATTGGGTAAGCGACAGCAAGGGTGAGATAGGGAGAAACGAGCGTTCAGTGCGAATGGAAATAACCAAACATGTTCCAGACAATATCTGTAGTCAGAAAACAATTAAATTCGTCATGTGATATGGATAAGGAAAATTTCTTAACATTGAAATATTGGATGCGTACCGGCATGGGACTAGCGGGCAACACATTGATTGCTTTCGCTTTGATCTTCAACTATCACGCATCAGGGAGAGACTTCGACATGCGCGGGCTTGGAATCCTATGTAACTGGACAAACAAGACACGTAAGTCATGTATCAGGCTACTGAACAGTATGATTAACGACGGTCTTATAGCGCAAAGGATGAAGAATGTCGACGGCGTAATGGTAGTATCCTGGTATCCTGCAGTTGGCGAATATGGAAAGATGGATAAAGTTACACGGCCAACTTCTTGAGTGGGAATGGCATGACGACCCAAACATGATTTCGCTGTGGGTTCACCTGCTCATCCTTGCAAGCCATAAGGATAAGAAATGGCATGGGCGGGAAATCCACCGCGGGCAGCTTGTTACAGGAAGAAAAGAGTTGTCGGTAATAACAGGCATTTCCGAAAGAAGTATTCGTACTTGTCTGTCACGTTTGATTGACACTGGTGAAATAATTACAAAATCGACCAACAAATTTACGGTTATAACTATTTGTAATTATGAGAAATATCAGCTAAAGGAAGATACGTGCCGACCAACAAATGACCAACAACCGGCCAGCAAACGACCAGCAACTGGCCAGCAACAGACCACAACACAAGAATATAAAGAATATGAGAAAGAAAAAATTATTATAAATAATAATTCAAAAGAAAAAAATCTGACGTTAGGCGTTGACATTCCCGAAGACTTGAGAGAGCCTATAATGGAATGGCTGAAATTCAAGCAGCAGAGTAATCATAGATACACGTCTCAAATCGGTATTAAACGCATGATAGCAACGTTACGGAATTATTCAGGAGGCGATGCTGAAAAGGCAATGCAAATAGTACATTATTCTGAGGCGAATAATTACCAAGGATTGTTTGAGCCTAAGCAGAATGCCAAAAAGAGCACTGGTTATATAGAAACAAACAGAAAGATAGAAGGATGGTAGAATTAGATAGATTTTATAACGAAGACTGCTTGATTGGTATGCAGAGAATACCCGACGGAAGTGTAGATTGTATCATCTGTGATTTGCCGTATGGGACGATGACAACGTGCGGAAAAGGTACTGAAGGTTATGATGAGAAAAAGCACGCTTGGGATGTAATCATTCCAACCGATAAACTCTTTGAGCAATACGAGAGAGTTCTTCGCAGAAATGGTGTGGCACTCTTATTCAGCCAAGAACCTTACACCTCACATCTTCGCACCTTCTTTCCTCGTAATATGAAGTTCATCTATCCTTTGATATGGTTGAAGGATAGTCCGGGCAACTGTCTTTCTGCAAAAGCAAATCCAGTGTCATACTTTGAGGACATCAATGCATTCAAGAAGGTTTCCGATTCTCAGTTGCTCAATCCTCTGCGAGATTATTCCAAGAAGATGTGCGAGTATATTGGCAAATCGGGGACAAAGGTTGCAGAAGATATGATGGCATGGGGAATTGAGGCACCATATAGTTATCGTGATTTCTTTTCATACAATGCAGGTCAGTTGTTCAAACTTTGCAGCGAATTTCAATACAATGTCATCATCGAAAAATATGGCATTGATAAGATGGAAGGTTTCATCGACTACAAGACTTTGCATGACATGAACGAAGATTTCAAAGCGAAGTTTTCACCGACCTTCAATCTTCCCGAAGGTGCAAAGTCATTGAGCAACGTCCTCGAATTTTCCAAAGACACCGACGGCTTCCATCCCACGCAGAAGCCCGTGGCACTCATTCGCCGACTCATTCAGACCTACTCCAACGAAGGTGACACCATCCTTGACAACTGTATGGGCAGTGGAACGACAGCTGTTGCCTGTATTAAAGAAAAACGGCATTTCATAGGTTTTGAGCTGTGTAAAGAATATTACGATAAAGCGTGCGAAAGAATATGGAATGAGAAAAGACAACTAACACTATTTTGACTATGGAAATAGATATTTATAACAGCGCATTGAATTGTGACAACTATGTGTGCAACTTTCTTCCGAAGATAGAAGTAGAGCAGAAAGGAGAAGTAGTCAGGCTTACGATAGCATGGTTGTTTCTGAATATTGAATTTAGATGGTATTAGGTTATGGATAACGACTTTACAGGCATCATGAACTATCTGGTTAGTCGTGGCGCCATAAAACTCAAGAAATCTGTTCCCGTCATCAGGATAAACAATGCAAGAAACATATTGTTTCAGTGCATGAAGGCTGTGATGGGTGACGGAGTGCAGTGGCTGCCTTGTTACGACAAGATAGCAGAATGGTTGACGGATAACAAAGGCAAGGGACTGTATTGTGTAGGAGGCTGTGGCCGCGGCAAAACAGAACTTACACAACGGATACTGCCTATTCTGATAGCTAAGTTCGGCGTGTTCGAGCAAGACGGTACGCCGATTCGTAATCCTTTCCCGCGAGCTTACAACGCGTTGGACTTGATGGATGTCGATAAATTCTCGGAAATGCAGTATTGCAGGTTCTTGTCGATTGATGACGTGGGTGTCGAAAGTGACAGCATGAACTATGGTGAGCGCAGGCGTGGCTTCGTGGAAATCGTCGATAAGGCGGAGAAGGAAGGCAAACTGTTGCTCATATCCTCTAACTATGACATACAGGGTCTTAAGCAAAGGTATGAAGATGACCGCGTAATAGACAGACTCTGTGTCTTGACAAAATTCGTGGATTTTGGAACAGAATCACTAAGAAGGTATGGAGAATAACATTTGTCCTAAGGGTAATAGAGTATGCAAATTCTATGATGAATACAGGGTGGCAAGTTCTTTCTTCGTTCACAAAAGATGCAACTTTGAAAAAAAGAAGGTTGCTGACGTGGAAGAGTGTCCGCTTGCAAACAAATTCAAGCAGCCAGGTGATGTCCTTGAATTTGAGTAGCATATGGAGACATTTGAGAACGCTCATCAAGGATTGGTTACAAGAAGAATTTGAGAAAAATGGGTAGAAAACTTTACAAGATACCAGTAACCGATTTGCTCTGCAATGTCATCGGTTACGAATGTCCCGAGAAAGAAATACGCATAGTGGAGTGCAGTAAGGATGACGCAGATAGAGTTATCGTTCCTCACCATTACAGTCATAAGGTGACGAAGAATTCTTGCATAAATATGCTTGTTTACTACAAAAATCATTTGGGAGGGGCGCTGCAAATCGGCTACGGAATACGGCCGAAAATAAAAGGCGACCTGAATGCCGACAAGACAAGGGAGTTTGACAGGATGTGGCTTGATGATATTATGCCGAAGTTCAGCGAAACAATAGTAATATCACTACTGCATCACTTCTTACGGAAAGCCCACAAAGAGATTAAGCACTTGATTAGCTATGCCGACACGTCTGCTGGAATGACTGGAACGATATACAGAGCTGCATCCTATCGGCTTGTAGCGGAATTGAAAGCAGACTTCTACATACTGGCGAATGGCGAAAGAGTGCATCCCGTCACGATGTGGCACAGGCATGGAACAAGAGCGTGGGGCTTTCTGCAAAGGGTATATAAAGGCATACGGAAGGCCGAAGGGAAACAACTTAAATTCATTAAAGACTTATGAAAACGATATGGTAGAATGCGACATTAATAATATAGTTGTCCAGGAATGAAAAAATCTCACCTGGCGAGGTAAGATAGATTAATATAAATAGGTTGAAGAGGACAACCTGAGTAAATTTTAAACTAAAAAGATAAAAATATGGGAACATTATTCATAATTTATTTGGTCGGTGTAGTAATCGTATTGGTGGCATATGGCCTATTGCTCTACGAATCAGGTGAAGTAACGCTTCAAGATGTTATCACGTCGATTATAGTTTCGTCGCTGTCTTGGAGTATATTGGTAGGCATCGGCATTATATGGTTGTGCGGGAAATTCGACAAAGTTATTTGGAGAAAAAAAACAAATAGTTATGGTAGAAGAACTGAGAAAGAAGATTGCAATGCTGCAGTCGGAATATGAGAAGAATCTGCAAACACTGTGCTCGGAATACGGCGAGAAAGGTATGTACGTAGAGCGTGTAGTAATCAAGAGCGTTGATGACGCAGAAATAGATGGTAGTTTCACAGTGACTATGAATTACAGTAGAGATATTTTTGACGAAGATTGAATATGGAATTAAATAGGTATCAGGAAATGACAATGCCGAGCTGTGACAATCTTTCCTATATGCTCTTTACCCTTGTAGGAGCGGTAGGGAAATTCTCAAATAAGGTAGCAAGGCATTTCTGCAAGGAACACGCGGGGGGCGACCAGATGTTAAACATATCGGAAGAAGGGCTTTGTGACCTTAAAAACGAGACCAGCGATATGTTGTGGCAGGTGGCTTGTCTGTGCAAGGTAATGGGATGGCCGCTCGAAGAAGTGGCTCAAATGAATCAGGATAAACTCTCTTCGCGACAGGAATCATTGACGGAAGCGGTGACAATCGTTAAGGCTGTGAAAAATATCGAGGACATGACTAAGGAAGAACTTGCGAGTAAGCGCAAACAGTGGATATACACGCCACTTATTGCCAATGAGGTAATCTACCTGATGCTTGATGAAATCACGGAAGAACTTACAAGAATAAGATTCGGCAGGGCAAAGAAACCATGCAGGGCGCTGAAGCAAATCATCGCGGAGAACCGGATGCGCAATGAAGCAATCCTCGGCAGAGAGGGTGCCGCTGAAATCAAAGAATCGGCAACAACGTTCAAAGATAGTCTGGAAAACGATATAAATGCAACGGCGTTTTCCTATGTACAGTCCATCGTGAAACATGATATCGATGTCAAGGAAGGTCGTGCGGATATTGCCGGCTTATGTTACGTGGCGCGTGACTTCATGACTGTCATAGGAGAGGTCGAAGCTGAATGTATCGGTAATATCGCTAAGGATATGCTGACGTCGTGCAGAAAGAGTGACAACGAACGCAGCATTTTGATAAAGGAAAACCTGTATTTAATCATAGACAGCTTTTCGTGCCTGTTCCCTGTCAAAAATCAGCATACGGAGAGCTGCCTGGCTAAATTCAGGAACGTGTTAAGGAATTTAAGTTTGAGTTAACATGAAAAATTCAGGTAAGATAGAAATGCAGATCTTGATGCGTGAGGAAGAAAAGCAGGACAGGAATATCCTGTACATGTCTTCGGCGGTGAAAGACGGTAAGATTCTTGAAATAAGCCTGAGCACGCATTATTATCCATCGCTTGCAAGATGGAAGGTGAAAGGAATTACAATAGAAAATAAATCTATAGAACTAAACGATGGCATATGAGCAACAATGAAGGTATTAGACACAGGATAAGAGAGCTTCGTGACTTTGCTACGAGAAAGGGGGTCATGAAGTATGAGGAACGGATATTGTTCGAGCCACTGCTGACAGATGTCGGCATGATGAGTGAAATCTACGATATGGTGTTTGCCCTTGATTTGGATATATACGCCAAGCGGAGTATTTTTTACTTCGTCGTAATTTACTACTATTCACCAAGAAAACTCATCGGTATTAAATGTCCGAAGAACGTCTTCGCCAGGATGAGGGAACTCGTAGGTGAAAGTTCGTCGCTGGTGGCGCACGGCTGTAATAACATCGCATATTGGTATCTACTGAACAACAAATACCATCCGTATGTAGATTCGGTGATGAACAGGATTAACGCCATGATAGATGAAAAAACGAAGTGAAAAGAAAAGGCTTGTCGATAAGCTTGACGATGTCTTCTCGAAATACATCAGGCTCAGGGATGCACTGCCACACTCAGGATTGTGTGCGTGCATTTCCTGCGGTCAGATGCACCACTGGACGAAGATACAGAACGGGCACTACATAAGCCGGTCGTCCATGGCGCTCAGGTGGGACGAGGACAACTGTCATGCTCAGTGTATGCCGTGCAACGTCTTTCAGCACGGAAACATGCTGGCATACCGGAGGGCGATGGTGAAGAAATACGGTGAGCAGTTCGTTGACCAGCTGGAGTTGAGAGGCAATATCGAAACTCGCAAATGGTCGGATTGGGAATTGCGCGAACTGGTAAAGTATTACACGGCGAGGGTAGAAATGCTGAAGTCGGAAAAAGGGTTGTAAAATAAAAGGTATAAAATTTATTCAAGCGCAAAAATAAAAGTTAAAGTTTGTAAAAGAAATTGCAAGATAAAAGAAAGTTTACATATCTTTGCGTAGCGGCAGAAAAACTAAGGGCGTTCAACTTAAAAAGAGTTGAATGCTTTTGTTTTGCTTTTGTCGCAAACGTTTCATATTATTATTTACATTTGCAAAAATTAAATGAGAACAGTCATGAAAGAAAAAGGCAAACAGAAGATTCTGACCCTGATCATCAAGCAGAAGTATTTCGATGCTATCATGCAGGGCAAGAAAGTACAAGAGTTCAGAGAGGTTCGACCTACGAACATCAGGCGTTATCTTCAGTTAGATGAAGAAGGTTTTGAAGAAGAAGACGAGTACGGCAACGCATTGCCAATCGAATACGATGCAATACGTTTCTATGTTGGTTACAACAAAGATAGAGACAGCGCATTGGTAGAGGTTGAAAGTGCATACTGCGAAGTCTTTGTAGATTCCGATGGCGTTGTGATAGAATACGAATACGGCGGGCAGAACTGGTTTGCAGAACAGGTGGTGTACAACTTGGGTAAGATACTTGAGAAAGACATTCACCCTAAAGGCAGGCAGACCGCATGAATAGTTTGAACGTGTTTATGCGGGCTTCCGTGTAAACATACATGGCATTTTTTTTGATTTACTTTGTAATGGGTTGGCTTGGCGACGTGAGAAATCATGTTGTCAAGCCTTTTGTGTTTAATAATATAAAACGTAAAAGATTATGGCAAGAAGAACAAACAGAGCAGGATTCAAACAGCGTTATTCGACAAACACTATTCAGTCATCAAGTGCAGGTCGTACAAACGCGCAGACTCCACAGGGAACATTAAGAGGTAATCGTCAGACACTCACAACAACACTGGGCACTGTTGGGCGTGGTGGTAGGTTGGTATCTAGAGACAGGGTTCGCTATGACCTTCGTGTAGGCATGAACAATGACCTCCGTTCTCCAGCAGCTATCGACCGCCTTCGTGCAAGGGGCATTCAGATAGTTCAGGGAAAAGCACTTTCTATCGGATAATTAAGATTGAGACAAGCCATGACAAAGTTACAGAGCGCACAGAACTGCATCGACATGATAGCGGCGGAAACCGACACTATTATCGTCATGGAGTCATTGGGCAAAGACAGTTTGGTGACATTAGACTTAGTTTATCCTAAGTTCAAGAAAGTGATCTGTGTGTTCATGTACTTTGTCAAGGACTTGGAACACATTAACAGATGGATAAACTGGTGTAAGTCGCGTTACCCGAAGATAGAGTTCGACCAGGTGGCACATTGGAATCTCTCCTATGTGCTGCGAAGCGGGCTTTATTGCACGCCAAATCCTAAAATCAGGCTGATAAAGCTGAAGGACGTGTGCCAGGCGATGAGGCTGAAATACAATTGTAAATATGTCTTTTTGGGTATGAAGAAAGCGGATGGAATGAACCGCCGCCTGATGCTGAACACATTCAAAGATAACAACTACGAGAACCAGGGAATGGTATATCCTCTTGCGGAATGGACCCAGAAAGATGTCCTTGCATATATGAGGATGCACAACCTGCCTTCTCCTGTCAGATATTCGAAGAATGCGAGCAGTGGGGTAGGGTTCAATCTTGATTGCTTCCTTTGGCTTGAAAAGAACTTTCCTCAGGATTTGGAAAAGATTTACAAGGTATTTCCGTTGAGCCGTCGGATACTTGAAGAGCACCATTATCACAATGACGAAGTCCAAGAACAAAAAATTAGTTATGGCACGGAGAAAATCAATAGATGATATTATAAATCAATCTAACAGAATTGCGCAAGCTCTCTCGGACAGAGGCGGCGAGTCTTCAAGCATACGAATGCGAAGGGTGAACGCTGCAACAAATAGGTACAGGCGCAACATCCAAAATGCAAGAGGAGATGCGTTCTGGCAGGGAAATATCTTTGATGAAACTGCTCGCAAGTATTCCCGTAATGTTTATATGGGCTTAAATCAAGGGTAGCATGCCGAGAAGAAGTACAACATGGGCGCGTACCAACAAGAATACAGAAACGCCATCGGCACGACGGCAGCGACGTGAGGCACGTGCAAACGGACGAGGTGAGAATCAGGCGTTCACAAGCGGAGCAAGGTCAACGGACTATAACACTGACAATGCTGACGCAATGCGCAATGCGTGGAATGAGGGCCTGAGGGTACAGACTTACACATCTTCAAGAAATGGCAGACTGTCCCCAGGCGGAAGTAAGGCAGGTGGCTACACATGGACGTTCAGCGACAAAGACAATAATCGTCAGAGTGGGCGTTCAAGAATGGCAACACGCCGGCAGAGATATTATGACGTCAGATTAGGATTAGGATTAAATGGTGGATAAACTATGGCAAGGAAGAAATCAGTAAATGAAATTATCGTACAGGCTACAAGAATAAATAATGCCCTTGCTACAAGAGCGGGCACTATCCGCCGTGGTATGCGTGGGTTGTCGGGGCGGAACCTCAGCAACGCGGCATCAAGGTATGTAGGATTGCGCACGAGGGCGGAAAATGTCAATAACATAGCTCAGCGATATATTAACAACATCAATTCGCGAACGCAGAACAATAGTTTTGATAACTATGCAAATGCGAATGTTAAACAATACTCACGTAATACCTATATGGGTCTAAATCAAGGATAGCTATGGCACAAAGAAAATTATTCGACAACGCAACGTTAAAGCGGCTGAGAGCGCATCCACTATACTCACAGGACGGCAAAGGCAATGACGCGGTGGTAAGCGCTAAGATTTTCAATCCGTATGGGGGAGGCACGATATACCTCACCGAATACGACGGAAAAGATACGATGTACGGCATTTTTGAGAGAGGCGGTGAAAAGGAATACGGCTATTTCTCGAAAAGCGAGTTAGAGAACACGCGTGTTAATGTATATGGCGCAAGGCTGCCGTTGGAACGCGATGCTTACTTCAAGCCTACAACAGTGGGTAAGATCAGCACAATACGTTCATCACGATTAGAACCCCAAGGGTTCACTCAGCAGCCAGGCGGGAACACTAACATGGCAAGCGGAAATTCAGTAGGTTAACACAGACAGCCCTTGTTTCTTTACGAGGGCTGTTATTTTTTAACAATAAAAACAGAGAACAGTTATGGAAGAGAACGAAACATTATTAAGCAAGTATTTTACGAGCCAGTCACAGGAAAAGATGAGGTCTGAAATCAAGTTCGCAGACTATAATCCGCGTATCATCGACCAAGAGGCACGAAAGAGCATAAAGCGCGGCATCAAGAAATACGGAATGGTCGGAGGTATTACCGTGAACAAGCAGACAGGTAACACAATAGTCGGCGGGCATCAGCGTGTATCCGTAATAGATGAACTGCAAAAGTACGACCCCGAAACCAACGAGAACGACTACAAACTGCGCGTTGACGTGATAGACGTGTCCGAAACAGAAGAGAAGGAACTCAATATCCTACTTAATAACCCGAACGCACAAGGGCGATGGGATTACGACAGGTTACGTGACCTTGTATCCGATATAGACTATAAGAATGCAGCACTCACCGAAGCAGACCTTTCGATGATAGGGCTCGACAGCATGTTCAAGAGCGACGGCGAGGACAACCTTGCAAACGAACTAGAGGAACTGATGAGTGGCGTGAATGAACTACACAGGCAAGAGGTCGAAGAACGCAAGGCGGAGCGCGAAGAGTTGAAAGAACGACAAAAGAAGGAAAAAACTGTGCTTGACGAGCCATCGTACGAAGACAAAGTTGCGGCGATGAAGGAAGTGAAGGCACAAGTAAAGGGAATGGCAGCTGAAAAGGCGGCAGATATGGAGGCCTACCTGATGCTATCGTTTGATAATTGGGATAACAAGGCGGCATTCTGCCAAAGGCTTGGTTTAGACCCTTATTCAAAATTCTGTAAGGGCGAACACATAGACGGAATGGTCGAGGTTATCCGTGAAGAAGACTACGAAGAGTAAAGAATGATGAAAGCATGGTAAAAAGAAGAAGCAGGTTCTTTTTGCTCCTTCTATGTTGTAAACTCCATATTCCCAGTTTATCGTTATTTTCTCCCTAACAGGTAAGAGAAATATTTACCAAGCAGGTTCGATATTGGCAGGTCTCCTTTCTGGTAGCGTGTAGCATCCAGTTTGAGTAATCTTTCACGAACCTGCTTTTTCCCCCTGAATATAGCACAAAGGTATGGAATGCCTTTTTCTTCTGTTATCGAAACGTCAGTAAAGAACTGAGTCAGGTCTTCCGCATCATAGACGATAGAATAGCTCGGACGCTTTGCTCCTGGTATATCGATTGCTAGAATGTTCTTATCAACCAAATCCTGAATATCACGTATGGCAGTGTCCTTGGAACATTTTGCAAGAGTAGCCCAATTCTTTGATGTTATCTTCGACTCATAGCCATCGAGGAAGAGATTTAATATTTCTGTCTGGCGCTTTGTCATAGGTATAGCCGAAGCTTTCTGCCAGAAAAAGCTCTTGTTCAGGATGGTGGTAACGATTGATTCTGCTTCGTCGAGTGCATCGACAAGTTTTTGCAGATACCATACCAGCCATTCCGTCAGGTCCCCGTCACCACGCTGCATTCGTTCCAGAATGTCATAGTAATGATTCTTGTCTTTATTTATTTGCGCAGAGATATTATAGAAACGGTAGTCGCTTTTGTCACCACGGGCCAGTTGCATATCTGAAAGTATGCGGGCTAATCTTCCGTTACCATCCTCGAATGGGTGGATGCTGACAAACCAGAAGTGAGCAATGGCAGAGCGGATAACGCTGCTGACCGGTTCTTCGCTGTCAAACCATGCCAGGAACCGCTCCATCTCATCACTTACCCTGTCTGGTGAAGGCGCTATGTAGTGTATTTTCTCACGTCCGAGCATGCCACTGATGATGTGCTCCTCGTTACTGCGATACCTGCCGACCTCAATTTGACTGCCTCCGCTGAAACCTGTAGGAAAGAATGCTGCTTGCCATGCGCAAAGCTTCTCCTTGCTTAGGGGCTGGTCATAGTTCTGAACAGCTTCGAGCATCACGCTTACAACCGAGTCTATATAGTGCGACGGGGCTGTAGATTTTATATTCTCAATTCCTAATCGCCTGGCAATGGAAGAGCGTACATCATCAACGTTTAGACTGATACCCTCGATTTCCGATGAATATACCACGTCATAGGCCAGGTTCTCAGCCATTGCCCTGAGTTTGCTGTCAAACCCCAATGAACTCAGCCTACCATAAAGCAGTCCTTGCTTTCGGCATACTAACTCCTGAAGAAGGACCACCTGAGAATTGTCCCAACGGAAGTCTGTCCAATTGTCTTTTTCGTGTATAAACATGATGAAAAATCTTTAGATGCTGTATGTTTTTATTAATAACGTCGCAAATTTTGCGACAAAAATAAGCATTTTTCGTCGAATGTCCAAAAAAATAGATGAAAAAAAAGAAAATCTGAATAAAAATACCCTACCGCACAAAGGCGATAGGGCACAAATGATTTGCTAACCCGATTACGGTGCTACTCTGCCATTTCCAGACTGCAAAGATACGAAAAAAAACGGTTTATAACAAAATGAAGGTGAAGAAATAGAATAGGATGCACAAGCGGGGTTATCGACACCCTCCTGTTGGCGAAATAATCGCTACCGCTCCGTTCCAAACTATCATGCGCTCTACCTGAACACCCTATTCTTTTCGTTCAAAAACTATGGTTTTACTGTATATTTCTGTAACAAAATACAATTTTACGCAGCAAAATTACTAAAATTCTCACAAATTACCTCCAATTAAACTGTTAAATCTTGACGTTCGCCATATTTTTTCCATAACTGCCTCCAGCAGATAACGGTTTCAATAGAAAGCCTATTGAAAAGAAAAACACACGACAGGCTGATGCCGCTTTTTAATAAAAACTATCTTTGCCATACAAATAACCCCTTTTTGGGTATGTGAAACATAAACGATTGGGAATTATGGCAGAGAGAAAAGTTAAAGGAGAAAAGAATAAAGCAGGAAGACCACCGAAATTCGACTACGATAGCGATGAGTTCTATGACGAAATCTTCGCACTCGCACTTAACGGAGCGACAGACAGTGAAATCGCTGTCATGCTTGAAGACAAGTTCGGGTGCAGCCTTTGCGCAGAAGCATTCTCCAGCATGAAGAACGGCAATTATCATAGATGGACGAAAGAGGAAAACAAAAGAAGGAGCGAACGATTAGTTAAAGTCTTAACACACGCAAGGCAAAGACTGGTGCTGACACTGCGAAATACATACGTCAAGATGGCTTTCGGAAAAATAAAAACGAAAAACAAGGCGACGGTAAGCCGAAGGCTGAGAATCGACGGACAGCTGACTGACGATGAAGAGGTACAGACAACGGTGAGCGACATTGAGTATGCGCCGAACCTTCAGGCAATATCAACACTGCTGTACCATTACGACAAAGATTGGAAGATGACTCAGCGGGGGTTGGATGAAGCCGATGACATACCAAAGGTGGAACACGGCGTTTCAATAGGTGATTGGATAGAGCAGGAGAACAAGAAGGAGAAATGATAAAGACGCACGAAGTATATTATCCGATATACGAGAATAAGGATAAATTCATTATTCTCATAACGGGTGGGCGTGGCTCGGGCAAAAGCCATGCTGCTTCTTCCTTTATCGAAAGACTTACGTTTGATGTCGGCAGGGACTCAGCCGGCAACCCTATTCCTCATCAGATTCTATACAGCCGCTATACGATGACAAGTGCAGGTATCTCTATTATTCCTGAGTTCATGGAAAAGGTAGAAGCCGACGGCACAGAGAAATATTTCCGCAGGACAAAGACCGATGTCATTAACAGAATGACCGGTTCACACGTTATGTTCCGCGGTATAAAGACAAGTTCGGGAAATCAGACCGCAAAGCTGAAGTCTATTCACGGACTGACAACGTTCGTCGTCGATGAAGCTGAGGAATGGCTGAGCGAGAAGGAGTTCGAGACTATAATGCTTTCTATACGCCAGCAGGGCATACAGAACAGGATAATCATCATCATGAACCCTACGGACTCCAATCATTTCATTTATCAGAAATACATCAAGGACACACATAAAACAGTAGAGTATGACGGTGTTCCTGTCCAGGTTTCAACACATCCTAACGTTCTTCACATCCACACGAGCTATTTGGACAACATCGGACACTGCTCCCCTGAGTTCATAAGGGAAGTAGAGGACATGAAAGCCAACAACCCTGAGAAATATGCGCACATCGTGATGGGGCAGTGGAGTGATGTTGCCGAAGGGGCAATCTTCAAGAAATGGGGTGTCGTGGAAAGGTTCCCTGAAAAGGCTCAAAAGGTCGCTATAGGTATTGACTGGGGCTATGAAAAAGACGTGACGGCATTCGTGAAGTGCGGAATAGTAGATAACAGACTTTATATGCAGGAGCTTTGTTATCGGACCCACATGACCAACTCAGAGATAATAAGGGAACTCAAGAAATATAATCTTCACTGCTATGCCGACAGCGCCGACCCAAGACTGATAAACGAAGTCGCACTGGGTGGTGTCATTATCTATCCGACACAGAAGGGCGCAGGCTCCATCATCGCAGGTATAGAGAAGATGCTTGACATGGAGCTGTATGTGACACGCGACTCTTACAACCTGCAGAATGAACTCCGTAACTACACCTGGGATAAGGATAAGAACGGTAATTATATCAACGAGCCGATAGACAACTACAACCATGCGTGTGATGCAGCCCGCTATTATGTTCTCTCTGTTCTGCTCGGAAAGGTCATGAAGCCAAAGGTAATAACAAAATCACAACTCGGAATATATTAAGATATGGAAACGAACTATATTGAAAATCTCAAGACGTACTTCAGGAACGTAGTATTAAACGCTGTGGATGCCGAACGTGACATTTACCAGTTAATAAACGACAAGGACATTGGCAGGCTGATCTCGATGATGCAGGATAATGACCGCGAGGTAGACAAGGCAATCCGTGAATATAACATGCAGTTGCATGAAATCATGGACAGACCTGATAAATATGTCAATTGGACGGATGATGACGGCACAGCGCATTCTGATGTCTATGTCACTGAGAAACTTCCTCGTAACAGAGCACAGTACATTAACGAGATAGAGCTGTTCTTCCTCCTGGGCAAGCCTGTGATATGGAAAATAGAAGACGGTGACGATGAGGCTTTCAAGCTCTTCACCGACTTTTGGGCTGACTACAGGATGGACAGCAGGCTCCGTCAGGCAAAGCGCCTTGCCGGTGCAGAGACAGAAAGCGCAATAGTTTTCAACATAGAGAGGAACCAGGATAACGAGATAGTAGTAACGCCGTTTGTGGCAGCTCGTTCTCTAGGATACACTCTGAGACCTATGTTCGACCAGTACAAGCGCCTGATGGCTTTCGCCCTGGGTTACAACCTTGTCAAGTCGAACGGCAACAGACGCTGTTGGGATATCTACACGAACAGGTTAGTGTGCAAGAGTGAATCGGGCAAGATAGGATGGGGAACACAGCAGTATCCTAACGTCATTGGTAAGATTCCGCTGATTTACTTCCAGCAGCAGAAAGCATGGGACGGCGGCGTTCCGCGAATGAGACGAGAAGAGTTCCTCGACTCAAAGACCGGTGACACAAATAACTATTTCGCCGATCCTATGGCGGCAGCCACTGCAGATGTCCTTCAAAGTATGCCACGTCAGCAGCAAGTGGGCAAGATGATTCAGCTCACGGGAGAAAGCTCAAGGTTCGAGTATATCAACCCACCGTCGGATTCCGTCACACGTCAGGATGAAAAGAAAGACCTTGCAGACTCAATCCTGTTTGACACTTTCACACCTGACTTCTCATTTGAGAAGATGCGCGGTATAGGAACGCTGACCGGCAAGGCAATAAAGAATGCCCTGAAGCTCGGATACATCAAGCGCGATAACAGAATAGAAATTTACGGCGATTTGGTGGATAGGCTAAAGAGCGTTGTAATCTCTATATTGAAACTGCAGCATCCTGATAAGGAAGCACAGCTCGATGACCTACGCATCTCGTTTGAGTTCGCAGAGCCTTTCGAAGAAGACAAGCAGGAATACTGGCGCACCATCGCGACACTATACCAAAGTGGCGTCCTCTCTCTTGAAAAAGCTGTGGAACTTCTTGCGCTTACCGATTCCCCTGAAGAGGAAATAGATATGATACGCATGGAAGCCATGGAGAAACTCGAAGCTCAGAATGAAATGCAGACCGAGAAAGCACAGGAAGAAGGAACAGAAGAAACTCAAAACACAGAAGATAATGGCAACAATCAGGATGGCAATCAAGCCTAAGTATCTCGACCAGATTCTTCGTGGCGTGAAGACCACGGAATACAGGTCGATAAGCACCTATTGGGTGAGCAAACTGGTAGATACAACTAAGTATAGCGGCATGGATAACGATTCCATCCGTCAGGCTATCATAACAGGCAAGCGCGAACTGTACCCGCGAAAGTATGACAGCATAACCTTCTTTGATGGAAAGCGCGTCGTCGTTGTGCAGATGCTCGACACAAAGATATATCGCGGTCATGAGTACTTCGCCATCGCATTAGGAAAGATAATCAAGAAATAGAGATGTTTCATCACGCTCATGGCAGAGCCGGAAGAATAAGATTGTTTTAATTATTTTCAAAAAAATCTCATTTGATTTGTCGGAAATTATGATATTTATTATCTTTGCAAATTGTTAAGATAATAAAAGAGATATGAAAAGAATTTTCATAGCGATTTGCTTGATGTCGGCTTGTGTGTTTTCTAGCGCACAATTGCTGAATCAGTATGATGCCAACAGAGATGGTTCGGTCGATATCGCAGATATTACCGCCGTGGCAAACGTAATCCTTAACGGCTCTCAGATTACTGATGCCGGTGACCATGAATATGTCGATTTGGGATTATCTGTTATGTGGGCAACATGCAATGTCGGCGCAGAGAAACCTGAAGACCCTGGAGAAATTTATGCATGGGGAGAGGTAGAGACATATTGTACAAAAAACGATGATGGAACCTATTACGATATGTATGACCATTATAGGGGGTGGATTAGGTATAAATGGCATGATGGAGCTCATTCACTTACCAAATACACCTTATACCCAAATGACGGAATAATTGATGGCAAATCAAAACTTGACCCAGAAGACGATGTCGCTCACGTGAAATGGGGAGGCGGATGGCGTATGCCTACAGCAGAAGAAAGAAATGAATTGTTTGACAAATGCCGCTATGAAAAGATTGATCTCGAACCTCAAAGGAGCGATGACCTCTGTGGTTACTACACTTTCGATAGCCCTAATGGCAATTCAATATTGGTGCCTTTTGCTACAGTATTTGACCCCGAAACATTACGTAGGGAATATCCTACAAGCTGTTGGACTTCAAATCTTTGTCTTTATCCTGATTCAATATTAGCTGTTTATTATGTAGATTCACAAAATGCATGTACCTTGTTTGGAGATGGACTGCGTTATCGGCCTGGTGTCGTCCGTCCTGTGATAGACAAACCTGACATTAGCCAGTATGACGTAAATAAAGACGGGGCTGTTGACGTGGCAGACATTACTGCAATTGCACAGCACATCTTGAACGACCCTGTTGACCCTGACACAATACCAGACGAAGATGTTATCAAGAAATGTGATGCATATAATATTACCGACTCAAGTGCGTCGATAAGAGTTCCTGTTCACATACCTGAAGGGACAACAGCCATTGATGTCAACTTGTCATATTCTGATAGCGATTCTCCTTCGCAGGATGATAAAAAACAAATGAACACGCATGCCGATGTTACGGAAGGCATGGATACGGTATTCACATTTGACCTGAAAGATCTCGATAAAGATAAGACTTATGACTTCAGCGTTTCTGCTACAACATATCCTAACATGAAGGACTATTCAGGAGAACCACAATCATTCTCCACACCGAAAGATGGACAAGGCGTTGACCTCGGACTTCCATCAGGTAATCAGTGGGCTAATGGCAATCTCGGAAGCAGTGCAGGAGTAGGTGGTACTGGTGATGGAGGCACTGGTGGCGAAGGTACTGGCGGTGGTGGCACTGGTGGTGATGGTACTGGCGGTGGCACAGGCGGTGGCACTGGTGGTGGCACAGGCGGTGGCACTGGTGGTGAAGGTACTGGTGGTACTGGCGGCGGAGGTACTGCTGGCAATGTCGGTGACGCTGGCGACAAGTATTCATGGGGAGAAACGAAGCCTAAGGATGATTTCTCACAGGATAATTATTCACTGTACGATGATGAAAACGGGTATAAGGATATTGGCAATGACATAGGCGGAACTCCATACGATGCTGCGCAGTCTGCATTACAGGATGGATGGCGCATGCCATCAGCTGATGACTTCAAGGAACTTCTTGATAACTGCACTACGGAATGGATGACTGTTGATGGCGTATATGGTTGTATGATTACTGGAAGCAATGGAAATAGTATATTCTTCCCTTACGGCGACGGAAGCGGTTACTGGACATCGACAGGAACAGGAGAGGCGAATGCAACATCTTTTTCTTTATCTGGTGATAACGTCGGTCTGAACGATAATACGCCACGATATGATGGACGTTACATCCGTCCGATATTGGTTCCTACTGATACATTGCTGATTTCCAATCTTGCTAATAGCTTAATAATTGGTGAAACCATCCAAATGCAAGCTGTCATTTGGCCGTCAGAAGCCGTACAGAAAGCTGTATGGACCTCTAGCGACACGAACGTCGCAGCAGTATCTGCCGACGGAGTTATTTCGGGCATCTCGCCAGGAACAGCAACAATAACGGCTACGACACAAGATGGAAGATATCAAACATCATTTACAGTAGAAGTTACAGGATGCGAATTCCACAATGGGCATGGATATGTTGACCTTGGTTTGCCTTCAGGCTTAAAATGGGCTACCTGTAATGTTGATGCAACTAGGTCTGAAGAATACGGAGGCTTATATGCATGGGGCGAGATAGAAGAGAAGACCGAATCCTCTTGGGCAAACTACAAATGGTGCGATGAAAAATACAATCTTATGAAAGAAATGATTGGCTTTACAAAATACAATGACGATAAACGCTATGGTGTAGTAGATAACAAATTCCTACTTGAATTGGAGGATGACGTTGCACATGTTAAATGGGGAGGTGAATGGCGCATGCCAACCAAGTGGGATTTTAACGAGCTCCTTTTAAACATTGACAAGAAATGGACAACAGTAAACGGTGTAGATGGTCTAAAGCTTACAAGCCGAATCAATGGAAGGTCCATCTTTTTACCAGCAGCTTTGAGTTCTAACAGCTATGGTGCCTACTGGACAACACTTAGAGATGAATATCCAGCCAATGCATGGGAATTTCATTTTGAATACTACTATGCCTATATATATCACCAATCACGTCGCTTTTCTCTACATTCGGTACGACCTGTGTGCCCATAGGAACAGACTGAAGGAATTATAAGGTATATGCGCATGCACAATATGTATGATATGTGGTATATTAACGCTTGGAATGGTGTATAATATGCACCATATTAACGCTTGGAATGGTGTAATGCGATGATTTAACACATTGATATACTCTTTGTTAATCGATGATGCCAGACGTGTTGGTAAAAGCTGGATTGTAGAGGAGTTTGCCCAGCGGGAATACGAGTCGTATATCTTGATTGATTTCTCTGAGGTATCAGATGTGATACGTGTTCTGTTTCAAACCTACAAGGGCAGGCGGGACGAGTCCTTTATAAATTGTGATAGTTGAGGCTGTAAATAGAATTTAATTTCTGATTATATTTCCCTGAAAAAATGAAAATATTCGTCGGAAATGATTAAGAATTGAAATAAGCTTTAGCGGAAAAAATCATTAAAATATACAATTTTTAATTGAAAATTGTAGCCGTAAAATTTACGGCCATAAAATTTGAAATACATGAATAAGTTCTACGATATAGGGGCCGATATTCCACCTCGGCCCCGTAAAAAGCGTTGCTAATATTTGTCGTCCTAAAATCTTACAAATACATTAAAGCCCAAATAAGTTCTGCGCTCATGCTTTGTGATTCTCGTCTGACACTACGCTTCACAGCGATATGCTGCAAAGGTAAGAAAATATTACCAAAAAACAAGGAAATGAAAGAGAAAAGATGTAAAAATATGTACTGAGCTACACCAGAGGAATCTTCCCTCGGGGAAGGCTGAATTTTTTCTAATTTTCTTTTGTCAGTTAGAAAAAAAACTGTAACTTTGCATCGCTAAATAAGAGCAAAACTATTTGACGCTGGGGGACTTGGTCTTTCCAGAAATAATATGTTCACAAAAGAAGGATATTGGAACGTTACTCCGCAGATAAAGTCTATTCTATTCCCTGTACGTGGAAAGTGGCAGGTGAATCTCGTAGATGGTAGGAGCGTCGTTATGCCTATAAGTGCATTCCCTTCATTGAAGAAAGTGCCAGTGAGCCAACGTTCACAGTGGTATCTTATGGGAGGAGGAGTCGCTTGGGATTCATGTCCTGAAGTGATACACATTGAGCAGATATTAGGCGATTTTCAAAAATATAGTCACGAAACAAACGTTTAGCAATAAAAATTAGATGCTGACAACCGAGAGCAGACTTTTTGGGCAGAATGATGGACTTGGAACGCTGATGGCGATTCCTTGTTCTTCATGCACTTCCTCCCTAATGGGGGGGGGTAAAAGTCTCTCGCACAATAAGTTACGCAATAGCGCATGGTGGCACGAAAGTGCTGTCATGCGCTTTTTTGTGTCCTTAACGGAAATATAACCATCCGCTGGGGTGGGCTTCCAATAGTCTTTGTGAAAAGGCTTGTGTATTCATAAACTCATGACTTACTTTTTCGGCTCTCGTGCCGTTGAGGTTTTTCTCAGGTTGTTTTTGAGTACGAATAATACAAACGCTCGGTCGGCAGCTCGACTGCCGGCCATTTTGAAGGAACGATATTGACATTAAACATATTTTATTAACAAATTAAACATTTTTATTATGCTAAAAAAATTTTTTACTTTATTGTGCCTATGCGTACTCTGCATAGGTAGTGCGTGGGGAGAGGCTCAACCTACAGCTGAAGCAATCAATGGCAAAAGTTATATTATTGCCGCTTATGACAATAGCAGCAGTAAATATTATGCTTTGCCATTAATAACAAATGCAACAACTTATTCAGGAACAGAAGTAACAGTAAACAACAATGGTAAAGTTGCTGAAGAGGACGGCCTTCCAATCTGGACTTTGACTGAAAATACAAGTAGCTCTGGACAGTACTATATTTCTTATAAAAACACGTCTACATATTATCTCTACAAAAATGGTACTAGTGCTTCAAACTATAATATTAAGGGAGGTACTAGTGATAAGAATTATTGGAGCTTTACAAAAACGTCAGATAATAAAGCTTATAATATCGTAGCAGTTGATAGAGGTTCCAATCATACATATTTAAATTATTACAGTGGAAAATTCCAAGTAAGGGGAACTTCTGCTTCTACGACGAGTAATAATAACACATCAATTATTCTTCTTGAAATAGAAGAAAAAAGTTTGACAGAAATTTCTATTTTTGGAACTCCTACAAAGACTTCGTATTTTATAGGTGATAAATTTGCCCCGTTAGGATTAACTGTAACAGGCTCATACGATGACGGAACAACTGGAGATGTTACATCTGAGGTTGAATGGCTATTCGATCCAGAAACTTTTGAAGAAGCTGGTGCTAACGTAAGTGTTGATGTATTAGCAAGTGTGGGAAGTGTTACAAGTGATATTTATACAGTTAGTGGCTTAAAAGTTAATGCATATCCTAACACGCAGGAAACTGCTTACACAGTAACAGAAGCTAAGGCATTAATTGATAAAAATCCATCAACATTGGCATCTACAGATGTATATGTAAAAGGCACAATTAGTAAGGTACAAGAATATAACCCTACATATAACAGTATTACATATTGGCTTGATGATAATGCATTTGAAGTGTATTCAGGAAAGGGATTAGGTAATACTGATTTTAGCTCAATAGACGATGTTGAAGTTGGTGCAGAAGTGATTGTTTGTGGAAAAATAAAAAAATACAGTTCTACTTATGAACTCGATAAAAACAATTATTTGGTAAGTTATAAAGCACCAACCAAATATAGTGTAAATATAGACGAAAAAATTATAAACGGAACAATTACTGCTACACCGCCAACAGCTCTTAAAGGCACAGAAGTAACTTTGACAGTTGAGCCAAATGATGGTTATAAATTAGCCAGTCTTACTGTAAAAGATGCAGATGAAAATAATGTACCAGTAACAGACAACAAATTTATAATGCCAGAAAGCAATGTGTTTGTTAGTGCTGAATTTGAACTTATACCTACATATTCTGCAAAATTCTTTGCAAATGGAAAACAGTTTGGCAAAACACAAACACTTGCAGAAGGTGAATCAGTTATTTTCCCAGCTAGTAATCCTGCTGACATAGACTCAAAGAAATTTGTTGGATGGACAAAAGATGAAAATTATATCAGCGCCATTATTGCTCCGAAATTTGAAACAAACGCTAAAATGGGTACAGAGGCTCTTAACTTCTACGCAGTCTATGCAGATGCTGTTGAACTTCCTGAAACTTGGACAAAAGCTACAACTATAACTGAAGGAACTTATGTAATGGTATCAGAGAAGACAACAGGCACATATAGATATATGCCAAATACCACATCTTCTGGTTCTAATCCAAGCTTAGGAAGCGGCATTACTATTGCAAATGATGCTCTTTCAAATGAAGTTACAGATGAAATGCAGTGGTCATTAATTAGCACTGGAACAGATAATCAGTATTATATACGTCCAAATGGAAACTCAACAATAGGACTTGGTACAACAAATAGTACTGGTACAAATATCCGTATAAGTAGTAGTTATGTAAACACGAAATGGACTATTACTGCTAACGACAGTTATAATTGGCAAATTAAGAACGACAATTCTACTCCAATGTACTTAGCTGTTTATGCAGATGATAATTGGAGAAATTATAGCTCATCCACAACAAACCAAAATGGCAAATTCTATTTCTTTAAGAAAAATGGTGGCACAACATACTCTAACTACTGCACAAAAGTTCTTCGCACATTCACTGTTTCTGTCTCTCCATCTGCAGTAACAGGCTTGACAACATTGTATCTTGACTATGCAACTGAAATTCCTGAAAACGCTGAAGCATGGTATGTATCGGCTTATGATAAAGACGCTGACCGTTTGACAATGACCCAGATTAATGATTATGTACCTGCTAACACAGCAATAATCGTAAAGGGTACAGCAGGTGACTCTTATGATTTCGTTGAAACATCGGAAGATGTAGTTGGCGTTACAGGAAACTTGCTTTCAGGTTCTGTTACCGACTATGCGGCTGATACTTATACTACTGATGATGGTTGGTACTACCTCGCTACTTCTGGTAACTTCAAGAAGTATGAAGGTGAGAATATTGTTCGCAAGGCACATAAGGCTTATCTCCAACTTACAGACAGACCTTGGTCAGTTTCTGCGAAGGAACTCAGCATAGATTGGGAACCAACAGGAATCAAAGATGTTCAAGGTTCAAAGATGAATGTTCAAGGTTCAGCTTATAACCTTAATGGTGTTCGTGTAAACGAGAACTACAAGGGTATTGTGATAATGAACGGTAAGAAGTATATTAACAAGTAAACATAGGAGAAACGAATTATGAAAAAGAAATATATTGAACCAAACGTAATAGTTTGCACTATTAAGTCACAATTAATGCTTGCTGCCTCAGATCCAAAATTTGACGAAGGTACTGGAGATGGTACCGATGAAGCGGCAAAGGATGAGTCAATGGATTTTGATTGGTAAAATACCAATAAGACGATTTTTAATCATAAGTGATTAAATGTAAATTTGTTAATTTGTCAGGGCGGCTTGTGAAAGTCGCCCTGATTTTTTGTTAATTGATAGGGAGAGTTGTTATATAAATCGGATATTAAAGTAGGACCTAAATCCTGCAATTTGGCCTATACGCCAAAAAAAATATGCATAATCTATTGATAGTACAAAAAAAATCAGTAATTTTGCCCATGGTTATTAAATAACAAAGGCTGAAATTTCGTTGTACTAACATAACAATAGGATTATCTTATGAAAAAATTATTAGCAATTTTATGTACTACAGCCGTCTTGCTCTCATTCTCAGCATGCAACGACGATGAAGTAGAACAAAAGAACACAGACGTAGAAACAACAATCAAGGTTACTTGGAATGAAATCAAATACGAAACATTCTGGAGTGACGACCTTCTTTATTTTGTGGTTCCTGTGATGAATTATGAAGACAGTCAGGGCGTACATGAAGAAGAATATACCGGGTCTTCTAACAAATGGACTAAGTCTATATCGCTTACTCGTGAAGTTGCGAAGGACACTGAATCTGTAACAGAAAAGGCTTTCACCAGCTATAGATTGAAAGAAAATACCTCCGTCGACATGGGGAAAACATACTATTTCACCCATGTGCTAGATGTTACATATGCTGGAGGTACGTTTGAAAAAGGTATACACATTTATGTTAACAACTCTATTGGTTATCCGACTCAACCGGTGGCAGGACCTGATGTAGAGGTCTTTCTGAGAGAACTCGTCAGCAAAGGCGACACTGTCTTCACAACCATCGATAAAAACAATAATATATCAGTGGCAAAACGATGATGATACGCGATACACAAAAGATTTAATGTGCAGCTGTGGAAAGACCTCCACACCGTCGGCAATGTCACCAAGAAGAATGACATCGTCATATCGGCATGGATGAGGGAACACGGCATCGAGGATGATGACCGAAACTGGAATACCATCGCCAAGATACTGCAACGCAAACGTGCGGTATATTGTGCTACAGGTAGGCTCACTAACCACAAAACAAGCAAAAATCGTAAAAAATCATAGAAAATCAACCCGACTTCAACGCAAATCTGTCCACCTATGCGCCAATCTCTTCACTCTGTCAAATCAATAGGTTACTTGCCTTGCGCACTCCTGCCGACTGACATCATACTGAAACATCTTTCAGGGATGCCCGTCGGCGTATTCAATTCGGCAACGCACATAGAACTCTATGGGGATGCTTCATGTGAAGCTGCCTCTGAACACGATAACGGCTCCTCGCTGGAGAAGACTACTCTCCAATTCACCACTACAGACGAGATCCCGGCAAGTCAGGAACTCGCTTTCGTGGTTGAGGATGTGCAAGGCAAAACCTATGTCATCGGTCAGAAAGAAACTCCCTTCCCGATGGTGGAGATTGACACGAAGATTGACAGTAAGGAGAATGTCAAACACATAAAGGTGGTGTTTATTTCAAAAAAAATCATTAATTCCTATTACTTTTTAGGACTTTTTGATTAAACTTTATTATATTTTTCGTAATTTTGCTAGTAATTTCAAACGAGTTACGATTATGAATAAAAATTTTGTTATACTTTTAATGTATCTGGTATGGTTTTATACTCTCACAACCCTATCGCAAGTTATTCCAAATAACGAAATTCATTACACTGCTAGTGAAAAATTGAAATTAACAACGAAAAAATATGCACAAGCTATCCACGAGAATTCGTTTAATTCAAAAATTATATCCCACACATTCAAAGATGGGAATGGAGTAATTATATTTAATGACGTGGTTACAAATATAGGTGACAAAGCATTCTTTTGTTGTAAACTAGAATCAGTTACTCTTCCTAATACTATAACGAAGATTGGAAAAAGTGCATTTTCTTACTGTAACTTTTCTTGTATTAAGCTTCCTAGCTCTGTAACTATTATTGATGATCGTGCTTTTGATGACTGTAAAAAACTCACAGATATTGAAATCCCTAATTCTGTAAATATTATTGGTGATCATGCTTTTGAGGGCTGCGAAAGCCTTACTAATATTGAAATCCCAAATTCTGTAAAGAAAATAGGAAGTTATTCGTTTCAATCAACAGGCATTACGTCCATCACTATACCAAAATCAGTCACAAATATTGGCTCTTATTTATTTGCCAATTGTGAAAATCTTGTTAGTATCGTTGTTGATTCTGAAAATTCCAAATATGATAGCCGTGATAATTGTAATGCAATAGTAGAATCTATATCAAACGAATTGATAGCTGGATGCAAGAATACATTTATTCCAAATTCCATTAAAAGTATTGGACATGGTGCATTTTCTGACTGTATAGGTCTTACAAGCATCATTATTCCTAATTCTGTATCTAGTATCGGAGCTTTTGCTTTTAGCCACTGCGATAACCTTAAAAAAATTGATTTACCTAATTCTGTTTCCACTATGGGGCAAAGTGTTTTTTGGGGTTGTAATAGTCTTACAAGTATTGAAATCCCTAATTCCTTAACAGAAATTAGCTATGGTACGTTTAATGGTTGCAAAAATCTAAAGAGTGTCATAATTCCAAATTCTGTTACTACTATTGGAGATAACGCATTTTCGTATTGTAAGTCACTTTCAACAGTCACTATTCCTAATTCTGTGATGCGAATCGAAAAAGGGGCATTCCAAAACTGTTCAAGTCTTGTAACTATCGAAATTCCTAATTTTGTTGAAGTTATAGATGACTATGCATTTGAAAATTGTTATGAACTTACTAATATCACAATACCAAATTCTGTTGTGTGCAATGGAAAACATATATTTTCTGGCTGTAAAAAAGTAAAAATCAGCAAGATAGCATTCAAAACGGATGAAAAAATCACAATTATTTTTGCTAATGGCAATAAGTATGTAGGAGAGTGGATAGATGGCAAGAAAAATGGACAAGGAACTTACACGTGGGCTGACGGTGATAAGTATGTTGGCGAGTTTAGGGATGATAAGATGAATGGGCAAGGAACATACACTTTTGCAGATGGAAGAAAATATGTTGGAGAAATCAGGGATGAAAAATGGAATGGTCAGGGGTCTTTTACATGGGCTAACGGAAATAAATATGTAGGAGGATGGATAGATGGCAAGAAAAATGGACAAGGAACTTACACGTGGGCTGACGGTGATAAGTATGTTGGCGAGTTTAGGGATGATAAGATGAATGGGCAAGGAACATACACTTTTGCAGATGGAAGAAAATATGTTGGAGAAATCAGGGATGAAAAATGGAATGGTCAGGGGTCTTTTACATGGGCTAACGGAAATAAATATGTAGGAGGATGGATAGATGGCAAGAAAAATGGACAAGGAACATACACTTGGGCTGACGGTGCAAAATATGTTGGCGAGTGGAAAGATGATAAGAGAAGTGGACAAGGAACATACACATGGGCTAATGGTGATAAATATGTTGGCGAGTGGAAAGATGATAAGAGAAGTGGACAAGGAACTCTGAAAGAAACAAATGGTAGTGTATATGCAGTGACATACAATAATGGGAGTTTGACAAAGAAAATCTGCATATCAGATACATCAAAGAAAACAAAAACATCCGTTAAATCGGAAAATATTAATTCTACCTCTGTAAAAAGTTCGAATAAAACAAACAGCACTTCTTCAAGTTCAACCGGCTCAAAAAGATCAAGTGGTAGTTCCAAACGCAATGTTGATTGCTGGAATTGTTATGGAACAGGGAGAGTGGGTCAGCTTATTTGTATGGTTTGCCAAGGAACAGGAACAATAGGTTGGGGATTCGTAGATCCAAACAGCGTCACTCCTTCAGGTGGTTCTACGCCTACAACTAATTCTTCAGAAAGAAACACACCGGTTAATCACAATAATCAAGCAAATCCACAAAAGAAATGGAAAAATGTCAAACGCATTGTAGATTGTCCGCAATGTTATACAGGTTCTTGCACAACGTGTAACGGACAGGGCTGGTATAATAGTCCTTTCGGAACTGGAACAATAAAATGTCCTAATTGCGATCCTGGTCATATAGGTAAATGTAGCAGATGCCATGGATCTGGAAAAATAGAAAAGATTGAGCAAGTTTGGGAATAGTATCAGGCAAGTCCGGGCAAATATGCACGATGTAAAGGAACTGTAAAAACAAATGACGATAGCCTTTGTACAATTATCCTATAGAAAACGACGTATTATGGAAGATGTTCTATAACGGATGGACTTATGATGATTTTAAGAAAGAAATTGATGAGTGCGAGAGACTTCATTGTGCAGGAAAGATGCATATTTCTCGTGTAGAAAGAACTTACATTGAGGTTGAGTATTTGGAGTCAGAGGTTTTTGAGCGAGAGTACGGCATCTTTGCTCAAATATAAGAATTACTGCATCCTTACATTGAAAAGGAAATCCTGCAAGAGTACGGTTTCAGCGTAGAGTTTAACGATGACGTAGAAGTCACACTCGAAACTAACGTAGAATACGAGTTCAACCCAAAAAGTTCATTAGAAATACGTGAGCGGGATAACATATAGGTTCAAAGCATATAATTTTTGTTCCCCGAAGGGGACATCTCTGCGATAACCAGGGGTCACTAAGTGCACCCTCGGGCATAAGCCAGACAAACAAACTTCCTGGAGGGGAGCCCGTTATCATCATATGCGCATTATTAGAGGGCACTCCTCCAGAGTGCTTGCAACATACCCCGGGTGTGCTCCTTCGTCGCAACCCAGGGTTATCACAGAGAAAACCTCTCCGAGGTTTGTAAGTTGTTAAGAGAACTCGGGTATCCTAATGACCGATTGGGGATTATTATGTCCTTTCAGGACTTTTACAGTGCCCTCAACCTGTGCCGCAAAAACCGCAAAATAGTGCAGTCAAGAAGAGTAAAAATTGCAAAATAGTGCAGTCAAGACAAATATTTTTTGTAAAATAGTGCACTGCATGATAAATTTTTCTTATCTTTGCACCCATGAAAGAAGCTTCTATTGACAAAAGGACTCTGGAAACTATACTTAGCGACCAGAAGGCAGAGATAGATAAATGGTCAAAACAACATCTATGCTCAAGAAACGAAGAGAATCTGGTGGATTTGAATAGTCCGCAAGCCCAAGTTATCATCGGCGTGCGACGTAGCGGAAAGTCAACACTGTGCCTACAGACTCTCGCAGGAGCCAATGTTCATTTTGCCTATGTAAATTTTGACGATGAACGTTTGGAGGGAATAGACACCAACCAGTTAAACGACGTTCTTGAAGTTTGCTTCAAGATATATGGTGATTTCAAATATATCTTTCTCGATGAAATTCAAAATATAACGGGATGGCCTTTGTTTGTCAACCGACTTCTCCGCACGAAGATACATGTGATATTAACAGGAAGCAATGCCAAATTGCTGAGCAGTGACCTGGCAACCCATCTTACCGGGCGCAGCAGTGAAATCGCCCTTTATCCGTTTTCGTTTGCTGAATATTGCTATATGAACGGCATTGACTTCAAGCTTCGTACAACCAGCGGAATTGCAGATCTGAGAAACGCATTTGACAACTATCTTATGCAGGGAGGTTTCCCAGAACTGTTTCAAACACATAATAAAAAGAAATACATAGCCAACCTCGTTGACAACATATTAAAGCGAGACATCGAACAACGATACAAAATCAACTATTCCGCTCAGTTTGAAAGCATGGCCAATCACCTTTTAAACATAGCCCCTTGTGTCGTATCCACAAACGATTTGATGGAGCTGTTTGATTTCAAGTCCGTCCATACCGTTCATAACTACATCAAGTATCTCAAAGAAGCTTATATGTTGGTTGGAATACAAAAGTATTCTCAAAAGAGCAAGCAACGGACTACCGGCGAAAAGGTTTATGCTGTTGACGTGGCGATGATGAACCAAAGGGAAAATGCTTTTGTCGGTGAAAATCTCGGTTGGAGGCTTGAGACTGTTGTACTGACTCATCTTATGCGTAAATGCAAGAATGAAGGATGGGACATCTATTATCTCAAAGAGCGTTCCTACGAATGTGATTTTATGGTGTGCGACGGCAACAAAGTGCTCCAATGCATACAAGTGTCGTATGACATTTCGTCAAGCAAGACTCGTATGCGAGAAATCAAAGGCTTGATTCATGCCCACCACAAGACAAAATGCAAAAACCTCTTACTTTTGACAGACCACCATTATGAAGAAATAGATCAAGACGGTCTTCATATCCAGATAAAGCCAGTGTACGAGTGGAGTACTGAGTACTTGTGATGGCACTACGTGAATTCGGGATAGAAGATAAAGATTTTGGTTATAATTTTGTACCTTTGCACAATGAATCAAATCAACATACTAAACAACAAATGAAAAAACTAATTTTACTCTTGGCACTCGCTGCCACAATGAGAATGAATGCACAGATTGTAGAAATCTATAAGGACAACGTGTTGGTAAAAACATACTCACTCGATGAAGCAGACAAAGTTGTGTTTAAGGACGGACCTTCATTCCCATTCGGCCAAGGCTGGGCATCAGCCGCAATCATCGGTAAAGTCAAATGGGTACAACTCTGGGCTGATGGTCCGAAGTTTGCCGAGTATAATGTAGGAGTTATTGACGGCAAGGTAGTGAGTTACGGCGGCTATTATTGCTGGGGCAAAAGTATAGACAGGGATGGAGGAGCAGCCTTCGTGTATGGTCCCGTGACTCTCACAGGTAATGATGATACCGCCACCAAACTCTGGGGCGACAACTGGCGCATGCCGACAAAAGATGATTTTGACAAACTCCTTACAAACTGCGATGTTACATGGACAAACGACTACAACGGCTCTGGCATAAAGGGAAGAATCTTCACCGGTAAGGGCGACTATTCATCCAACAGCGTGTTCTTTCCTGCTGCCGGCAGCAGCGGTTACAGCGATGTTTACGGTCAGGGCGCATACGGAGAATACTGGACTTCCACGCCTAATTCCACGACTACTGGAGGCAAATTAGCGTACGAACTGAGCTTCTCTTCGGGCGACCAGCGCGTGTCCGACTACAACCGCAGCAGCGGGTACTCCGTCCGCGCGGTGCTGAACGAGACAAAGTAGGCACAGTGGATTTTTAGTGGGGGAATGTCTGTTTGCAGGTTGCTCCTTACAAAAACCTCAAAAACCCGGTACGGGCGGAATAATAAAGCGTAGTGCGATAGCGCTACGTATTGAAAAGCCCACCCAATCCTAAGCGCCGTAGGTGCGACATAATTTCATATCCATTAATCCCAAAAACAATCTCTAATGAACTTTTTGGGTTCAATGACAGCGATAGCAATTTAAAGAAACTAAAGGGTTCATATACGGAAATTGTCGATATTCTGAAAGAACATGTTGACAAATACTAAAACCATTTATTGAAGAATAATTCTCATTATGTTTTGTAATTTCGTAAGAAAGTACTACCTTTGTGTCATCTTAAGTACTTGAAAACCATACAAAATACAACCATACGCAACTTCGCCCTCGGGGGTCAAACGCGCGCGGCTTTTCCAATCATTATCGTAGCGAAGCGAAGCGTATCGTATCGTTATCGTTATCGTCAACCCAGCCTCAGCCGCAAGACTGGGGCTTTTTTCTCTACTTCCTCTCCTCCACCAACTCTTCCATCACTCCACCGAGCAGGAACGGGATGATTCCGGTATAAATCACGCCATCCTCATCAGCACATGGCAGAGAGCTGCCGTCCAGCACTACGATCTTGCGGTAGAAGTCGCCTGTATTCCTGAGCGAGAAAGTTTCCTGTGCCTTCTTTTCCGGAGTATCGATATTCAGAGCCGATTGGATATACACCTTTCCGATATTGGTATTTACCACAAAATCAATCTCATACTGACCACGGTCGCGTTTTCCATTAATAATCTTGTCCACCTCCACGATGCCGACATCCACTTGATACCCACATCCGACAAGCTCGTTGTAAATCAAGTTTTCCAGCAGATGCGAACGTTCCGTCTGCCGCCAGTTAAGCTTTGCATTCCTCAACCCCAGATCCACGGCATAATACTTCTGTATCTTATCAAAATACTTTCTTCCTTTCACATTCCACCTTTTTGCACTCTGAAACAGAAATGCATCCTCAAGATAGTCAAGATAGTTCTTTATCGTATTATCTGAAGTTGAAGCCCCAAGTAGCGAACCGGCAGTTGATGCCAACTTGTGCGGATTCGTGAGCGAACCTACGGCCGAAGCCATAGCATCAACCAATGCACTCAACACCACATCGTCCTTCAGTTTATAACGCTCCACGATATCCTTCTGATATACATTCTTGTGCAAATCAATCAAATACTTTCGTTTCAGCTTCTCATCCTTCTCCAATACAGCCAAGGGCATACCGCCATATTGCAGATATTGCTCCAAAGCGTCCACCTTTTCAAGACCGGCAAAACCATAGAACTCTGAAAGCGACAGCGGATACACCTTTATCTCGCTGCCACGGTCGCGGAAGTTGGTGACAATATCCCTTGACAGCATCTTGCTATTGCTTCCTGTCACATACACATCCAGATTCTCACGTTCCATCAAGTCATTCAGCACGTCATAGAACGTTGTATATAGCAAGTCTCTGTCCTCCTCCGGCACCAAGTTGTCATCCATGTCAGTATTCTTTACCTTGTACGACAGTTGGATTTCGTCAATAAAGACATAGTACCGTTTCCTCGGGTCATTCGTATGCGCCGACACGTAGTCATACAGTTCATTGGGATTTCTGTACTTCAACCATTTCTTCTTATCAAGGGCAATTTCCACGAAACAATCCTCACTCACACCCTCATTCACCAATGCCTGCTTATAGATATTGGAAAGCAGGAACGACTTACCGCATCGCCTGATACCGGTAATGATTTTCACTTTTCCGTTCCAGCGTTTGGCCATCAATTGGCCCAGATATTTATTCCGTTCTATCATCATATCTCAAAAAACACCTTTACTTACTGCAAATTTTATAGTGACTCACCACTATTTTTTCAGTGCAAAAGTACAACTTTTTTCCGACATGAAGGGAATTTCCAAGAAAAATCTTTACGTATTAATGATTATTAACATCAGTCATCGTAGCTCTAAGCGTATCGTTATCGTTGGCGAAGTCCCCTCTCTCACCTCTAAGCTATAAGCTATAAGCTATAAGCTAAAACTGCCTCACCCTCGATTCCTGGAAAAGCCGCGCGCGTTTGACCCCCGAGGGCGAGTTGCGCTGACCCCGTCGAGCGAAATAGCGTTGACCCTTCGTGGCGAAATAAAAATGACCCCTGAAAAGCAATCGTTTTTCAGGGGCTTTTTTGTAGTTTTGCGTTATCTACCCTGGTCGGTGGTTAACTAAAAACTATTAAATTAATGGCAAAATTAAAGAATTTATTGCGATGTTACGCAATGGGGATGGGAATAAAAAGCATTTCGAATGCTTTTTGCCTGTCCCGCAACACTGTGCGCAAATATGTGCGCAAGTATCAAAAAAGCGGACTGACGACAGAACAGCTGCTGTCCATGTCGGAAGAGAAACTGCAGGAACTGTTCCTTGACGGAAAGCTCCGCAGCCGTGTACCCTCGTCCCGTCGAGTGGAACTGGACGCGCTCGTTCCCGACTACGTGAAGCGCCTGAGCAAGAAGGGTGTGACAGCAAAGTCACTCCATGATGAGTATCTGAAGGAGCATCCTGATGGCTACCGGTACACTCAGTTCAAGCAGGCCATACGTGCCTACACGTGTCAAACACGTACCGTGGGTCACGTGGAACACATGGCTGGCGACCAGATGTACATCGACTACGCAGGCGACAAACTCGAGGTCGTGGACGAGTCCACCGGCGAGATACGCAACGTGGAGGTGTTCGTAGCCATCCTTCCCTGCAGTCACTACACCTACTGCGAAGCCGTCTGGACTCAGAAGAAGGAAGCTCTGATTACAGCTTGCGAGAATGCCCTTCACTTCTTCGGAGGCGCACCTCTGGCTATCGTTCCCGACAACCTGAAGGCAGCCGTTACACGGAGTGACCGCAACGAGCCGGTTATCAACGAGGACTTTGCCGCAATGGCAGAGTTCTACGATATGGCTGTCTATCCAGCGCGAGCCCGCCGTCCGAAGGATAAGGCTCTCGTAGAGAATGCCGTAAAGCTGATGTACCGGTCAGTTTACGTGGACATCGAAGGCATGGTATTCCATGACCTTGACTCTCTCAATGCAGCCATACGTACATCGCTGACCACCTTCAACGACCGCAGGCTCAGCGGTCGCAAGGAGTCACGCCGCGAGTTGTTCGAGGAGACGGAGAAGGGCTTCCTGCAACCGCTCCCTGCCATGCGCTACCAGATGAAGTTACGCAAGGCGGCAACCGTGATGCAGAACAGCTTCGTCGTGCTGAACAAGCATAACTACAGCGTGCCCAAGGAGTACATCGGCAAGCGCGTGGATCTCATCTATGATGCAGAGAACGTCAACATCTACTATGGTCTGAAGTTGGTGACCATCCATCAACGTGACGATACTCCGTACACCTACAGCCAGAAGGAGGCACATGGCCTGCCTGGTCATCACGGCAGTTACGAGAAGGACCTTGAGGAGATCTATCAGCGTGCGCGAGAGATAGACAATATCCTGCTTCTGTATCTCAAGGATGTTGCCAAGCAGGTAAAGTATCCTCCCAAGGCTTTCCGTTCATGTCGGGGCATCATGTCGCTGGAGAAAAAATATGGTCTTGACCGCCTGGTGGCAGCCTGCGCCTGTGCCTCGGAAGGCAGGCTCTACGGCTACAACGAGGTCAGGGAAATACTGGAGCGTGGTGACGATGCCGCATTCCTCTCGCCCGACGGAGAGAAGGGGGAGGTAACTCTTGAACCGCAGAATCACAAGAACATACGTGGTCGCGAATATTACTCACAGAAATCAAAATTTACAAACTTTACATCAGACAAGGACAATGAAAACAATTAATAACAAGACTGCACCTATCGTGCAGGAGAAGGAACGCAATCAGGTGACGCTCGAACTGATGCGCCGCATGAGACTTACGGGAATGGCTAATGCTTTTGAGGAAAGCCTTTCCGCTACATATGCAGAGGCCATGACGCCTGACGCATTCATATCATGGCTGCTTGCTCGGGAATGGGATTACCGCTCTGCGGCTGCCATTGAGCGTCTCGTCAAGGGAGCAGGATTCCGTTACAAGGCATATCCCGAAGAAATAGACTACAGCATCAATCGTGGTCTTAACCAGAACCAGATGGAACGACTGCTCTCGCTAGACTTTGTTCGCGAAGGCAGGAATCTCTTTATTACAGGCTCAGCAGGTGTAGGCAAGAGCTATATCATTACCGCTATTGGGGTCCATGCATGCAAGAACGGATTCAGGACGCTCTATTCAAATATGTCACGACTGCTCGGAGCACTTAAGGTGGCAAAGACAAAAGGCAGCCTGGAGTCGGAACTCAGGAAGATAGAGCGCTGTCAGCTACTCATACTCGATGATGCATTCCTCGTGCCGCTTGATGTCAAGGAGCGCGCAATACTGCTCGACATCATAGAGGACCGTCATGAACGCAAGTCCATCATCCTCTCATCTCAGCTGCCTGTGTCAAACTGGTATGATGCAATCGGCGACCCGACAGTGGCAGATGCTGTGCTTGACCGCATTGTACATACTGCACATCAGATTGAACTCACGGGTGAGAGCGTGCGTAAGATCAAGGCAAACAAATAAGTCGAAATAAAATTGACCCCACCGACCAGGTTTTTGGGGGGGGCAAAATAAAATCGTTTTCAAGGGTCAGCGCAACTCGCCCTCGGGGGTCAAACGCGCGCGGCTTTTCCAATGGGTGACAAAATATATGTACGTGCAAAAATAAAACGTAGCAGCAACGCATC